>LUPB01000009.1 GCA_001627235.1 Nitrosopelagicus sp. REDSEA-S31_B2 | reverse complement strand
CATATCAGACAGAGTTGAAGATTATCTAGAAGTTATATCCGAATTAGTAGACATGAAAGGATATGCTGCAACATTAGATATTTCAAGATACATGAATGTTAGTGCTCCAAGTGTTACAAAAATGCTCAAAAAATTAGATGCAGAAGGATTTTTGGAATATGAAAAATATTATGGAATTAATCTAACAGAAGAAGGTCAACGTGTTGCAGATATGATAAAGCAAAAACACGGAATATTACTTGAATTTTTTGAGATTTTAGGAATCGGGAAAGAGATTGCAAATCAAGATGCAGAAGGGATTGAACATCATCTTAACCCAAAAACAATCAGACAGATTAGAAAATTTGTTACATTTTTCAAAGCAAATCCAAAGTTAATGAGTAGTTTTAATGAATTCTGAGAATTAACTAAAAATTTCCTCAATCTTTTTACGACTGCCCTTCAAGAAGAACAATCCTCCAACACCTAACAATGCAAATGGGACTGCATAAAATAGCATATCTAGTACTGGATCTCCACACATACCATACTGTAAGAACATCTAGTATTTGAAATTTTTTAAAGGATTAGCAGATTTAGATTAATCGCGCTTTAGGAATATTTCTAAAGAGTCTGCTGTACTAACAAATCTTGAGAAACGCTTACCCTCAGATGAACGCTTTAAGACTTTGATTTTCCCTCTCTTACCAATTTTAGATGAAAATAGGGATTCATCATTAACCACAAAGTTTGCAATATTTCCAGTGAATTCTCTATCTACTTCAAAAATGAATGCTGTTCTAGATTCTGAAAAATCATAAGGTAATGCCAAAGATGGAAGTTCTCTTTGGATACCATGTTCTTCAACATCAATATGTAAGCCAATAGTTTTTTCTAATTCCTGAATGTTTTTTCCAGCCTTGCCAATTAAAGAGGGAATTGAATCGCTTGAAACAAAAACTTTGATTCTCCCAGGCCCCTGAAATTCAATTTTTGGATTAGAATCAAATCGATATAGATGTTCAAGGATTCGCTCTTCAGCTAAATGTTCTATTCCAGTTTTTTGGGAACCATTCTCATCAACGGGAATGATAATGTTTTCCTCACCAAATGTATAAATCTCATATTCTAAATCGTTTGTCTCAAAATCAGAAATTTCAATTACAGGACGGGCCAGATCTTGTTCAACCATTCCAGATGGAACCTTAACTTTTAGTTCCAGATAATAGACTTTAGCGATTTCACCATCTTTTACATAGATTACCGTATCTAAAACATTAGGAATAATTCCAAGCTCAATTTTTCCAATGAATCTTTGAATTGCATCTATTGGCGTATTTGCATGAACAACCCCAACCATTCCAACACCTGTCAATCGAAGATCACTGAAAATTCTAAAATCCTCTCTACGACGTACCTCATCAAATATGGTATAATCAGGTCTAACAAGTAACAAAACGTCAGCAGAATTTTCAAAACTTCCATCAAGTCTTGTATATTGTGTTACACCAGGATCAACTTGCAAATCACGTGGAGATTCAAATGTTTTAACAATTTTCCCATTACAATTGAAAAAGTTTGCAATTCCGGATGCAAGAGTACTCTTTCCTGAACCAGGTGCACCAGAAATCAAAATACCTTCAGCTTGTTTTTCTAAACGAGCCATTAATTTTTCAGATAAATGATAATCCTCTAATGACATTTGTTTTATTGGATGCACAATTGTCATTTCTAAGAGTTCAGAAAATGGAGGTCGGGTTATGGCGATTCGATAATCACGATATTGAACAACTAAAGCCCCAGGTTTTGAGATTTCAGTATTTCCAAGTGTTTCATCATCAATTGCAGAAAGAATTTGATTTATCATTAATTCAAGATAGTTTCTATCAAGTGTTTTAGAATCTAATTCAGTTAATTCAAAGCTTCCAGGCTTGCCTCTCTTACCAAGAGGTTTTTGATTTTCTTTAAGATGAATGCTCATGGTAGTAGAATCAAAGAATTTTTGAAATTCCATTTCTGGAATTTTCCCCCCATCAATAACAAATTCTGATTCAAAATTTTGTATCTCAGTCATGAATGGGATTTAGTCTTGGTTCTATTATGTGATTCTTTTAATGCATAAAACATTCCATACAAGTTTAACAAATTATTCTCACAAAGCCAAACAAAAGAATTGTTTTTGATCGAGTAATATGGCCAATAGTACTAATTTACAATTTCACTCAGATTGTAACAACTACTTTGAGTCATTAAGAGAAAAAGGAAAAACAGACTTTGAATTTGAAGATGAGTATTTTTTCACCTTACCGGCAATATCACAGATGAGTTTAGATTAATTATTTAGTTCAATTTAGAATCATACATATGCACAAACTTGATGAGATTGCAGAGAAGGTCAAAACATGTAAGAATTGTGAATTGTGTGAGACTAGAACAAAAGCAGTTCCAGGTAAAGGAAGATTTGATGCAGATGTGATTTTTGTTGGAGAGGCACCTGGTAGAAATGAAGATATTCATGGAGAACCATTTGTGGGAGCAGCAGGAAAACGACTAGATATGATTCTAGAGGATACAGGGATTAGTAGGGAGGACGTGTACATTACAAATATTGTAAAGTGCAGACCGCCAAAAAATCGAGTCCCAACAAAAAAAGAAGAAAAATCATGTAATGATTTTATCAATCAGGAAATCGAAATAATCAATCCAAAGATAATCTGCGTGATGGGAAATACCGCATATGGCACGCTTTTAGATGGAAAGGAGATAACAAAGAATCATGGAAAAATTGTAGAAAAAGACGGAAGGAAATTCTTTGTTACATTTCATCCAGCTGCAACAATTTACAATCAAAAATTAGTTGATGAGTTAAAAGAGGATTTTAAGAAATTGGCCAAATTTCTAGGAGAAGAAGAGGAAGTAAAACAGTATGAAGATAGAAGATGTGATTTCTGTATGAGTAAGACTAGTCATGAGGTGGTAGTTGTACCAAAAGTTGTTACAAGAAAACGACGATGGCTCTACAAATGTACAGAGTGTAATCATGAAAGATGGCTTGTTCCATATAGAACGGTAGCTGAGAGTTTGTACTGATATCTAATACAGATGGCTCTGTAATTCAATTTGTTCTTCAGGCGATATGATTCCTTTTCGAACTAAGATGTCAAGCATATCTTTAAACAATTGTTTTTGTTCTTCAGACATTCCACCTGTAGGTCCTTTGTCACCTGGCGGACCTGGAGGACCGCGAGGACCTTTGTCGCCAACAGGGCCTTGTGGACCTTGGGAGCCTTTGTCGCCTTGTGGGCCTTGTAATCCTTGTTTTCCTTGTTCACCTTGTGGACCCTGAATTCCTTGTGGACCGCGAGGACCTTTGTCGCCGGTTAATCCAGGAGGACCTTGTTCACCTTGTGGACCAAGTGTTCCACGATCACCTTGAGGACCAGGTACTCCGGTTAATCCTTTGTCACCTGGAGGACCTTGTGGACCGCGAGGACCTTTTTCTCCAATAGGACCAGTGATTCCAATTTTACCTTTTTCACCTTGTGGACCTTGTGGGCCTGTTGGTCCTTTTTCTCCCATAGGACCGGTAACTCCTTTGTCACCTCTTTCACCTACAGGACCAGGAACTCCTTTGTCACCTTGTACGCCAGGCGGACCTGTTGGACCTTTTTCTCCTTTGTCACCACGTAAACCAGTTAATCCTTTATCACCAGACGGACCTTGTGGACCAGTTCCTCCTTTGTCGCCAACGATACCACGTGCACCAACTTCTCCTTTGTCACCTTTGTCACCTGTAAGACCTTTGTCTCCTTTGTCTCCTTTTTCGCCTTTTGGACCTGGAGGACCTTTGTCTCCTTTGTCTCCTTTGTCTCCGGTAACTCCTTTGTCACCAGAGGGACCTTTGTCTCCTGGAGGTCCTTTGTCTCCTTTGTCTCCTTTGTCTCCATCAGGACCAGGTTTTCCAGGAGGACCTTTAGAACCGGGACTTGAAGAACGGGGGGTTGTTTTAGTTTTTGATGAGGTTGAATCAGGTTTTGGTGTTTCAGAAACTTTTCGCATTGTTTCAGGAACTTGAAATTCAAATGAAGAACCAACGGTAGAAAATTGATCAACTACAATTATCCAAACCTCCAAATTGGAAGAAAGGATTTTTGTGCAATTTGATCATCACTAGGCTTTGCTTCAGCGATGGCAAATTCAACTTCAAAGACACCATTTTTTTGTTTATATGGTGATTGACCTTTTATAACAAAATGATCAGATGGAGGCATAATCGTTTCTTTCAATATCTAGTATTTAATTACATTTTCTCAGCTTTTTAGGCACGAGTTTACCACTAGTATCAGCTTAATTTTTATCCGTTAAATGTAGGAAATTACTTTGTGTTAGGCAAAAAAAAGGATAAAGAATTAGCCAAAAAGAAAGATACGTCATTAAGTACAAAAGACGAAACTAGTCTAACTAATGTAAATTATCAACGAGATAGACTATACAAAAAAGGCATCAATTTGATGGCTGATGAAAAACTAGAAGAAGCAGTTAGAAATTTCGAGATGATTTTAAGGGCAGATCCAAATGATGTTGAGGCAATGCTCAAACTAGGATATTCAAGATTTCATCTAGAAGACCATTCTGAGGCAATGAGAGTTTATGATAAAATTTTAGACATAGATGTTACAAATCCAGAAGCTTGGAATCTAAAATCACTTGTAAATTATGAAAAGAAAAATTATGCAAAAGCATTAGACTGTGCCGAAAAGGCAATTGATTCAGACCCAACATATGGGATGGCATGGTATAACAAAGCATGTTATCTTTCAATGTTAAATCAAGTCCCAGATTCATTAGAAGCATTAAAACGCTCAATTGAGATTGATGTCAAAAATGCAAGAAAAGCAGTGAAAGACAAAGATTTTGTTAATGTTAGATCAGAAGAAGGTTTCAAAAGAATTATCGAGGTTGTTTTAATTGAATCATTAAGACAAGGTTATCATACAATTGGTTCAATTGTATGGACTACATTCCTAGGAAAAGAAGATACAATCAAAGGACTAGATGAATTAATTTTGAAAGGAATTGTTGTGAAAAATGAAAAGAGACAAGGATTAAACCAAATTATTCCAATTTATGATTTAGTTCCAGATGTTGCAAAGAAAATTGGAGCAAAGAAAAGAGGATTACTTGGTCCAAAAGAAATTGGAAAAGTTCCAATTCCAAACGTAGCACAAAATTAAGTCATAGAGTCTTTTTCTTTTTTTATGATTGGAATTCCATCAATTATTGAAACATCATCTTCTTCGTAGACTGTATGCCATCTGCCATTATGAGGCAGGAGATTGTTTAATTCTTCAATTTTTTTGTTAGTTGGTTTCTTGTTTAGTAATGCACCCCATTTCATGTTAGGAACTTTTGGCATTATCTCATTGATGTCTTTCATAGATATCACTCAGCAGATAAATCCCAGTAATTTGCATTTTCTTGTTTATCGATTGGTTTTTCAAGATTTTTCCATTCTTTAAAGGAATGAACGTATAGTTTGACATTTGGTAATCCAACAGATTTCATGGCATAGTATGCAAGACCAGAAAGTGTGCCTACACTTCCACAATAAGTTATAATTTCAGCATCTTCAGAGATTCCTCTATTTTTTAGCAGGTTTTTCATACCTTCTTTTGTTCTCAAAATTTTGTCATCAGAGGCCAAAGTTCGGTATGGTATGTTTATTGCACCGGGAATGTGTTGTTCAAGATAATTCAATCTTTCACGATTATCAATAATTACAACATTTTTGTTTTCTTTTGCTTTTTCAAGATATTCAGCAGTTGCCATAATATCAGGATTAATGTTAATGGAATGAATTGCAGATTCTATTTCAGGTACCTCAGTAGATATTTCATATCCAAGAGATTTCCATTGAGAAAATGTCACATCAAGTAATTTTGCATCTTTGTGTCCAATGTATTGTAATGCCCAGACAACTCTAGATGATAATGCACCAAAAGTGTCATCGTAGACTACAACAGAAGTTTCATCAGAGATTCCTAAATCTTGTGCAATTTTTTGAATTGCTTCAGCACTATCATCAGCAAGAAGTTTTGCTAGAGGAAGATTAATTGCATTTGTAATATGACCTTGTTGATATTCTTGTTCTCGTCGAACATCAACAAGTCTAATTGAGTTTTCTTTGATTTTTTGACGTAGTGTTTTTGAGTCAATCACAGGCATGTCAGAGTCAGTCATGCAGCACATTCACCTTTTCCAGTTATAGTGTGATAGTTAGTGTCACTTCCATAATCCATGTAAAATTCAGGTTCATCCTCAACTTTAGGTGGAATCAAAAGAGAACTGATTTCTTTTTTGATATCTTCTACGGACGAGATTTTTGATGATTCGTTTCCATTAACTATTCTATCAATCCATTTTGCCAAAGTATCGTCTGATTGTTTGTTTTCTTTGAATAATTCAATAATTTTCAAAATAACAGGAATTACACGTTTTACAGGAACACGTGCTGTGTGATGACCAAGCATAGAACCTTGATCAAATCTTCCACCTATAGACATTGTATAATTTGGGAACATGTTATCTTCATGTCTTCCACCGCCACCATAGAATCCAATTGTTGCAATTTCATGTTGTCCACAAGAGTTTGGACAGCCACTAATTTTTACAGTTGAATCTTTTAGATCATCATCTTCATCTAGTTTTAATTCTAAGAATTTTCGTTGTACCTCTTTTGCCAGTCTGTGTGAGTTGGTCAAAGCCAGATTACAAGAAGTGGTTCCAGAACAGCCAACAGCAGAAGCCATTGTTAACGAACCTGTTTTTGCAAGACCAGATTCAAGTAATTTTGAATACATTGATTTCAAGTCATCATCATGAACATATCTAATAACTATATTTTGTGAAAAGCCGTTTCTAGCAAATCCTTCTGCAGAATAATCACGAATGATTTCAGCTACACTTCTCAATTGATTTGCAGTGATATCTCCAGATTCAAGTCCTATGAATACAGAATTGAATCCATCTTGAGATTGTTTTTCTACATTAGTTTTTTGCCATCTAGCAAATCCATCAGGAACTGAAGCAACATCATTACTGACAGAAATTGGTCTTCGAATTTCATTTTTAGTTTCATCTACATTTAGTTTTACGATTACAGATTGCGTTGCCTTTACAATTGCACGTTCTTTCAATACTAGATTTTGGAATTTTTCCCAGCCCATATCATTTACCAAATAACGCATTCTATTTCGTACAAGGTTTTTTCGATCTCCTAATCTATCAAAAATTCTTATGACAGCCATAGATGTATACAGTAAATCTTCAACAGGTGTAAAATCTTCTAATTGATGACCAATGAACGAACGGTTTCCTAATCCACCACCTAAGAAAATTTTAAATCCTTTTCTTTTCTCACCGTCAATTTCTTGTATTTGTGGTATCAATCCAACATCAACAATTCTAACCATTCCATGTTTTTCACAACATGTAAAATTGAATTTGAATTTACGTGGAAGACCTTGACAAATTGGATTTCTTAGCATGAATTTTGCAATTGCCATTGCATATGGAGTTGCATCAAATATCTCATCTTTACAAACACCAGATAACGGACTACACATTACATTTCTAACCGTATTACCACATGCTTCACGAGAAGTCATTCCAACGTCAGAAAGTGACTGCATTATTTCAGAAACATCTTCAAGAACAACCCAGTGTAATTGAATATTTTCACGAGTCGAAAAATGTGCACTACCAATAGAGTACATCTCACTAAGTTGAGCAATTTTTTCTAATTGATATGGATAAACTTGTCCTGCAGGAACTTTGATTCTAACCATTGCATAATCATCAGTCATGCGGGTTCCATAAGCACCATTTTGTAAACGGAATCTACGGAACATGTCAGGGTCAACTTTGCCTTGTCGGAATAGCTTTACGGTTTCAGCAAAGTGTTCTGCTTCTTGTCTTCTGGACCAATCAATCTTGGGCTTTTTATCAGCCGGTTTTGATGGTCTTAGTTGTTGTGCCATCTATACAATTTTGATCGCAGAGTGGTTATAAGTTTTTGATATGGGCAAGTTATACAAATCAAGTAAACTATGCAGACATTTTTGCCGGTTGATGTTAGTATAACCTAATTTCATAAGCAAAAGCTATTAATGACTTTGAGAGTGCAAAAAATCATGCAAGAATCAGTTAATGAACAAAGACCAGACAAGATTTTTGCAGATGCAAAAGAAGTCGAAATTACAAGAGCAATTGCAGAAGAATTTTACGGAGTTTTACAAGATAGAGCAGAAAGTGATGTTATTGTAATTGGAGCAGGACCAGCAGGTCTAACTGCATCACGAGAATTATCATTAATGGGTTACAAAGTACTAGTCATTGAACAAAATAACTATCTAGGCGGAGGTTACTGGTTAGGAGGTTATATGATGAATCCAGTTACAGTTCGTGCACCAGCACAGAAAATTTGGGACGAGTTAGGTGTTCCATACAAAAAAGTCGGGGAGGGATTGTATTTAACACCAGGACCACATGCAGTTTCAAAACTAATTGCAGGAGCATGTGATGCAGGAGTAAAATTCTTGAATTTAACAAAATTTGATGATTTGGTAATGAGACATGGAAGAGTTGCAGGAATTGTTGTAAATTGGATGCCAGTTTCAGCATTGCCTAGAAACATTACATGTGTAGATCCAGTAGCATTAGAAGCAAAGATGATCATAGATGCATCAGGTCACGACTCTGTGGCAGTAAAGAGATTAGTTGATAGACAACTTGTCGAATGGAAAGGAATGAATCCAATGTGGGTAGAAGATGGAGAAGAACACGTAGTGCATAAAACTGGAGAAGTTTTTCCAGGATTAGTTGCAGCAGGAATGTCAGTTACAGAGACACACGGATTGGCAAGAATGGGTCCAACATTTGGCTCAATGTTATACTCAGGTAAAAGAGCAGCAGAAGTTACTGATCAAAAGCTTAAAGAATTTGAAAGTAAAATTCCAAAATAATCTATTTGAAATTTAAAAAGATAATATTATACAAAGAACCTGCAGTTTCAGAAATCAATATTATACAATTAAGAGACTTTCTAGAAGAAAAATTTTCACTCAGTGTACAGATAGCAGAGAATGTTTTCAGCCAATTCAATGAAGAACAAGTTAGAAGTGTATCATCTATTAGAATTAAAGACATTAAGAATTCATTTACTAGGTACGATTACAACGAAAGCGAGTTTGAGTTTGAGAAGAAAGTGTCAAATGACTCTTCATTGATGGAATCAACAATCAAAGTAGAAAATGCAGATGAAATTTCTCAGGTTTTCATGTATGACGGATTTGAATTGCAAAAGATTCTTCGATATCTAAACAAAGATGAACAAACGCTGCACATAATCATGACAAATCGTCTCACATGCACATTTGATGAGAATGACAATAGATACCATGCAAGAGCAGTGATTTGTGCAAATCCAGCGATAATTTCTACAACAGGGATAATAGAGGCACCTGCAAAGCCAAGAGAATATTATTTTGAAGCAATGGCACTAAAAGCACAAGGATTGGGAATAGAATCTGCTAAAGAAAAGTACAAAGACAAATTTTTAGATTATAATGATAAAAGACTGACTAGAATTGTTGAAGGGTATCTTTTACAAGTCATTTTTTACAATATAACAGGAGAATCATTTTGTGAAGATATTCAATGCAAACTGAATAATGCCCATTGGCAGAAGGATCTTTTATTCTCACAAATTGAAATAAACAGTCTATGTAAAAAACACAGTGAGATCTTAAAGAATCTAAATTGATTTAAATTGTAATTGTAATTTGAAAAATTATGATGTCAAGTGATGATAGTTCATTAGTTATGGAAAGTAGAGGGTCAGGTGATGATCCAAAAACACCTGATTTTCCAAAGAAATCAAAGACATCATATGATGTCATCATTATCGGAGCAGGACCAGCAGGATACACTGCAGGAATTTATTGTTCAAGAGCAAGACATGACACACTAATAATTTCAGGATTATTACCAGGAGGACAATTGATGAACACTACAGATGTAGAAAATTATCCAGGGTTTGACGAAGGGATAATGGGTCCAGACTTGATGTTAACAATGAGAAAACAAGCAGAGAGAATGAATACAACAATAATTGACGATGTCGTTGTAAATGTAGATTTTAGAAATAAACCATTCAAAGTTTTAACAGGTTCTGAAGAATATGAGGCAAAAGCTGTGATAGTTTGTACAGGAGCAACACCAAGAAAGATTGGAATTGAAGGTGAGCAGACATTCAGTGGAAAAGGAGTTTCATATTGTGCAACATGTGATGGGGCATTCTTTAGAAATCAAGATATCGCAGTAGTTGGAGGCGGAGATTCTTGTATGGAGGAGGCCACATTTTTAACAAAATTTGCATCAAAAGTTCACATCATACATAGACGTGATACTTTCAGAGCAAGTAAGATTATGCAGGAACGTGCATTAAACAATGAAAA
>LUPB01000086.1 GCA_001627235.1 Nitrosopelagicus sp. REDSEA-S31_B2 | reverse complement strand
ATTGTGATGTATGTGGTTAATGAAAAATTTACTGAGCACCATTATGAACATGTTGAATGCCCAGACAGATTAACTGTTTAGTGTGGTAATATACAGGATATAATTCCCCTGTCTCTCTACTATGATATTTCCATTCATCTTTGTTCCAAATCTTCTTTGAGAATTCTTTTTGAACTGTTGGATGTATTCTGTTGTAAACATCCTCTCCAATCAAAATTTCTTGTGGACCTGCTTTACCCTGAATTTTAGCTGCAATGTTCATTGCAGGTCCAATAAGGTCAACGTGAGATTTTTCAGGATCAGAGCCATATCTTACAATCATATTGTTGCCAAAATCAACACCAATTTTTACAAAAAGATCAGGATAATCATATTGATTCAAAATTGGATTTATTCCTTCATCGATTATTCGAATCATAGATTTTGCACAACTAACTGCATTATCTGCTGCAATGAGAGAGCTAGAGTGAATAAAGTAGCCAATTACGGCATCCCCTACAAATTTCAACACAAATCCATTATGATGATTAACTGCAAATGCCATTTCTTGTGCAAATGAACTAATGATTATGGCAACTTTTTCTTCAGGCAATGTTAAAGTAATATCAGTTGAACCAACTAAATCCACGTACATGACCACCATGTTTTGCTTTTCATGTACATGTTTTCTAAGATATGCATCAGACCTATCTACGGTTGCATCATACTCGATTCCTTTTTTTAATGACCTCCATATTCGCTTCTGAGTTTCCTGGATCATTGTATCCGAATCAATTACTTTTTCACTACTTTTTCCTAACATCATGTCCACTACACTACCTTTTTGAGATGAATCTGATTGGGCAGCTTCGGATTTTGCAGGTAACACTGAATCGTCTTTTTCAGACATTTAATTTCTTAAAAAAACACTGTGTTTTATCCTTTTTTTACAAAAACATACGGTGTCTCAAATTTTTGGTCCATTGTCCAGTATGTAGGTAGTGAATGTGTGGAAATTATGCTTAATCCTAATTTTTTGATTGTAGGGCCCCATCCAAAATCCGTTGTATCTCTGGAGAATTTTCTATGAGAATGACTTCCTGTAAGAACAAATGCAGATTTAGATAATTGTTAAATTTTTAATACATTTTTGATAACTGATTCTGCCAAAACCTCTCCTATTTCAGGAACTCCTCCGATTATGAAAATCGATGGTTTATCAGAGATTTTACTAAAATCATAAGTTGTAGCATCCGAACAAATTGGATTGAATTTTACGCCTGTTTTATCAGAAATTTTCTCTTGTAAATCTACCAAATTTTCATCAATTTCGATTGAAATGGAATTCAATCCTAATATCTTCCCGGAATAGGCAATTCTTCCATCCCCTGAGCCGATATCAATTATTTGTTCGTAACCGAGTTTTTGAGATTCAACAGATAAACAAAATGCGGATAACAGCCACGTTGGATAAAATGGGGCATAGCTTGAATCATGTTTTAAACTATCAATCCAATAATTATTCAAATCTCCTTCAAATATGGTACAATCAATATCCGATAATTTCTGAACAATTTGATTTGAGTAAATAGGATTATTCTCAAGGAATGCATAGAGTGATAATAGATGCTCATCTTTAATATGAAATTTAGATGGGGAATTAGGAAGTACTTCGGTAGTATGACTATTTCCTTTGTATAAATCACGAAAGTCGTATTTTAAATTACATATTATTTCTGTAAGACTTTCCATAAATGATAGAATTTAAGGAAGTATATCAAACCAACCATATGAGAATTGGAAATCCAACTAATAATGAATATTTTCTCAAATTAAATGAAATTAATCAACAGATTCAAGATCTATTTCTTGCAAAAATTGCCGATACAACCAGAACTGTAAATTGTGATGTAATGTTGGGCGATAGCACTACCAAAAAGATAGATACCTTTGATATTGCAAATGTAACAAATTTTTTTTCAGATTTTACAAACATTCCAAATTGGAGTTCCCAAGGAATATCTAGTTCCAGTGATGAAGATTTACGTAGACTTTTTACAAAATCAGAGATAAGGCTAGGAGATTATATTCTATCACTTCATGTATCATTACAATATCATATTCAATTGTATTACAAACCAGTACAAGAGGTTCTTGAATTACAAAAAGAGTTGGCAAATTTGATAGATAGTACAGGAAATTCTGAGACAAAATACGAGGAAGAAAGTGACAGATTAATTATTGAAAAATTAAATGAATTAGGTTTTAAGGATATGCCAAAACAAGAATTATTTGAGTTATTTTATAATGATGAAGAGTTATCTGAGAAAATTAAAAAAATGATTGATGAATCCCAGTCCGAAGTTGTAGATGTTAAAGACAAAAAAAATAAACTTTTTAAAAAATTAGACAACTTGTTATTGGAAACATTTCATACAACGCCCGTCATTATTGATGAACAGAAATTAGTTAATGGTGAGGAGGGGTGTTTATGTAATATTGATTTAGAATATGTCGAAGATGGTGCAAAACAAGGTTTAGTTGATGCGTCAATTATGACTGACAAGGACAAAAACAAAATCGTGATAGAACTAACAAAAATTTTAGAATTAATGAAGTCTTAATCAAGGGTACAGAGGCTAATGCCTTGGGGAACTGTACCTCTTGACTAATGATTTTGCTTTTGATCGCAACTATTTAGATATTTTGCAAAATCTAGGCATAAAAAACTAGAAAACAGATTTTCAGATATTTCATATAATTTAATTATGTATTAGGAGTGCAAAAATTCCATGACAATAACATACGAAGACATCCTAAAAGCAAAAGAAACTCAAAGTGATGTGATTAGAAAAACAAGTTTAGAATTTTCAGATACATTCAGTAAGCTTTGTGGGGCTAACGTGTATTTGAAAAATGAATATGAACAGAAAACGGGCTCATTTAAAATTCGTGGCGCATATTACAAGATAAAATCCCTAACAGATGAGGAGAAAAGTAAAGGGGTGGTTGCAGCTTCTGCAGGAAACCATTCTCAAGGAGTTGCATTTGCATCTCAGATTGAAAATATTCAATGTACTATCGTAATGCCAAAGACGGCATCTCCTGCAAAAGTTGCTGCAACTAAAGGATATGGTGCAAATGTGGTTTTGGAAGGAATAACATATGATGAATCTTGGGCTCATGCTCAAAAAATTGCAAAGGAGACAGGTGCAACAATTATTCATGCGTTTGATGATCCGCATGTCATAGCAGGACAAGGCGTGATTGGATTAGAAATTATTGAAGAACTTCCAAATTTAGATGAAATCTATGTTCCAATCGGCGGCGGCGGATTGGTTGCAGGAATAATTACTGCAATAAAAGAAAAAAATCCAAATGTGAAAATTATAGGAGTCGAATCAAATGCATATCCTGCTATGAAACAATCACTAGAAAACAATTCATTGACAACTGTGGAGGGTAAAATGACTATTGCAGATGGAATTTCTGTAAAAACACCCGGAAAATTTACTTTTGAAATTGTTCAACAGAAAATTGACAAAATTGTTACTGTGGATGATAGCGATATCATCAATGCAATGTTTCTATTAATGGAACGTTCAAAGGCAGTTGTTGAACCTGCAGGGGCAGTGGCATTAGCGTATATTTTAAAACATAAACCAGAATCTGGAAAAAATATAGTTCCAATTTTATGTGGCGGAAACATTGACATGTATCTTCTAGGACAAATAGTCACAAAAGGACTTTCAGATATGGGAAGAATGTTGAAAATTTCAATTTTGTTGAAGGATAGACCAGGTGCACTAAAAGAGTTAGTTGATGAAATCTCATCAATTAATGTAAACATAGTTGAAATTATTCACGACCGTTTGAGTACTAATGTAAGTGCAGGTTCTGCAGGAGTCACAATTAGTCTTGAAACAGAAGACCAGAATCAATCAAATGCATTGATAAATCATCTAAATCAGAAAAATATTGAATTTGAAGTAATTTCTTAACGGAATTTCTTTTTTACAAATTTTGATAATCCGATTTTTTTGAGTTCTTCAGATTCTTTTAACACAGAAGTGTATTGATCAAATTTGTGTTTTTTTAATTTCTTTTTGATTTCGGGGTATGAATTACCTAGAATTTTTAAGGCATAAATTCCAGCATTTGATGCTTTATTCACTCCTACAGCAACAACAGGAGAACCGGTAGGCATTTCAGATATCGACAATAGAGAATCCAATCCTCCAAATGCAGAATATTTGTTTTTATCAGTTTTTTTCATTTGTTTGTCATTATACACCATGATTGGAACCCCGATTACAGGAATTGTTGTATGAGATGCAATCATACCTGGCAAATGTGCTGCCCCTCCTGCCCCTGCAATAATTACTTTGAATTGGTTTTTTTCTGCATGTTTTGCATATTCATCTAAACGTTGAGGGGTACGATGTGCAGAAATTATCTGATCTTCATGTGCTACAGAAAATGAGTCTAAGATCTCTGCAGCACCATGCATTATTCGGCTATCGGAGCTCGAACCCATAATTATTCCAACAAGCGGTTTTTTTGTAACCAATAATTTTTGATGCATAAAGCGGTATTTTAATAATTTTTTTTGAAAACTATTTGTAATACAAAATTTGCATGTCGTTATGAGTAAAATTTTAGGCATTATTGGAGGGGGACAATTAGGAATGATGCTTACAGAAGCTGCACAGAATATGAAAGAAGAAATTTCTAAAGTAATAGTATTAGATCCCACAGAAAATTGCCCTGCAGCAAAGGTTGGGGCAGAACAGATTATTGCTGATTTCAAAGATGAAGAATCAATAAAAAAATTATCTGAATTATCAGATATCATAACATATGAGATTGAATCCGGAAATAGTGATGTTTTAAAAAAATTAGAAGCAAATACTGAGATAAATCCTTCTCCAGAAACCTTGCGAATCATTCAAGATAAGTTCTTGCAAAAGCAATTTTTACAAGAAAATGGAATTGCAGTGGCAGAATTTGAAAAAGTGGAAAACAGAGAAGAATTAGAAAAAATGATTGAAAAATTGGGTCTTCCGCTATTATTAAAAACACGAAGAGATGCATATGACGGGCGAGGAAATTATAAGATTAATTCTAAAAGTGATATCGATGATGCATTAGATCTATTTGCAGGAAAAACACTAATGGTTGAGAAATTTGTTAATTTTCAAAAAGAAGTATCAGTAATTGCGGCACGTAATACTAAAGGAGAGATTTCTACATATCCCGTAGTAGAAAATCTTCATGAGAATAATATTTTGAGAATGACAATTGCGCCAGGTCGAGTTTCAGAAAAAGTAAGAAAAGAAGCAGAAGATGTTGCACATAAAACAATGGAAGTACTACATGGCGCAGGGGTATTTGGTATAGAGATGTTCGTTACACAAGATGAAAAAATACTAATCAATGAAATTGCGCCCAGAGTTCATAATTCGGGACATCACACATTACAATCAAGTACCATATCTCAATTTGAATTACACCTTAGAGCAATTCTGGGAATGGAATTGGGAGATACGTCAATCAAATCTCCTACCATAATGTACAATATTTTAGGACCACATACATTCAAAGGAGAATACAATGTATTACACCGTGAAGAAGAAAATATTTTCTTAAAGATGTACGGCAAACTAGAATCCAAGCCTCAAAGGAAAATTGGTCACATCAACATAGTAGATAAAAAGAATGTAGGGATTGAAGGGTTGCTTTTGCAAGTAGAAGATCTAAAAAATAATCTAGTCATTGAACCAAAATAACCTAGTACAAATCAATAAACTATCAAAATAGTTTATTAATACTTGATTTCTCAAAATTATATGGCACTAAAAGCTTCGTTGATAATTACAGGAATTGCAATTGTATTATTGTGTCTGTATGGTGCAGATGTTGCAGCCAGTATGGGCGGAGGCGAAGGAAAAAGTGATGGATTTTTACCATTAGATGATATGCAAAGAGGCATGGGCCTAGGCGGACCTGCACTTATCTTACCAATTATAGCATTTTTCATTTCTCTGAAAGAACCATCAAAAGGTCTAGGCGGAATGATAATCATAGCAGGTGTTTTAATTCTCATTGGAGGAATAGCCATGGTTGGAACAAGTGCACCTGAAGGTACTGAAAGAGACCCAATGGCATCAGTAGCAATGTTGTTTGCTCCAGGAATATTCCAAATTGCATTAGGTGCAATAAAGATAAAGAAGTCATCAAATTAGATTTCACATGCCTAAATGTGAAAAATGTGGACAAAATACTAGCAAAGGTTATGATTGCGAACATACAAAATTTGAAGAATATTGCAAAGAATGTTACACAGAATTGCATTATTACATAACTGAGATAAACGGCAATGAGTGAATTACAAGCCCTGATTCAATGGATTGCAGATTTACTTTCTGAATATTTGTATCTCGGTGTTTTTCTTGCCGCATTACTTGAAACAATAATTCCGCCAATTCCCACAATGGCAGTATTCCCAACAGCAGGATTCATTGCATCACAAAATGGATTAAGCGTGATAGAAGCTATAATGTTGGGCATTGTAGGAGGATTTGGGGCATCTATTGGTTCAACAGTAATCTATCTCATAGCTCTAAAACTTGGAAGAGCAGCATTATTGAAATATCTAAGCAAAGTAAGAGTTTCAGAAAAAAAATTAGATAAAGTTGAAAAATGGTTTGAGAAATATGGGGATAAAGCAGTTTTGTTTGGTAGAATGGTTCCCGTATTTAGAGAAATGATTTCAGTTCCATTTGGAAGAATGGTGCCCGTATTTAGAGAAATGATTTCAATTCCCGCAGGATTGTTAAAAATGAGCATTAAGAAATTTTTAACATATACTATTCTGGGATCATGTGCATGGGGGGTTACCATGGTATTGGTAGGATATTTCTTTGGTCTTACTGCATTTGAGGCAATCATATAGTATAACATAAGTTAAAAAATAGAGATTATAACAAAAAATCATGAAAGCAATAATTTTAGCAGGAGGAAGAGGTAAAAGATTACGTCCAATAACAGATAAAATTCCTAAACCACTAATTCCAATTAATAATAAACCATTAATTGAACGAACCATAAAGTATCTAAAAAAATACGGCGTTACTGAAATAATTATTTCAACAGGTTACAAATCACATTTGATAGAAAAATTTCTTAAACAAAAGAAGAATTTTGGATGTGAAATAATATTTTCAATTGAAAAGACACCATTGGGAACAGGTGGAGCTGTTAAAAAGGCACTGAAGCATGTAGAAGAGAATTCATTTCTTGTATTAAATGGAGACATTGTTACAAATATTAATTTGAAAGATGTGACAAATGTATGGATGAATCCTGGAATATACCATTTATCTACAGAGATTCAGAAAATAATTCCAAAGAAAGGAAGTTTGGAAGGAATAGTATTCCCAAAGATGGTAAAAAATAAGAAATTAAACACGGTTAAATTCAAAAATGCGCTATGGTTTTCCATAGATTCTCATAAAGACATAGAAGAGTGTTCAAAAGAAATAAAATCCAAAAAGTATTCCAAATATTTCAAGTATTGAAATGGAAAGAATATCGTATAGTTTGGGCTCGTTACTGTCAATTGATGAAGTTTTAGCATGTGCTAAAAAACTGGAACAGATTAAACCCGATGTGATGTGGATACCTGAAACATGGGGAATGGAAAATTTTTCAATGATGGCAACTGCATCACGAGAAAACAATTTTTCAAAGATTGGTTCATCAATTATTAACATCTATTCGCGAAGTCCAAATCTAATTGCCATGGGTGCCTCGACAGTTGATGCAATCTCTAATGGACGATTAATACTGGGATTAGGGACTAGTAGTGTTCCAATTGTAGAAGACTTTCATGGGCAAGAATTTCAATTTCCGGTACAAAGGATGAGAGAATATGTCGAGATCATACGTCTTGCATTACAAAATCAAAAAATTAATTATTCAGGAAAGATTTTCTCACTGAAAGATTTTACACTTCTCACGAAACCTCTTCGAAAAGAAATTCCAATTTATCTTGCTGCAATTAATAAGAAAATGGTCGAATTAGCATGGGAGATTGGCGACGGAATAATATTCTATTTAAGACCTAAAGAAGAAATGAAAAAGACTATTTCTGTAATGCAGGAAACAAGAAAAATAGATACAACATTACAAATTATTACCTGTATTGACAATGATTATGAAAAAGCATCTAAACGTGCAAAACAAACACTGAGTTTTTACATAGCAGTCGGAGAAATTTATCGAGAATTTTTACATTCTTCGGGATATTCAAAAGAGACTGAAATTATTTTTAACGAATACAAAAAAACAGGATTAAAAAATCTACATGAATTTGTCACGGAAAAAATGTTAGATGATTTATGTATCGCAGGAACACCTGATATGGGATTAAAGAAACTAAATGCATTTAGAGAAATAGGAATTGATTTGCCAATTATACAATTTAATCCGATAGGAGACACAAGAGAATCCTTCGAATTATTAACAAAAACCTTTTCGGGAGAAACAAATGAATAAAGTTGCAATTGTAGGTACGGGAGAAACAAAATTTTCTAAGAACGATGAAGATGTAGAGCAATTACTTTTAGAGTCTGCAAATAATTGTATAAACTCTATAAAAAATTGCGAATTACGTGACATAGAGGGAGTATTAGTTTCAACAAATGGTAATTCAAACTACATGGGTGCGATATTATCGGAAATGACTGACATTCAACCAAAAATTTCTCATTCAATTGAACATCTATGTAGTTCTGGAACCAACGCAATAATTTCAGCATATTCCTATATTTCATCAGGGTTAGCAGATGTGATTTTAGTATCAGGAGTAGATTCTGCAACAAATCCGGGTCAAGTCTTGAAATGGGATATTTCACGAGGAGATTTGGAACATCCTATTTTTTGGGCAACAATGCTTACAAAAAATCATAAACGAAAATTTCAGACTACTGAAGAGGAATTAGCAATTGTTTCTGCAAAGAATCACAAACATGCAATGGACAACCCACATGCATATAGTAATGAACCAAAGACCATTTCTGAAATAATGAATTCGAAACAAATTACAGAAGATCTAAGAATTTTAGATTGTTCACGTTCATGTTCTGGCAGCTCGTCAATTATTCTGGCATCGGAAGAAAAAGCTAAAAAGATATCGGAATGTCCCATCTGGATTAAAGGGATAGGACAAAAAACAACATCTGCAAGTTTTACAAAAAACAATCTTGATGAAATTACCAGTACAAGAATTGCTTCGGAAAATGCTTTGAAAATGGGCAAAATTACTTCTGAACAAATTGACGTAGCAGAAGTTCATGATGCATTTTCAGTGTGTGAGTTAATGGCACTTTCTGAAATAGGATTAACAACTAATGAAAATAGCGGAGAGTTTGTTAGAAATCTATTCAATACAGAAAATAGAATGATAAATCCACGAGGAGGGCTAATTGGAGCAGGACATCCACTAGGCGCTACAGGAATTTCACAAACAATAGAGATAGCAAATCAACTCCAAGAAAAATGCGATAAAAGACAAATTTCTAATGCAAAAACAGGATTAATCCAGAATATGTCTGCTGCAGGAACGTCAAGTTCAGTCATGGTATTACAAAATTGAGTTTTTTCGAAGAGCAACTAAAGCAAGGCAGATTCTATATCTGCAAGTGTAAAAATTGTAACATAGTATTTTGGCCTATACAGAAGGTTTGTAACAAATGTGGCGAAAATACATCATGGGTCGAATCTTCATGTAAAGGAACGATAATTGAATTTTCTAAAAAAGAATCAGAGTTTTTTGGTATAGTGAAAATCGATGAAAATATACGTTTGCTAGGGAAGATTATTTCTTCTGAATTGCCTCATATTGGACAATCAGTAATAATGAAAGTAAGCTTTCAAAATAGGCCGGTCTATTCATTTATTGTTGAAAAGAATTAGCAGTTGGTCATTACCAAATAACCTACTCTACTAAATCACAGATAGAATTAGTATTTTCATGA
This sequence comes from Nitrosopelagicus sp. REDSEA-S31_B2, assembly GCA_001627235.1. GTDB lineage: Archaea > Thermoproteota > Nitrososphaeria > Nitrososphaerales > Nitrosopumilaceae > Nitrosopelagicus. The sequence goes on along the minus strand of LUPB01000086.1, from coordinate 49,778 downwards.
ATGGTAAAGGAACTGTAACTAAGACTAAATCATTAAATTTTAAAAAAATAGCAAAAACCAGACGTCAAAGAGGGTATAATTGGGAAGATACACTTGTTAAACGATTCAATAGCATGGACAACTGGAAAGCATTTCGGCTAGGATCTCCTAGCGTAGCACTTCCAGACATACTATGTGTGAATAATGAAGATAAGATATTATTTACAATTGAGGCAAAATCAGGTACTGGAACAACGTTAACTGTTCCATATGATCAGATTATTCGATGTCTAAATTGGACAAATAATTTTGAAGTGTATGATACACGACAAGTTATACTCGCATTCAAATTTTTGTCAAAAAAACGTATTGGAGTGGGAGAATATGAAAGCAGAGAACTACGAGAGTTTTACAAAGTATGGGATCAAAGAAAAAAACCTACAGATATGGTATGCAGATATGATGGAACCACATATGCATTAAAAGACGGGCAAAAAAAGAAATTCTTGTTAAAAGATTATCAAATGCCATTTAATTCAAAATACCAAAAATTTCTAAAATGACAATATTGGCACTATGTCATATAGTTAGGCTCTTTGTTTATTAATGCCCAAAAAAGAATAATTTCATGAGCTTCTCAGATTTCATAGATGAGCGTATGCTTGTCAGTAAGAATGTTCTAGGAACAAAAGAGATGAAAATAAAGGTAGTAGAAGTATCTGACGAAACTGCCCCCTCTCAATGGAAATTTGGTGACAGAGTTAAAGTCAATAAAATTCTCATTACAATCAAACATCTAGATTCACAGAAAGTAGAAGAAGGGGAACTAGATATTGAAGAAGTCGAGAAAAAACTAATCGTGGATAGACATTATACCTCTACAAATAGATGGGTCCCAACTAAAGAAATTAAGAATGGATATGTCATAAATTCAAGACATACAACACTGATTAGTGATGCAGCCGCGCTAGATATGATAGTATTCTAAAGGTCAGAAACTTTAAGAACCTACATTTTGAAGAAATTTCATGATAACCAAAGATATTGTTGTTAGCGGAGTGGAGTATAAGCTAAATCTGACAGATCAAGTTCTAAACCAAGTGGCAAATCTTAAGAGCCTTTATGCAACTGCTGCTGAAGATCCAGAAAGTTTTGAACAGGTCAGTTCTGAAATATCGGCTGCAATAAACAATATCTCTGAATCAGTGACACCCGAAGTATCAGATGGACACCTCGATGGTTTAATTCAAGAAGTCTTTAAAGCAGTAGACGATAAAAACTCAGAAAAAGAAAAACAACTAAAAGAAAAAGATGCAAAGATTTCTAAAAAGAAAAAATAATCATTTTAGATCCTTGGCAATTTCATAAATTCTAAAAATTAACTTATTATCTTGGAGTGAATTTATAATTGAATTTCGAATTGATTTTACTCGTTGAGGATCTTCAGAATAAATCTCTTTAATTTTTTCTAACTCATTTTCAAAGAAATGGTTTTCAAAGTAATTTGCAATTTTTTTATTTAGTTTTATAAAATCAGAGTTTTTATTAGAAAATTCATCAGTTTTTCGAAGTAAAACTTTGAGCAAACCATTAATTTTTATTAATTCCAAATCTAATGTGAAAAGATCATCTTTTGATTCTCCTAGATTATCAATGATATTATAAGAATCCAAGATTTTTTTCATAAGGTCATAGATGTATTCATCAACACGTACCATATAGAAAGATAATTGGAAATAGTTGTAAATCTTTACTTGGTAAATTTAATGAAAATATATGGTAAAGATTAGCAATCCAGCCTTTAAATTACTAGGTAATTCTTCTAAAAAATATGATTCAAAAGGCAAAACTAGTATGTATTAATCCCAATTGTGGAAAAACATACCCTATCAGATCAACCGCAATAAAATGTGAATCTTGTAATTATTTATTGGATGTAAAATACGAACATGCTCCAAGTCACAAACTAAAAGAGACATTTTATGAGAGAAGAAATCCTCAAGGGAGCATCTATAATGAAAGTGGAGTTTGGAGATTTAGAGAGTTATTAAATTTCTGTGAAATTGAGACTGAAGATATTGAACAGTGTGCAAAATATCTAGTCTCATTAGATGGGGCAGAAGGCAGACAATCAAAACCGTATCACATGACAAAAGTTTCAGAATTTATTGGAATTGAAAATGAAAATGTGATGTTCCAACCAGAAGGATACAATCCAAGCGGTTCATTCAAAGATAATGGAATGTCAGCCGCAGTTACACATGGAAAAATGATGGGTGCAAAAAAAATTATCTGTGCATCAACAGGAAATACCTCCGCGTCTGCAGGTATGTTTGCTGCTAATGAGAATATGGAATGTGATGTATACATTCCTGATGGACAGATAGCACCAGGAAAGCTAAGTCAAGCGTATCAATTTGGAACCCAAATGGTAAAAGTTAATGGAAATTTTGATGACGCATTTACAAAATCACTACAAGCTGCAGAAGAACCAGGGAGTTATACTGTCAATTCAGTAAATCCATTTAGAATAGAAGGTCAAAAAACAATTCCATTTAGAGCATTAGAGACATTAGATTGGGAAGTTCCTGATTGGTTAGTGTATCCTGGAGGAGCATTAGGCAATACATCTAGTTGTGGAAAAGCTTTAATGGAATTATATGAATGGGGATGGATTAAAAAAATTCCAAGAATTGCAGTAATTAATGCAAGTGGTGCAAATACACTTTATCAACTCTATAACGGAATCTTTGAAGAAGAAAAACTAAGATGGAATGACGGTGCTCCAAATTTCGAATTAATTGAAAGGTTTTACAATAAAATGAATCAAGATGAAACTCTGAAACCAAAAACAAAGGCTACTGCAATTCAAATTGGAAAACCATCCAACATTGCAAAAGGATTACGTGCACTAGAATTTACAGATGGCATAGTAGAAGAAGTATCAGACAAAGAGATGTTAGATGGAATGTCCGTAGTGGGATTAAATGGATTTGATTGTGAAATGGCATCGGGGGCTTCAGTGGCAGGGATAAAAAAATTAAGAGATAAGGAAATTATCAAGAAAGATGACAAAGTGATAGGAATTCTTACTGGAAGACAAAAAGAACCACTATTACCAATTGATTATCATAACGATCCTGCAAATAGATTTGCAAGACCGCCTAAAATCTAGGCTCAAATAATTAAAAATCAATTTTACTTAATCTCAAGGGTTTTTAAGAAACCTCCTCTTAATTATAATAATCTGAAAATGTGGTGGTTACTACAATAAATGATGCACAGGCGTTATTCCAATAAAATAAAATTATTAGAGGTTTTGCAATGCAGTTAGAAGTCGAGATACCCATTCTAGTAGTTTTAATTGGACTTTCTGGATTCTTTAGCGGTTTAGAAGTCGCTTTAGTTGGAACAAGAATGTCCAAAATTGAACAAATGGTAAAGGACAAAGTGAAAGGTTCTGCATCACTTCTAAAATTAAAAAAGAATCCTAGTCGCATGATGGCTAGTGTCAATCTAGGAAATAACCTCGTAAACGTAGCAGCTACTGCTATTGCCACAGATGTTGCACTAAAATTATTTGGTAATGAGGGATTAGCAATTGCAATTGGAATTATGACATTTTTAATTCTAATTTTTGGAGAAATTACTCCAAAGACATACTGTAATGCAAATGCATCAAAAATTGCAGCGAGATATAGTAGAGTCTTACTAGGATTTAGTTATGCATTTTATCCAATTGTCAGAATCTTAGAGGCTATAACGAAAGGAATTATAAAATTAACAGGAAGTAGTGACAATCCACCAGGACTAACAGAAGATGAGATCAAAGGAGTAATAGACCAAGGTCTCAAAGACAAAGCAATCGAAAAACAAGAAAGTGAATTGGTCCACGGGGCATTAAATTTTGATGACATTGTTATTAGATCCGTGATGACTCCACGTACCAAAATGTTTACTCTGAATTCAAAAAAAATGTTATTCGAAGCATTACCGGAGATTAACAACAGTGGATTTTCAAGAATTCCAGTTTATGCAGAAAATCAAGATAATATAGTAGGAATTGTGCATGTAAGAGATGTTTTAAAATCCTTAGAACAAGATCAGAAAGTAGTATCTTTAGAAAGTATAATGAGAGAGCCCATTTTTGTTTCACAAGAAAAACGTGTTAGTGATTTACTAAAAGAAATGCAAGGAAGACAAACACACATGGCAATTGTCATGGATGAATTTGGAGGAGTAGAAGGATGTGTCACGTTGGAAGATTTGTTAGAAGAGATAGTGGGAGAAATACGTGATGAAAAAGATAAGGTTCAGCAAGTATTTCAGAGTGAAGGAAATGATGCGATATTGACTAATGGAGATATTGAAATTGACAAGATTAATGAGATTTTTAAAACAAACATTCCCGAGGGAGATGATTATTCAAGACTAAATGGACTGTTACATGAAAAATTGAGAGACATACCAAAAGAAGGAGACAAAGTAGAGATTGAATCCATAAGAATAATGGTAGAGAAAGTAGAAAAGAACAAGCCAGAAAAGATTAGGATAGAGAAAATAAAATAATTAATTTTTTCCAAAATTAGATTCAAGAAGTTCTTTTTTCTTGGACATGTTAAATAATTTTTCAGTATGTTTTGCTGCATCGTCATACGATTTTTCAAATAACATTGCTTGCATTAACATGTGATTTTCGGGAATTACAATTCCAGTTTGATCATCAGAATACATTATCTGAATAGTATCATCAATTTTTTGGGTCATATTTGCATGAATGTGAATCATGTTTGTATCTTTAAAACTAAAATCTAATTTTTCAGCAAAATCACGTATGTCTTTTGTACCTTTAGCAGTCCATAAAGTGGCAACACCATATTCATTTTTGAAAACATCGTGTAATTCATCAACCGATGGAACATTGTCATTAAATCGAATATCCATTATGTGCAAGTGCATCTGTCTGGTAGGTACTTTAATTGCACGAACAAAGAGCGGAGCGTCTTTTCCAAAATATGATTTAACATCTTCTCCATGATGTGGACTTTGAGTAAGTTCGATTGTATCAGTTACATCTTTGTCGGTTTGTTCAATGTCGGCCCATCGTCTAACAAGAGTTACATCAAATCGTTTTAAAGATGTGCCAAAATTTTTTCGTAAAGGTTCTAGTATCCTACCCATTCCAGTTACATTACAACTTCCTTGCATAACGTGTTTTTTGCCAATAGCATCGTCGTAATTTACTCTTGAATTGAATAACATATCTGAAACAGCACTATCGCCTTCTATTGTTTCTCCACCTTGATAAATTGACGAGATGTTACGAGGTTCATAAAATAATTTTTTATTTTTAAAGCCAATACCGCCAGGAGATGCGTCAATTACTAAATCAGATTCATCTAATGCAGATTCAATATTTCCCGCGATGCTAAAATTAGAGAATGCGTTTTGATTTTTTTCTGGAACGTATACTTTGTATCCGTGGTCAAGAGCTTCTTGAACTTTAGAATCTGGAGAATATTTTCCAACTCCAACTACCTCGATTTCAGGATCATCTTTAATGAATTGTATTATGCGACTTCCAATTGACCCATATCCATTGACAAACACTTTCTTCATGAAAATTAGTTTGTATTGCAGGAGTTTTCTTTGGGATGGGGGATTTTTCTGAATCTTCTGAACCATTGATTGAAAAACAAATATCTCAAAATCCTCAACCACCACAGCAAATTTCAGAAGAAACATTTATGCAAAATGGTTCCCCTATACTAGGAAATCCTGATGCCTCAATTACACTAATAGAGTTTGGGGATTACCAGTGTCATTTTTGTAATGTTTTTTATCATAACACAGAACATGAAATTTTGGAGAATTTTGTGATGACTGGGAAAGTAAATGTAATTTTCAAAGACTATACCATAATTGGACAAGATTCAGTTAATGCTGCACATGCAGCACATTGTGCTGGAGAACAAGGGAAATTTTGGCAATATCATAACACATTATATGATAATTGGGGTGGCGAAAATAGTGGTTGGGCAAGTAATGAAAATCTTGTAAAATTTGCACAGCAAGTTGAATTGAATATGGATGTGTTTACAGAATGTAATGTTGAGGGCAAATATGCACAAATTATTTCTACAAGTAATAATGATGCACAAAAATTAGGAATAACTGGCACTCCTGCATTTTATGTTATTTCCGCAAATACAGGTCAGGTTCAACAAATTCAGGGAGCACAGCCATACGAAGTCTTTGAAAGAATCTTTAACTCCATGCTTGAAAACTAGAAAAATTTAGATTTTATTAACAAGATCGCCAGAAAATTAATCACTACGTAAATCATATTTACTCTGGAAGTCTTATATACCAACATCATGAGGCAAAGCTAATGGCAGCCGGAATAGACGATATTGCAATTTACATTCCCAGATTGTTCATGGATGCTGCAGATTTTGCAGAGGCAAGAGGATTAGACCCACAGAAATTAGTTAAAGGATTAGGAGTTTCAAAGATGGCAATAGTTGATGCCAACCAAGACCCTGCATGCTTAGCAGCAAATGCATGTTTGAAGATAATGCAGAAAAACAAACTATCTCCAGAACAAATTGGCAGATTATACGTTGCCACAGAATCATCTTTTGATGAATCAAAAGCAATGAACTCTTACGTAATAGGAATGTTAGAACAAGTTTATGGCTCAGGTTCATTTCAACACTGTGGCGGAATAGAGTGTAAGTTTGCATGTGTCAGTGGATCTTACGCATTATACGACAATACAAACTGGATTAGGGCAGGAGAATCAGAAGACAAATATGCATTGGTGGTTGTATCAGATATTGCAAAATATGATTTAGGCTCTAGTGGAGAAATGACTCAAGGTGGAGGAGCAGTTGCAATGTTGTTAAATGATTCGCCAAGACTTTTAGAATTTGATCCTAAAGTTACATCCACCTCAATCAAAAACGAATATGACTTTTATCGACCATTTGGAAAAGAGACCCCGATAGTTCATGGACAATATTCAAACTTACTATACCTGATTCAAGTAAAAAATGCATTAAATGACTACAAACGAAAGGCGCTAAAAACAGGACTGATAGATATGGGAGAAGGTGAAAGTATGTTAGACCATATTGATTATTTCAATATGCACTTACCATATAGTAACATGGGGAAAAAAGCATTAGCATATCTGGTAAGACATGAATTAAGAAATACACCAAAATGGAAAGAGGTTATTGCAGAAGTAGGAATGGATGAACCTGTTCCTAAGGATCCTCGAGGAACTATTGAATCAATAATTGCAGATTCAGAATTTATGACAAAAGACAGTGAGTTTACAAAAAGATTTGCAAAAACAAGTACCTATCAAGATATTTATGAAAATAAGGTTGCAAGTTCATTAATAGCATCTAAGAGTATTGGTAATTTGTATACTGCATCATTATATTTAGGATTTAGAAGTTGCTTAGAATTTGAATTCCAGAAAGGAGTTAATTTGGAAGGAAAGCGTTTTGGATTTGCATCGTATGGAAGCGGAAGTAGTGCAATGGTCTTCAGTGGAGTCATAAAACCAGAACATTTACCAATCGTAAAGGAAATGAATTTAGAAACAGAGATTGGAGAAAGACAAAAACTTAGCTTGGAAGATTATGAAGAATTGCATGAAAACAAATTAGAGCCAAACCAATCATTACTTAATGCAAGAAAAGAATTTGTTTTAGAACATGTTGAAAATATCTCCTCAGACAAAAGAGGAGAAAGAAGATACGCATTTGTTGAATAAATGAGTGAAAGTTCACCCATCAAAGATGCATTGTATGCAGAAATTGATAGAATTAGTCAGGATAAAATTAATGAATTATTACTAAAAAAAGAATTTTCAGTAATATTTGAGAATGTGTTTGATAAAGCCATCAACAAAATTAATGAAGATATAGATGAAGATGAAAAATTTGGAACGTTAGCAGAAAGTATCACACATTATCTTTTTACAGAAATGCTCATACCCAGTCAACGAAAAATTTCATATGAAAATGTTGAATTAGATTTAGTTATACCAAATACATTAGAATTAAAGAAGAATCCACAGAATGTGATAGTTTTATTATTCATGAAAACATCAAATGTGATTAAAATCCAAAATAAAATTTCAGAGATTAAAACAATTCAAGAAAAAGATGATAACATATGGGTAATTTCAAAGCGTTTGTTAGAAATTCCACAGAGGTCTTATACGACAGATAAAATCTCATTCGGGAATTTTTTGAGAGATACACAAAGTTTTATTCAAACAAAGAATATGAATAAATTAAATATTTTCAAGACCGAGATGTGATAGATCAACAAAGTTTTGAAAATTTTCAACGTATGAATCAAGATTAAAAGGTGTGGAATAAGGAATTGCACCAAAGACTTTCTGGCCTGTCAATCGAGAAATTTGCTGACGAAGACTAGACAACTCATACCCATCAGAAACATTTTGATTTATTAAAAATCCATTAAAATTGAGATTTTTTTGTCGAGAGTGTTCAAATGTTAACATAAGGTGATTGACACTACCGATTTTAGAACCAGTGACAATTATGGAATTTAATTTTAATTCAGAAATCAAATCAGACACAAAATAATTTTGCGTGATAGGAGTCATAATACCACCTATCCCTTCAACAATTACAAGATCATGTTTGGATTCAAGTTCATTGTATGCATCAACGACTTTAGAAATATCTATTTCTCTATTTAATTTCATACATGCCTCATAAGGGGAAGTGGGTATTTCAAAAAAATATGGATTTATCAAATCTACAGAATCATGCACTCCAGAATATTTGGTAAGAATTTCAACATCTTCGGAAATAAAATCTTCAGTTGGTTTGTAACCTGAAGCAAAGGGCTTCATTACGCCTACGTCAATATTTTTTTTTGAAAGATGATTTACAATTCCCGCAGTAACACATGTTTTTCCAACATCGGTATCAGTGCCAGTAACAAATAGAGAATTCATGCTAATTTCCCGGATAGAGATTTGATTGTTTTAATCGTACCATCAATTAAGAAATTTAGATCTTTTTGAGATATTGCAAGAGGAGGAACTAACATGATAATATTTCCCAAGGTTCGGAAATAAATTTGGTTTTTTCTTCCTTCTTCAAAGACGACTTTATTGATTGAGTGTGAAAAAGAGACAGGTTTATTGGATTTTTTATCACGTACAAGTTCAATTCCCATAACCATGCCCTTATGACGAATGTCCCCCACCAGTTCAAGATTAGATATCTCGTCAATTCTAGATTCAAAAATTTTTGAAGTTTTTTGTATCTTTTTAATTAAATCGAATTTCTCATACATTTCTAAATTTTTTAGAGATAATGCAGCAGCAGTTGGATTTCCAGTGTAAGTGTGACCATGAAATAGATGTTTCATGTCTGAAAATTCACCAAGAAAGGATTCTGTAATTTTCTTTGTAGTTAATGTTGCTGCAAAAGTTTGATAGCCACCAGTTAGCATTTTACCAAATGAGACAATATCAGGGATAGAATTCTGTTTTTTATATTCAATCATAGAACCCAACCTACCAAATCCGGTTGCTATTTCATCAAGAACAAAAAGTACATTGTTTTTCTTACATATTTTGGATATCTGATTTTGATAATTTTTTGGATATATTATAACACCCCCTGCCATTTGTGCACCACTTTCCATGACAAAAGCAGCAATAGAATCATCTTTTTCAAGTTTTTCTTCAATTTTTGCCACACATTGCTGTCGGTATTCATCGGCCGACATTTTTTTGGGAATTCTAAAACTTTTTGGGACAGGAAATTGTAATGTAGAAAATAGTTTAGACCGAAATTTCGAGAAGAATTCTGGAACATATCCTACAGACATGGCACCAAAAGTATCTCCATGGTAACCATTTTCCAAAGTAGCAATGTTTGTTTTTTTATTTTCTCCAATATTGCGCCAGTATTGTAATGCAATTTTCAATGCAATTTCCATTGCAGTTGAACCATTATCTGAAAAAAAAGTTGAGTGCATTTTTGGATTTAATTTGATGAGTTTTTTTGATAATTTTTCAGCTGAGGGGTGGGTAAGATTAAACAAAGGACTGTGTTGGAGGATCTTGGTTTGTTTAATTATTTCAGAAACTAATTCAGTCTTTGAGTGTCCCCATACATTACACCACATGCTAGCCACGCCATCAAGCATTTTTCCACCTTTGGAATCATAAAGCCACATACCTTTAGCAGAAACAATTTCTGGAAAATTTTTCCATTCAGACATTTGAGTATTAGGATGCCATACGGAGCTGTCTGTTTTCATATCTGTCATCATTTTTACGACTAAATAATGGTTAACCATAAAATTAGTATAGGTTAACGCTTATTTACCGAATTTTTTACTTTGGAATATGGAAAACGAGACGAAATTAATCCAAAATTGTAAAGAAATAGTACTCAGAAATCAAAATCTTGATGAAGATATGGTAAACAGACTATTCAACGTGAATGATAAAATTCTCAGTCAATTATCGGATGCTGCAAATGAAATTACTCGTACATTTCAAGGATCAAAAATAGATGTAGAGCAGTTAGCAAATATTAAAAAAAATTATTGTAGTGAAGATTGTACATTTTGTAGTCAATCTGCATTTTTTGATACAGGTATTGACAAATACCAGTTAATGTCTGCCGAAGAAGTAGTCAGACAAGCTACAGATGCAAAAAAAGCAGGAGCACATTCATACTGCCTAGTAGCAGCATGGAGAGAGCCATCAAAAGAAGATTTTGAAAAAGTTTGTCACATAATTGAGGAAGTTAATGAAAAAGTTGGAATATCGATAGAATGTAGTTTAGGATTCCTAACTATAGAACAGGCAACAAAATTAAAAGAATTAGGAGTCATAAGATATAATCATAATTTAGAAACAGCAGAATCAAAATTCCCTGAAATCTGTACAACACATACATACCAAGATAGAATTGATACACTTCATACAGCAAGAAATGCAGGATTGGAGTTGTGTACAGGAGGAATTATAGGAATGGGAGAAACTAGAGCACAAAGAGAAGAATTAGTTCAAGCAATATCTAAATTGAATCCTGAAGAAGTTACAGTAAATTTACTAGTTCCATTTCCAGGAACGCCATTAGAGCTTCAAACACCATTGAGTTTAGAAGAGATTCTTAGAACATTTGCAGTTTTAAGATTCTTACTTCCAAAAAGCATTATTAAAATTTCAGGAGGAAGAGAAGTTAATCTCAATGATGATGGAAAAGAATTGCTCTTGAGTGGTGCTAATGGAATTATTAGTGCAGGATATCTTACATTAGATGGAAATTCCATGCAAAAAGATGTAAAAATGATTAAAGAGATTGATCTTGAAGCCTAAATTTGGCACAGTTGAAAAAAAGATTAACGTAATTAAAAAAAACAATCTATTACGTAATCTTCAAGATAGTAGAGTTGAGAAACAGTATATTTTTCAGAATGGAAAAAAACTTCTAAATTTTTCATCAAATGATTATCTAGGAATAAAACCTGGGAAGATAAAGCATACACAATTTCAATCAAGTTCCAGACTTGTTTCGGGAAATGACATTAGTTTTTCAATTCTAGAAAAGAAACTCTCAAAACATAAATCTCAAGAAAAAACAATAATCTTTCCAACAGGATACATGGCAAACATCGGAGCAATTTCATCGATTGCAGATAAGAATAGTACAATATTCAGTGACGAATTAAATCATGCAAGTATTGTGGAGGCATGCAAATTATCTAATGCAAAAATAAAAATTTTCAAACATAATGATATTGAAGATTTAGAAAGAAAGGTTCAACGTACAAACGGCAAAAAAATAATCATCACAGAAGGAGTATTCAGTATGGATGGGGATTGGTCTCAACTAGATCAGATATCCGAAGTAGCAGAAAAGCATGACATTATAACAATTTTAGATGATGCACATGGAGATTTTGTTCTAGGACAAGATGGAAAGGGCACTTCAAATTTTTTTAATGTTGAAAAAAAAGTTGATTTGTACATAAGTAGTCTTAGTAAAGGACTAGGAAGTTTTGGAGGATATGCATCGGGTAAAAAAAGTCTAATTGATTTATGTGTTAATACATCAAAGACTTTCATATACACATCGGCATTACCTGCATCCATCAATCAATATTCACTTAAACGATTAGAATCAGATAGAGAATCTTACAGGAAAAAATTATGGAAAAAAATTAATTTATTCCATAGAAGATTAGAAGAGATTGAATTTTCAACAAAATCTACAAGTCAGATAATTCCAATAATTATTGGAAAAGAGAAAACTGCTGTTGAATTTTCAAAATTTTTAAGAAAAAATGGAATATTTGCTCAAGCAATTAGATATCCCACAGTAAAAAGAGAAGAAGCGCGAATTAGAATTTCAGTTACAGGATGGTTATCAGAAAATGAAATAGAGTATTCAATACAAATTTTAGAAAAAGCTAAAAAAAAGTTTAATCTGAAATAATTAACGCATCATATCAAAGCCGCCAATCATAGGAGAGCCAGCAATAAATGCACCAACAATTATCACACCAAGAACTCCAATAACGACATAAAATCGTGAATTCATATCAAAAACTAATGGTTCTAGAATAAAAACTCACTGTGCTACGATTTTATAAAATTAAGATAAATTAGTTATGTGGGAGAAGTTTCAATAGTTATTGCATTTTTAGCAGGAATTGGTTCATTTTTTGCACCATGCATACTGCCAATGGTTCCCGCATTTTTGGCATATATTTCAGGAACCACATTATCAGAAGTCAAAACAAAAGGCAGTGTGATTTCTATAAACAAATCAAATGTTTTGCTTAATTCCATATTTTTTGTATTAGGGTTTTCAGTAGTGTTTTCTGCATTAGGTGTGGCAATAAATTCAATATTTTCGGAGAGTGCAAATGAAATTATCACAGAGTTTAACCAAATTGGAGGAATAATCATCATTGGTTTTGGAATATACATGATTTTAACTCATAAAATCCGAGTCCTTAATGTAGAAAAGAAGATATTTCCAAAAAGTGTAGGAGCTAGATTTCCAATATCGTTTTTGTTTGGAATGGCATTTGCTGCAGGCTGGACACCGTGTGTAGGTCCGATTTTAGGTACAATAATTACACTAGCCGCAACAGCACCATCCATTTCGTTTAATCTATTACTTGCATATTCTATTGGAATGGGAATTCCATTTATCATAATGGGAGCATTAATTTCAAAGTCAAGTAAGATTATTTCTAAAATTGTAAATCATTTGAAGTATATTGCAAATTTTCCAATTCTAAATGAACTAATACTAATGGGTTAAAATGAAAAAAGAATACAAATACGCATCAATATTTTTTGCAATAATTGCAGTAGGAATAATTTCAATATCATATTATTATGAAGAAGTGGATCTAAAGAGAACTACAATAGATGATAGTGTCATAAATGATAAAACATTTCTGAGAAAATCACCACAACTGCAAGGGATCTCAGGATACATCAATACATCACAACAAGAGATGGATAAACAATTAGAAGGAAAAGTAGTCTTGTATGATTTTTGGACATATAGCTGTATCAATTGCATTAGAACAATTCCACATCTTACAGCATGGGATGAGAAATATTCTGATGAAGGTCTAGTCATTTTAGGAATTCATTCACCAGAATTTGAATTTGAAAAAAAATATGAAAACGTAGTTTTTGCAACTGAAAAATTTGGAATAAAATATCCAGTCATACAAGATAATGACAAAGAGATCTGGAATGATTTTCAAAATAGGTATTGGCCAAGAAAATACATTGCAGATCATGAAGGATACATTCGATTTGATCATATTGGAGAAGGAGCATACAAAGAAACAGAAGAAGTAATTCAATTGCTTTTGAAAGAAAGAGCAAATGCAATGGGCAGTACAATTCAAGAAAAAGAGTTAGTGAATCTAGATGAGTTTGAACATGCAACTTTTAGAACCCCCGAATTATACTTTGGGTATAAATTTGCAGAAGGACGTAACCAACTGGGCAGTCAAGAAGGTTTTTCAAAAAATAATATTGTAAATTATCAACTACCAGATCAGTTCAAACAGCATTATTTCTACATGGACGGAATGTGGGAAAATAACAAAGACGGAATGAAACTAGCGGGAGATTCTGGAAAAATTGTATTAAATTTTAATGCAAAACAGGTAAACATTGTTGCAGATGGAAATGCGATTTTAAAGATAGAATATGACGGAGGAATCATTCCAATAGATTCAAGAGGTTACGATATCAATTCTAATGGAGAGGTCATAATTTCAGAACCTCGATTATACAACCTAATAGAATTAGACCAGGAAGGACCTCACGAGATTATTATCAAAGTGGCAGAGCCAAATTTTGAGATATTCACGTTTACTTTTGGATAAGTTGTTAATAGCAAGCATGATTACTTAAGAAAAATTGATCCATTTAGATCAATTTTTTTTAGTCGTTCTATAAAATGCCAAATTTTTTAGTTTCTTACATGGTATCATTCTCTGAAAAATGGAATGTTCTGAAGAATAAAGAGACCCTATCTCAGAAATTTATGGGCACAGTAAAACCAGAAGCACCATTAAAACACAGATTAGACGTAGCACAAAAGAAATTAGAAATGCAGATAACCAAATTAGGCCAGACAGAGCAAAAATTAAAACAAAAAGATTCAATGTTTATGGATAAAATTGTAGAAGCAACAAAAGCAAACAATCAATCATATGCAAAAATGTATGCAAATGAATTAGCAGAAATTAGGAAAACAAACAAGACAGTCAGTAATGCAAAATTATCAATGGAACAAGTTCAGATTAGATTAAACACAGTATCCGAATTAGGAGACGTAGTAGTTACACTAAGTCCATGTATGTCACTTATCAAAGGATTGAGCACCTCATTAGGAGGAATGATGCCAGAAGTAGCAGATTCAATGCAAGACCTATCAAGCATGTTAGGAGATATTGTCACAGGATCAACCATAAACCACGAAGGAACAATGGGCGAATTTACTACATCAAACAACGAAGCACAATCAATATTAGATGAAGCACAAGCAATGGTAGAAGGTCAAACAAGACAAAGTATGCCAGAGCCACCAGTCAGCAATAGTATTGAAGACATTCTAAAAGAAAGAGAAGCAATTTAATTTTTTTCCTCTATCTCTTGAAGTAATTTTTTGATTCTAGAAATAGTAGGATAGCTATATCCTCTTTTTCGATAATTCTTTATCATTAATTTCCAATTATTGAGTCGCCAATTGGCTTGTTCAGGCGTTATTGAGTGAACCTCATTATTGATTATACTTTTTCTACCAACTTTGAGCGTACCTGCATCTTTTGCAGTCCAACGATTTTGTGCAAATTTTAAACCAATCAATATTTCAGAAATCGGCATATTCGCAAAATATGATTTAATTTTCTTAATTTCATCTTCAGACAGATCATCTTTAGAAGTTATTGAGAATTCATTTGCCATAAAATAAATCTCAAATACTAGAATATCACAAATGTGCTAAATTTCATTAAACAATATAGTATTTTTTTAACATCCAAGGAAGCTAAAGAACGAATGTCGGCATGCAGTATTGAAGATCCCAAATCCAAAAATGGCAATTGCACATAAAACTAATGGTATAACGACAATTTTTTCCTTGTATCCCATATCACATATTGGCGCAATTGTTAAATTAACCTTGGCAAGGATAATAGATCATCATGATGCCATCACAACAAGGTTATGACCGTGCAATTACAGTATTTTCTCCTGATGGAAGATTATACCAAGTGGAATATGCAATTGAAACTGTTCGTAGAGGAGCAATAGCAGTGGGAGTTAAAACAAAAGATGGTGTAATCATAGCAGTTGAAGAAAAAGCTCGAAAATTACAGATAATTAACACACCACAAAAAATATTCCAGATTGATTACCATATTGGAGCAGCCGCAGCAGGATACATCCCAGATGCTCGTTCACAGATAGACAACGCAAGAACATTTTCTCAAAGTAACAAACTAGTGTATGATGAAGCAGTAGAAGTTGAAACTGTTGCAAAACATTTAGCAGATCAATGTCAACAATATACTCAATACGGAGGAGCAAGACCTATTGGAGTTTCATTAATCATAGGAGGAATTGATCCTGCTGGAACTAATTTGTATATGACAGACCCAAGTGGTTCGTACATATCATATGACGCAATATCTATTGGTGCAAATTCAGATGCAGTAAATGATTTCTTAGAAAAAAATTACAAACCAGACATATCACTTGACGAAGCAGCAACATTAGCAGTTGCATCAATTTACATTTCAAGTGAAACAAAAGAAGGCATAGACCACATCAAGATGTCAAAAGTTTCTGGAGATGGCGTCTTCGAATTTATCAAAAATGATGAGATAACAAAATATGCTGCAGATGCAAAATCAAAATATCCATCTGATGGAAAATAATTAATTTTTCATAGTGAATTATAATCTGAAATGAAACTCTCTATTGCAATACCTGATTCATCATTGAAAGATGAGAAAAAACACGAGAATAAAACCAGAAAAATTTTTCAGATAGCAAGAGCTTCAGGAATATTTCAGATAAATAACATAATAATTTACAAGGACGGACGTGAATTTGAAAATGATTCAAAACTATTATCTACAATTTTACGCTATTTAGAAACACCACAACATTTCAGAAAACGTCTATTTCCAAAATCAGGATTATTACAATTCGTAGGCGCATTATCACCAATTAAGATGCCAAATCAAAGAGGGACATCAGATGCAAAACAAATTAAAAAAGATGACATTAGAGAAGGAGTTATTTTTCCAAAAGATGGAAAAAAATTTGTAGATATAGGAATTGATTCACTAGTACCATATCATGGTAAAAAGGATATAGGAAAAAGAACTATTGTAAAAATAAAAGAAGGTTATCCAAATTTTACTGTGTATGACATTACAAAAAATGAAATTCCATATTTTTGGAGTTACAATGTTAAACATGGAGGAAATTTATTTTCATTATTAACAGAGTGGAAAGGCCCAAAAATCCTAACCAGTAGAAAATCAAAAAAAATCAAAAATGAAGATATGAAAAAAATTCTTTCAACAAAAGAAGAAATCCTAGTAGTATTCGGCACTACAGACAAAGGAATTCATGAAATGCTAGATAAGAAGATCAATAATATTCAAAATTTCAAAGCATGGAATTTTTTCCCTCAACAAGGTACAGAGACGGTTAGGTTAGAAGAAGCGATTTTGGGATGTTTATCAATTATCAATGAATACAAATTCAACAAATAAATGATAAAAAAATTAGAAACAAGATATGAATAAACAGAAAAATTTTTTGATATTGGCAGTTTTGCTAGGAGTTGCAGGGGTAGGAATTGGAGCAGTAACTATTTTTTCAATGATATCTGAATTGTATTCTCCATAGAAGATTTACAATAAAAACCGAAGAAAATTGGGATTCTCACAGTATATAATGGGGTTAACGACTTTTTTCATTTATCCATGGGACATAGAAAACGTAGTCAACCAAGAAGAGGAAGCTTAGCATATTCTCCTAGAGGACGTGCAAAAAGCATGGAAGCTCGAATTCGAGGCTGGCCACAAGTTGATAGTGACGAACCACGACTGCTAGCACATGCAGGTTACAAAGCAGGTTGTGTCCAATTAGTAAGCATTGATGATAGAGAACATACCCCAAGTCATGGAAAACAACTAGTAACACTTGGAACAGTCATTGCAACACCGCCAATTACAATTGTCGGAATCAGAGGCTATTCTTCAGATCCTAACGGTCGACATGCAGAATTTGATTCATTTGCAAAAGATTTACCAAAAAACGTACAAAATATTTTAAAAATTAAAACAGAAGGAACACCGGTCGATGAGGCTGAGAAAAGATTAAAGAAAATTAAAGAAATTTTTGCAATTGTTACAACTACTCCACTAGATGTCAATCTAGAAATGAAAAAACCCTACATATTCGAAGTAAAAGTGGAAGGAGGAGACATACCAAAACAATTTGCGTTTACAAAAGATTTGTTAGGAAAAAGTGTCAAAGTAGACGAAGTATTTGAAAATGGAACATATGTAGATACTGCCGCAATTACAAAAGGAAAAGGTTGGCAAGGTGTAATCTACAGATGGGGCGCAAAAAGAAAACAGCATAAATCAAGAAAAACAGTAAGAGAAATCGGATCATTGGGTCCAATATCTCCACAAAACGTCATGTATACAGTTCCAAGAGCAGGACAGACAGGATTCCATCAAAGAATCGAATATGATAAAAGAATTATGATAATGAGTAATACCGAAAAAGAAGAATTCAGAATAAATCCTGACGGAGGATTCAAACATTTTGGAAACGTTAATGGAGATTTCATTGTAGTCAAAGGTTCAGTTCCAGGAACGTATAGAAGATTAATCAAACTTAGAAAACAAATTAGAAACGAACCAAAGAAAGTTGTAAAACCAAATGTATTGGAGGTAGTTATCTAATGAAAACACCAGTCTTAACAATCAATGGTAAAAAAGATGGAGAAGTTGAACTACCAAATGTGTTCAATACAGAAGTTAATAGAACATTAATTCACAAAGCATACATTAACTTAGAATCACATGGATTCCAAAAACATTCAACAAAGCCAACTGCAGGAATGGAAGTAGTTGCTGACTCTAACGATCCACCAACTGGAAGAGGTGTTGCAAGAATTGCAAAAATCAAAGGTGGCGGTGGCGGAAGAGCAGGTCAAGCAGGAGAAGTAGCATCAACAAGAGGAGGAAGACAAGCTCATCCACCAAAAGCTAACAAAGTAATTTACAAAAAATTAAACAAAAAGGAAAACAAATTAGCATTATGCTCAGCAATTGCTGCAACTGCATCAAAAGATCTAGTAGAAAAGAGAGGCCATAAAGTAGAGGGCATAGATGCATTTCCTCTAGTAATTTCAGATGACATTGAGAAAATTTCAAAAACTGCAGAATTAAACAAAGTTCTAGAAGACCTAAAGATCACACAAGACGTAGATAGACTAAGAAGTAGAAAGAGAAGAACAGGTAAAGTTGCACTAAGAGGTAGAGTTTCCAAAGTTGGAAAGAGTGCACTATTTGTAGTATCCAAATCCGAAAATATATCAAAAGCAGCAGGGACAATTCCAGGAATTGATGTATGCAATGCAAAAGACCTTAGCGTACTAAATTTGGCTCCAGGTGGAACCTTGATTAGATTAACAGTATTCTCAAAGAAAGCAATTGAAGAAATTGCAGAGATTAAATCACGACATCTAGAATTAATGGTGACTTTGCAATGAATGTAGAAACTGCAACAAAAATCATTCTAAGACCATATGTCACAGAAAAGACATTTGCATTAGTTGAAAATGAACAAAAGATCTGCTTCTTGGTTGAAAAAGAAGCAACAAAACCGGAGATAAAGGAGGCTGTTAAAACATTGTACAATGAAGATGCAGTAACTATCGATACAGCAAGAACAATTTATGGAAAAAAGGCATTCGTAAAATTCAATTCACCAGATAAAGCAAGAGACTTGGCAAACAAGGTAGGAATGATGTGATTAGTATAAATGACTCAGAAAATCAGCACGTTGCAAGGAGAAATATAGAAAATGGCCAAAGTATTTAGCTTCAAAGGAAAATCTACTGAAGAATTACAGAAGATATCTAATGAAGAATTATTCACATTACTTAACTCAAGACAAAGAAGATCACTCAAAAGAGGACTTTCAGATAACAAAAAGAAATTGATTCAAGAAATTAAAGATGCAAAAGAAGGAAAAAACAAAAATCCAATTAAAACACATCAAAGAGATCTAATTATTTTACCTTACATGATAGGATTAACAATTAACGTCTTTGACGGAAAAGAGTTCAGACCAATCGGAATCGGTGCAGAGATGGTCGGTCATTACATAGGAGAATACGCAATCACAAACAAGAGAGTGAACCATGGAGCCCCAGGAGTCGGAGCATCACGTTCTAGTTTGTACGTACCACTGAAGTGATTAAAATGGGAAGATACAATTACGCATTTCAAAATTTTGATTCAACAAAGCACGTTCGTGCATCAATACGTGAAAAGAAAATTTCACATAAACATGCAAGAGAAGCTGCTACGGCAATCAAAGGACTTACAATTGAAAAAGCACGAGATTACATGTTAGCAGTAATTGCTAAAGAGAGAGCAATACCATTTAGAAGATACAAAAATCAAGTTGGACATAGAAGTGACCCAGGAGTTATGTCTGGAAGATATCCAGAGAAAACCGCAGGGGAATTTTTAAAATTATTAGATAATTTAGAATCAAATGCAGAGTATAAGGGAATGGATATGGACAGATTGAAAATAATTAATGCGACAACCCACAAAGGAGTTGTAATAAAGAGATTCATTCCAAGAGCACAAGGTCGTGCAACTGACAAAAATGACGTCTTAACACATGTCGAGTTGGTGGCACAGGAGTTTTAGAAAATGTCTGCAGTAAAAAACGTAATCAAAGATAATTACAACATGATGTTGTTAAAGGACTATCTAAGAGAAAAAATTAAAGATGCAGGATTTGAAAATGTTGAGGTTTCAAAAACACCAACTGGAACAAGAGTAGTACTACATGTTACAAGACCAGGAATTGTTATTGGAAGAAAAGGAACAGGAATTAAAGAACTTACAGAGAAATTGGAGTCAGATTACGGATTAAAAAATCCACAGATTGCAGTAGAAGAAATAACAAAACCAGAACTTTCACCAGAAGTAATGTGTAATAGAATGGCATCACATCTTGAAAGAGGTACTGCATTTAGAAGAGCAACAATGTGGACTATTCAACAAATTATGGAAGGGGGTGCAATGGGAACAGAAATTACAATATCAGGAAAATTAAGAGGAGATAGATCAGCATTTGAAAAACACTCACAAGGAATTTTACCAAGAGCAGGACACCATGCAGATGTAATAGTAGCAGAAGACATTGCACATGTAGAAACCCCAATGGGATTAATCGGAGTAAGAATTAGAATTGCAAGAAAAGAAAGATTTGTTCCAGAATTTGAATTGAGAGGAAAAACTCAAGCAGAAAAAGATGAAGAAGCAAGAATAAAGAAGGAAGCCGATGATTTGGCAGCAAAAACAGAATCAGAATTAATTGAGTTAGAAGAAAAGAAAATCGAACAAATTGACAGTATGGAAGAAGATGAGGAGATGATGAAATAATGGCTATGCTAAAAATGAAATCAATTAGAGAATTGAATGAAAAAGATTTGAGAGACAGAATAGAGCAAATGAAAACTGAACTATCAAAATTACAAACTGAAAATGCCAAAGGAACACTCAGAAAAGAAACTGGAAAAATTAGAAAAGTGAAAAAAGAGGTTGCAAGATTAATGACAAGATTAAACGAGGTAAAGAAACAATGAATCTAGAGACTATTTCAGAGTACGATTTGATAGGACAAGAAATTACCATAACACAATCAAAGAATAAAGAAATCGTAGGACTAAAAGGCAAAGTAATCATGGAAACAAAAAACATGATTACAGTAAACACAGATAACGGAAAAAAGAACATTCCAAAAGATATCTGTCAATTTAGTAATAACCAAGGAATATTGGAGACAGATTCAACTAAATTAAGCAAGAGACCTCATGAGAGAATGGAGATATTAGCATGACACGAGATATCGGGATTAAAGTAAAGGCACCAAAAGAAGAGCCAAAAGAAGGAGATAAGAAAAATCCATTTAATGGAACACTCCCAGTGCGCGGAAAATTGTTTGAAGGTAAAGTTGTAAAAGCAAAAGGAAAGAACACAGTAGTACTACAAAAAGAAGCACCAGTGTATTTCAGTAAATTCAAAAGATATGGAAGAAGTAAAAACAGCATCCATGCACATGTACCATCAAACCTTGAAGTAAATGAAGGAGATGTTGTCGTTGCTGCAGAATGTAGACCGGTAGCAAAATCAGTATCTTTTGTCGTAGTGGAGGTTAAAGAGTAATGGGCGGAGCACGTAGTAAAGGTGGAAAGGGAGTAGAAGACTTCAAGCCATACATTACAAGATCAATACCAGTAGGAGCACAAATCGTATGTGCAGATAACTCTGGAGCAAAAATTATCGAAATAGTAAATGTTCATCAACACAAAACAAGAACCTCAAGACTTCCTGCAGCATCTGTAGGAGACTTTTGTAATGTCGTAGTAAAGAAAGGTCCAGCAGAGTTAAGAAAACAAATTCATGGAGCAGTTATAATTAGACAAAAGTATGCAGTACACAGACAAAATGGTGTAAGAGTTCAATTCGAAGATAACGCAGGAGTGTTAATCACTCCAGAAGGAGAGATGAAAGGAACAGACATCAAAGGTCCAGTTGCATCAGAAGTTACAGAAAAATGGCCAAGGGTAGCAAACCTAGCCAAAATGGTGGTATGATATGAATCCAAGAAAAATGAGAAATAAGCAGATATACTATGCAACTATGCAAAATGCCAGTAAACAACTATCGTGTGCACTTTCAAAAGACTTGAGAAAGAAGTACGGAAAACGTAGTGCTAGAATCATAGAAGGCGATACTGCAAGTATTGTAAGAGGAGAATTTGCAGGCGTAGACGGCAAAGTTACAAAAATTTCTATTGCAGACAGAGGAGTAAATATTGAAGGAGTAAAGAAAGAAAAATTGAAAGGAGAAAAATTTGACGTGTATGTTCATACAACAAACATAGTCATTTCAGGATTAAATTCAGACGATAAATGGAGAATTAACAAACTAGAAGGAAAGAAAGCAACAGCTCCTAGAGCAGAAGAGACTCAAAAAACAGAAACAAAAGAACAGAAACCAAAAGAAGAAAAGAAAGATACAAAAAAAGTAACAAAATCCAAAACAAAGAAAGGAGAAAGTGAAGAATAATGGTAAAGATTGCAGGAAGTAAAAAACTCAAAAGACAAATGGCACCACTTTTCTGGGGAATTACTAGAAAAGATAAGAGATTTGTGGTAACTGTAAAACCAGGAACTCATCCAAAAAATGCATCAATACCAATCTCCGTATTTCTAAGAGATACAATCAAGATCGTCACTAGTCTAAGAGAAGCAAAATCAGTGATTTATTCTGGAAAAATCAAAGTGGACGGAGTTATAAGAAAATCATTACATCACGGTGCAGGATTAATGGACGTAGTCGAATTAGAAGGAGCAAATAAAACATACAGATTAGTTCCACAGGACGGAACATTACTAAAACCAATAGAGATTGATGATGCAGAGAAAACAAAAAAGTTTGTTGTTGTAAAATCAAAAACCACAGTTAAGAATGGAAAAACACAATTAGGTTTTCATGATGGTAAAACATTATTAGATGAAACAGATGTTTCAGTTGGCGACACATGTGTATTACAAATTCCAGATGTAAAAATTCTCAGCGTAATAAAATTAGAAAAAGGAATGAATTGTTTAATTACAAAAGGAGTTAACGCGGGAAAGATAGGAAAAATTGATGAGATTAAAGAAGGAACATTCAGTATTCCAAAAAGTTTAGACATTACATTAGATGAAAGACAAATTGAAATTCCAGCTAGATTGGTAATGCCAATTGGAAAAGACAAACCGGAGATAAAGATTAGGTGATTTTATGGCACAAGAAACACAAAATGTAATGAGAGAAATTAGATTAGAGAAAGTTGTTCTAAACATGGGGCTTGGAAAATCAGGCGATGCAGTAGAAATTGCAAAAAAAGCATTAGGACAAATTTCAGGTAGGAAAGTAAACGAAAGATCAGCAAGAAAACCACACAGAGACTGGGGAGTAAGAAAAGGAGAACCAATAGGAGCTGCTGTAACAGTAAGAGGAGAAGAAGGAAAAGAATTGTTAAAAAGACTGTTAGAGGCAAAAGGTAACAGAGTTAACGGACGTTCTTTTGATAATATGGGAAACATATCATTTGGTATTTTAGAACACATCGATATACCAGGAATCAAATATGATCCAAAAATTGGAATTTTAGGATTAGATATTTCTATAAGATTGACAAGACCGGGATTTTCAGTAGCAACAAGAAGTAAACATAAAGCAAGTGTCGGAAAACATCACAAGATTACTCCTGATGAAGCAAAGGCATATCTTACAAAAGAATTTGGAGTGAATGTATACTAATGGCAAAAGATAGATCATATGGAGATAGAGGAACAGGATTCACACCTAGAATCGAAAGTGTCCCAGGTACAAAAAACGAAAAGAAATACGGACGTGGTGCAAGATGGTGTAAAAGATGTGGATGTTATGTTTCAATTCAAAAATATGACCTAATGTTATGCAGACAATGTTTCAGAGAGGTTGCAACTTCTCTAGGATTTAAGAAATTAAGGTGATATGTTATGCCAGCAATGAATACTCTAGCAAATCTATTTGTCACAATATACAATACTGAAGCTCGAAGAAAATCAGAGTGTGTGGTACTTCCAACTTCTAAAATTGGAACAGATGTTTTAAGCACTCTCAAAAAAGATGGTTACATAAAAGATTACGAGAGAACAGAAGACAACAGAGGCGGAAAATACAAAATTAACTTGATGGCAAAAATTACAAAATGTGGGGCAATTAGTCCTAGATTCAAAGTAAAAAAAGATGAATATTTGGAATGGGAAAAACAATATCTCCCATCATTTAACAGAGGAATGTTAATTGTGACAACAAATCAAGGAGTAATGTCTCATCATGAGGCAGCAAACAAGGGATTAGGAGGATTTTTGATAGGATATGTCTACTGAGTTAGTCGATAAATTAGCAGCCGAATTAGAAATTCCAGAAGGCGTTACTGTAACTTACAAAAAACCAATGATAACTGTACAAGGTCCATTAGGAAAAACATGGAAAAGTTTCAAGAAAATTCCAGTTGATATTGAAGTTACTGATGATAAAGTCTTGTTTAAAGCACAAGGAACAAGAGACAAAAACCGCGCAATCATGAATACTGCAAGATCAATCATTAGAAATCTATGCGAAGGTGTAGTAGAAGGATATACAATAAAAATGAAAGTAGTTTTTTCACACTTTCCAATTACAGTAAAGGCAGAAGGAAAACAAGTTCTAATTGAAAACTTCCAAGGAGAACGTGCCCCAAGAAAGACAAACATTTGGGGAGAAACAAAAGTTGTTCCAAAAGGGGATGATGTCATCATTACAGGTCATGTATTGACAGATGTTTCTCAAACTGCAGCAGAAATCGAAAATAATTCAAGAGTAAAAAATAAAGATCATCGTGTATTTTTGGATGGAATTTACAAATTTGAAAAAACAAAAGGCATTGAAAATTAATTAGAAAATAATTGGC
Organism: Nitrosopelagicus sp. REDSEA-S31_B2; assembly: GCA_001627235.1. Lineage (GTDB taxonomy): Archaea > Thermoproteota > Nitrososphaeria > Nitrososphaerales > Nitrosopumilaceae > Nitrosopelagicus. Next base: position 24,406 of record LUPB01000086.1, on the reverse strand, counting down.
CTTAGATAACGACTTTAAAGAACAAACTGAAAAATTAGTTACAGAAACTTTAGAATTATACAAAACTGCAGGCGCATCTCCAAGAATAGGAGATGTCTGGAAGTGTGAGAATACAGGAGATTTCCTATGTGGGTTTTTTGTAGGAGAGATGGTAGGTTCTGCACTTAGTGCATTTCAAGTGTATCATAAAAGAGAGCCCAGTGCTGAAGAGCATATGGAGATAGTGGGGTTAGTAGAGAAACATTCAGACGATATTGCGGCATTTTTCTCAAAATTCAATCCAAAATAATTCGTCGGAAGGATTAAATCGCATTTTGCTAAGAAAAATTTAGTGCCGCGCTAGCTCAGCCTGGTAGAGCGTTCGACTGTTAATCGATTGGTCATCAGTTCAAATCTGATGTGCGGCGCTTTCTAATTTTCAAAAGTAATTTAGATCATTTTTTTGCACGCTGTTAGTTGAGATCGTTAGACAGGAGCGATCTAATATTAGATCTAATACAGTAATTATGCAGGAGTGTTACATTGGCCAGAACTAGAAGAGCCAACAGATATTGTGTCGATTGTGGTGCAAGATTAGTTTATTATCCAAGGTTGTCAAACCCAAAAGCACCAAATGAACATAGAGTTTTGGTATATGCATGCCCTGATTGCACAGAAGACTTTGAAAAACCAAAGATGTTTTCAATAAAAAGAAACGTAACAGAAGATCCTTTAGAGACAGTAGAAATAGAAATTACTCAAGTTCAGAAAAAACTTGCAAAAAGTAAATAGGGAAAAATTTCAAGAAAAAACATGTATCCAGAGAGAATTCGTTCCAGATGGTGGTATTTACTGCCAATTTTCATTGGTTTGATTGGAGGAATAATAGCATATTTTGCAATCAGACGAGACGATCCTCAAAAAGCAAAAAGATGTTTGATGGTAGGAATAGGACTAACACTAATCAACGTAATTCTAAACATTGCAATATTATCTACAGGAAGTTTTGAACAAGATTTTAGCGTAAATGTCTAAATGTTTCTAAACTCGAATTTAGAAATATTACTAATTTGAACGTGTTAAACTAGTTATATCATCATACATTTTGTTTTTCATGTCAAGGCTAAGAGATAATGTAGAACGATGGCTAGTACACGAAGGTTATGAATTTCAGCAAGTCAAAACAGAGGATGCATCCTTTAAAATTCTGATAAAAAACTCCGATGGACTTGGCAATGATACAGAAGTATTTGAGCCAAAAGGCCAGGAAAACATACTGGTGATAGGCATAAAGATTGCATTAAAAACAAAACAACAGATTAGATTTAGAGAGTTAACCGATACAGAACAGGAAAATTACAAGAAAAAAATTGATGATTTTTGTTATTCAATAAAAGCAGTTCACAAATTTTTAGATGAAGATGGGAAAAAAATGGTGGGAGTTTACATCGTTTTAGACAAACAAGAACAGCTAAACCAGCCATTTTTCTTCAAAACGTTACAAGACATAACAGAAATGAGCGAAAAAACAAATCGTTTCTTGATCAAAGCACTTTAGGACAAAAATTCAATTTTATTCGTAAAAGCTAAACCCCCTCTATATCAAAAGTAATTTACGAATAGATGGTTTTTTCAGAAATGCCAAAAAATAGGGGGGGTTTAACATTTGTTCGTAAATATGAAAACCAAAGGTCAAAACACCACCATTACCCATTACAACATAGTGTGTTTGTACAAGATAGGCACAAAAGCTAAACCCCCATTATTTGATCAAAAAATATGAAAAAATCATACAGAAATTACGTTAAACTGACTTTAAGAGATGTTAATGCGTACAGTGTTAGATAAGTAATGTTTCTAAATTCGAATTAAGAAATATTGTTTTTTGTTACTCGTCGTTCATTGTTAATTCTGGAAGAACGAAAATTTTCTCAGGTTGTATTTTTAGTATGATTCGTTTTTCGCCAGGACGTTTGAAAGGATATTTTTCCTTACCCATGTATTGTTTTGTCAGAAAATTAGCATGTTTGTACTCATAATCAGGCATAATTTCAACAACTTTGCCTCGAATAGAAGTCATATCAAGAGGGTTTTTAGAGTCAACGACAGATACGGCCACTCTAGGATCACGCATGATGTTTCTGTGTTTCAATCTACCTTCTGCAGTGTTAATCAATATGTGAGAATTTTCAAAATTTCCCCAAACTGGAGTAACTTGAGGAGAACCATCAACCATCGTAGTGGCCAAAAATACCAAATTTTTGCCATTTAGGAGAGTTTCAGCCTTAGAATCCACACTAAATTATGGTAAATCGAATATTTATGTCTCAAAATTTTGAAAATATTATGAAATTAGAAATTCCATTCACAGGACATAAGCATGTTTTATCACTTCATGAAAAAACACTAGAGATTACAAAGGACAAAGAACTAACCCCGCAAGGAGACTGTATTGTAGGCGTAAATTCAGACATTTCATGTATAGATTTACCGGATAAAATGAAGAAAAAAATCCAGAATCCTAAATCAAAAATCAAATTTACGTTAAAAGTTGGTAAGTTTTCCTTTGAAATACAGGGTCAAGGTTCAGAAAAGCTCACGCTAAAGCATGTAAGCGACATAGTACTTCGTAAGAGCAAATTCACATGCTCCCGTACTATCGCTATCAATTGCGACAAGGCATCCAGTGACATACCTAGAGACTTGGTCAGTCTCCTTCAAAACCCACAAACCAAGGGCACGATGATTATAGAAGTATTGTAATCAGTGTCTTTTTTCAAAGACCGTTGTTACAGCACGATTTACAATCTCCATCATCAAGTACTGACTATATTCCTGCTTACTTTGAGAGGATTTTGCCTTACCAGTCTTTTTTGAAAGTACGTCTAGAAGTTGTTCAATTTGCTTGGACGTTGACTTTATGACTGTAGAGTATTTTTTCTCAAAGTCTTTTGGGGTTTCATAGTCGAGTAACTTTGTCGATGTACCGTAGTATTTTATCATGGCACCTCGCTTTTCCTCAATTCTCACAACCTCAATCAATTCAGCCTCTTTGAGAATCTCCAGATGATGTCTCGTGGTTGTCAAGGCTTTTTTGAATCCAGATTTTTTTAACTGGGCCGTGATTTGTTCTGCGTTTAGATGTTTTCGATACAGTAGTTGCAGAATTTTTGCTCTAGCGGGGTCCTCGATAGCTCTTGCATGCTCCAGACTTGTTGCAAGTGTACGATTCACCGATATTGGTTTTTCGAGTATTGTTGACATGTAGTATTTGCTGTAGATCTTAGCTAAAAGTTATCCGTATCAAATTTTTTTGTCCAATGATATTATTTTTTTTATGCAACTAAAAATGTAGTAGCCGACTGTATCAATTTAGTATTGCTATCATAATAATTGTAACATATACTATATTCTTCGTAGAGGTATTAAACAAGTTGATACAGTTACAAAAAAATCCGTAGAGGTAAGAAAATCCTCAAAATTTGGCAAAAATCCCAGAAATTGTCAGAAATATGTCAAAACAAGTGGCAAATAGAGAAAATCTGGAATTTTAAAATCGAGTTAAAGAGAACTGCCAGTCGTACGTTCATAGGCTGCAACATAACGTTCGGTCATTTTTTGAATTATTTCAGGAGGGATTGCAGGAGCAATAGGCTCTTGGCCATTTTTACGTGAATCTTCAAACTGTTTTTGATAACCATGTTCAGTTAACCAGTCACGAAGAAGTTGTTTATCAAACGCCTCTTGTATTTTTCCTGGAGAGTATGATGATTTAGGCCATAAACGATACTCATCAGGACCTATAGAATCACCAAGTGTTATTTTTCCATCCAATTTACCAAATTCTAGCTTCAAATCAGCAAGAATAAAGCCTGCATTATCTGCAATTGAAGACATTTTATTGTAAATTTCAATAGATTTTTGAGAAAGCCATTCAAATTCATCTAAAGTAACAAGATTTTGTTTTATTGCATCATCTTTTGTTATAGGGACATCATGTTCTGATTTTGTCGTAGGATCAAATAATGGTTCAAGAAGTTTTGATGCAAGTTCAGTTTTTGTTCCATCAGGTAGGTGAATTTCTCCAGACTTGTATCTATTAACAAGACTTCCATAGAAATATCCTCGAACTACGCACTCAATAGGCAACATTTCCATTTTTTTTACAATAATTTCTGTATCAGAATGGGATTTGACAAAATGATTATCAATATCTAATTCATCAAACCAAAATTTTGCAAATTTACATAACACTTCACCTTTTTTTGGAATTTCGTCTTGAAATTTCACATCATATGCAGACACACGATTGCTAAAATTAAATAATAAGGTATCATCCCCCATATCGTAAACGTCTTTTACTTTACCAGAATTAAGAAATTTCATAATAACACCTATGACCCCATCATACCAGGCATCGCAATAGGTTCACGATAAACCTTGCTAACATAAACACCCTCACTTGATGTGACAATTACATATTGTAATGAATTACCTTGAGGCGGAGAAATAATTTCAGACTGACCAGGTTTTAATGTTCCAAGATAAATTTTATCACCGTCACCAAAATTAAGTTCAACATTTGTCAACGGCTTAGTTCCAGTGTTTTCTAAAGAAACACGTGCCATTATGAATAAACTTTGTTTTTCTTTTGTAGGATCAACAGATAGTGAATATTCATCTTGAGAAATTCCTGTTGGAGTAAAAAATAATACAAATACGATTCCAGCTACAGCGGCACCAATTCCACCAATTACAGGAATTTTACTGACCATTAAAAAACATCAGAAAACTAAGATAATAGATTTTCTTATTCTAGTCTCATCATAGAGCCAAGAATGTTACTTTGCCAACTTAGATCAATATTCTTGATAGATTTCATTTTTTGAGTTGTGAGCATATCCATGACGTTTGACAGATAAGAGTTGGTTCTGTTAAAGGATTTTTTGTGGCATGAACAGCTACAATTTTTTGCGTTACAACAGAATTTTGCACATGAAGTACATCTCAATTTCATGGTCTAGTATCACAAAATCAGTATTTAACTACCCAAGAGTGGGGCCAATTCAGCCTACTTGCAGAAGGATGAGAAATCAGCCCCAATCTGGTTGTAAACTACTTGCAAAATCAGTATAAAAGAGTAAAAATCAGCTTTGGCGATTCTTTTTTTGTTTTAATTCCTTCTGACGTTTTGCAAATTCTTTTGCATTATCATGTTCTTTGTCTAATTCTTCAAAGAACTTGTTTGAAAATCCTTTTTTGTCAATAGAACGTGTTTCTTTACTCATTTTTCAAAGTCCTGTTCAGGAATAATAGATAATGTGGTAGTTGCAGTAACATTAGGAATATTACGAATTTTTTTGGTGATTACATCTTCAATCTGTGATGAATTGTCACCTTGAATTTTTGTAAAAATATCATAATAACCAAATGTACCTTTTGCTTCTTTTACTAAATCAATCTCTAACAATGCTTTGAGTACTTCCATTTCATGAGCGATTTTACATTGGACTAAAACATATGCAGTTTCCATTAGACACTTTTCATCTGTTTCATCTTATTAAAATTTGGGGTTATTCCTAGAGGAGTGTAGTCCCCAGTTGCACAAGTGAAACACATTGAATCTTTTGGAATGCCTACTGCATTTGCAAGATTTTCTGCATCATTGTATCCCAAAAAGTCTGCACCAATGTCATTACGAACTTTTTCAATCATTTCTTTGTCAGTAACATCTTTTCCTCCATCAAATGTTGCAAGCTCTTCTTGAGATGGAAAATCAATTCCAGCATAACATGGGAATTTAATTGGAGGATATGTAACCATCATACTAATTTTTCTTGCACCAGAACGACGTAACGCTTTGATAATTGCTTTAGAACTAGTACCTCTAACTAGACTATCATCAATTACAACAATATGTTTTCCTTCAATGACTTCACGTATTGGTATAATCCATCTATTGATTTCAACTCTATCGCTTTGATGAGGTTCAATGAAACTACGTAATGGGCCTTTCTTACTATAACGATCTTTTAAAAGTCCTTCATCAAATTGAATTCCTAATTCTTGCGCAAATCCTAGTGCTGCAGGTCTTGCAGAGTCAGGAACAGGGATTACAACATCTGCATCATTTATAGGATATTTTTTTGCAAGGAATTGACCAATGCGTTTTCTTGCAAGATAGATGTTAGTTCCCTCCATTTTACTTGAAGGTTGAGCAAAATATGTGAATTCAAAGGAACAATGTGCACGATTCTTATCATCAGAGAACATTTCAGTTTCCATTCCATCTTTGCTAATTTTGATTAATTCACCAGGTACAACATCACGTACAAGTTTTGCACCAATTGCAGAAATCGCAGAAGATTCAGAAGTCACAATGTGTACATTACCATCTTCTTTATGACCCATAACCATAGGACGGAATCCTTTAGGATCTCTTGCAGCAAATACCGCGTCATCATCAGATAGAAATGTGAAACAAAAAGAACCTACCATTTCATTTTTTAAAATTGATAATGCACTTCCAAGTTTACCATTTTCAGTTATAAGAGAGACAAGTCTTTGTGCAGCAACTAATGTATCACTAGCATTTTGAGGTGTGAATGTACAACCACCAACCAAGTTAGAAAGTTCTTCGACATTTGAAATTGTTCCATTATGTGCAACACACAAGTCTTTGACTTTCAGTGGTTGTGCACTTTCAAGATCACTTTTTCCAACGGTAGAATACCTCACATGACCAATTGCAGAATGTGATGCATATTCTTCAGTGATTTTTTTAAATTCATTAGAAGAAGCAGATACAAGTCCAAGACGTTTTAACGGAGCCTTGTTTGGGATTGCCAATCCCCAAGCTTCTTGTCCTCTATGCTGCAATGCACGTAGTGCATCAATAACCATAGGAATGACATTTACATCACCTTCACTGTAGATTCCAACTACACCACAGTTTTCTTTAACCATTTTGAATTATCTTCCCCAATGAATTTAGATAATTATTTTCTGCTTTATCAACTATTAGTTCCAAAACAGGGTTAGAATCAGATTCAAAGATAATTTGATCGCTAGTAAATATTCCAAGTTCTGAAAATGAACAATTTTTTTCAGATAAGATATTTTTTACAGAATCTAATTTGCTTTTTTCTATAACAAGAATATACCTTGAATGACTTTCAGAAAATAGAATTTTTTCAGTGGACAATGTTGATACTTTGTTTAGATTTACATGGCAACCAACTTTTCCAAAGATACATAATTCAGATATTGCTATTGCCAAACCGCCTTTTGAACAATCATGTGCAGTTTTGACAAGATTTTCTGAAATTAACGACAAAACAGATTCCATGTTTTTCTTTGAATTAGATACATCTACAGAAGGAGCGGTGCCACCAACAAAATTGTGAATGTATTCATAATATTCAGAACCACCAAGTTCATCTTTGGTTTCACCAATCAATAAAATTACATCATTTTCTGAAGGGGGATTAGGATGGAGAGGAGAACTGTCAATTAATCCAAGTACGCCTATTAATGGAGTTGGTTTTATTGGACCGTCATTAGTTTCGTTATAGAAGCTTACTTTACCACCAACACATGGTATGTTTAGAGATTTTGCAAAATCCGTGATTCCTTCAATAGACTCCATGAATGTCCAAAATATTTCAGGATCCTCAGGATTTCCAAATTGCAAATGATCAACCATTCCTATCGGAGTAGCGCCAGTACATACAACATTTCTACATGCTTCTTCAAAACAACCAATTGCTCCCTGTCTAGGATTCAGGTAACAATGCTTCGGATTACCATCTATTTTTACAGATAATGATTTTCCATTATCCAGACGTAATACTGAGCTGTCATATCCAGGTTTAATCACGGTTCTAATTCCAACTTCATGATCATATTGACGATATACCCAATGTTTACTTGCAATATTTGGAGAAGAAAGTAATTTCAGCAATACGTCTGTGAAAGACAGATTGTTTTGTGGCTCAGGAGCCACAGGTAAATTTGAAAGGTATTTTGGTTTTGATTTCTCTCTAGAGATTAGGGGCCCTCGTGCTACAAAGTCAGCAGGAAGTAATGCAATAGTTTCATTTCCATTTTTAACATGCATCATTTTGTCTTCTTTTACTTTACCAAGAACGGAACATTGGATTCTAAATTTGTCACAGATACTGTTAATTTTGGAAAGATTGTCTGGACTGGCAATAACAAGCATTCTTTCTTGAGATTCAGATATCATAATTTCTTCAGGTGCCAAATCAGACTCACGTAAATGTACATTTTTTACATCTAATTCAATACCAATTCCTAAACTTTCAGCGGTTTCAGATATAGCACAAGATAATCCTCCACCGCCTAAATCTTTCATTGCATTGATGCAGTTTTGATCACGGCATTCCAAAATTGCTTCAATGATTAATTTTTCAATGAAAGGATCCGGAATTTGTACTGCAGAACGGTCTTCACCTTCTAATGCATCAGATGCAAATTGAGAACCACCAACACCATCACGACCAGTAGAACCTCCTATGAGAATAACTAAATCACCAATGTTTGCATGGTTTTTAATTAATTTTGATTTTTTTCCAAAACCAACTGCAGCAACATCTACTAGAGCATAATTTTTGTAGCATTCATCAAATTCAACTTCACCACCAATAGTGGGAATGCCAAGACAATTTCCATAATCTGCAATTCCTGCAACTGCATTTTTGAATAACCATCTAGCATGTGAATCAGTTTCTATATTTCCAAATCGTAATCCGTCAAATAGTGCAATTGGTCTGGTACCTGCAGATAGAATATCACGAATGACACCACCAACACCAGTTGCAGCCCCACCAAAGGGCTCTACAGCAGAAGGATGGTTATGACTTTCAATGTGAACAGTTACTACATAACCATCGCCAACATCTAAAACACCGGAATCATATCCTTTCTCTACAATAACATTTGGACCTGTCGTCGGTAACATCTTGAGATGTTGCTTTGAGGACTTGTATGAACAGTGTTCAGACCATTCTGCTGCAAGGATTTGTGATTCAGTAGTAGTTAGTTCTCGTTTAACATTTTTTTCAATGTGCAATTTTTCATGTTCTTGGAAACTCATTTTTTCATACCTACCGTTTCAACAAGAGATTCAAAGATTAGAGAAGAAGGCTTGTGATCAATTTGATTGATTTCTTTTTCAGCTGCACGTTCAGGATGAGGCATCATTCCAACAACATTGCCATCAGAATTACAAACGCCTGCTATTTGAGATACAGAGCCATTAACTTTATTTTCATAAGAAAATACAATTTGATTATTTTTTTCTAGTTGTTCAAGAGTTTGTTCATCAACAAAGTATCTACCTTCACCGTTTGCAATCGGGATTGGGATTTTTTGATTAAGTTCAAGTTTGTTTGTAAAAGGGGTTTTGTTATTTTTTACAATTAGATTTGTCCACTCACACATGAAATTCAATGATTCATTTTTCAATAAAACGCCCGGAAGAAGTCCAGACTCTACAAGAATTTGAAATCCATTGCATACGCCCAAAACAGGGATACCCTTTTCAGCTAATTTTTTTACATCAGAGATAATTGGACTATGAGCCGCAATTACACCTGCTCTTAATCGGTCTCCATAAGAGAACCCACCAGGAAGTACCACAGCATCAATATTTTCAGGGAGGTTTTTTTCATGCCAAAAGAATTCGGCGTTTAAGTCAAATACATCAGTAAGTACGTGATGCATGTCACGATCACAATTACTGCCAGGAAAAACGATAACCCCGACTTTCACAATTTAACATCAATTTCGTGGTATAAATTTGATTTTGTGATGACATGTTTTTATTTTAGAAATTTCCAATTTCTCTTATGGGACAAATTAGAGATATTATGGAAAAAAACGTCATCACAATAGAAAATGACAAAACTGCTCAAGAAGCAGCAGAGATAATTGCTGAAAAAGACATTAGTTTTCTAGTAGTCATTAATGATGGAATTCCACAAGGAGTATTAAGCGAAAGTGATTTTGTTCGCAAGATTGCTGCCGCAGACAAAAAATCAAGTGAAGTCAAGGTTTCAGACATCATGTCATACAAGTTTCGTTCAGTAGATCCAACTACCACAATCGAGGACGCAGTTCAAAAAATGTTAAACAAGAATATACGAAGATTACTGGTTACAGATAATGAAAAATTAGTTGGAGTCATAACACAAACAGACCTTGCAAGCTATCTTAGAGATCAACTTTTGGTCGATGGTACAATAAAGAGTATTAGCAACGATTAGATTTTTTCTACAGTTGCAGTGACTTTACTGACAAGAGGATTGTAAATTCGAAGTTCATCACAAATTTTTAGAACCTCATCTTTTGCAGCATTTTCATCATTTTCAGTAATTGAGAACTTGAGGATGGTTCCAGAGCGAATTTTTGAAATGTTTTTGTTCTTACCTTTCAAGACAAGATCATTTAGTATGGTATCACCTTCAGGGTCACTAATTCCAGGTTTGTTTTCAATTACGATGCTAACTTGAAAATCAGGCATGATGTTTTACAATGAGTGATATAATATAAGCCGTTTTTTTGACAAAAGGGATCATTTTGCATATGGAATTGAATTTATAATGGCAAAAATATTTTGAGGTATGGCAAAATTTCGCTATTGGAAGATGACAATCGAGGAGATGGAAAAACTAACTCATAATGAAGATAAAGTTCTCAATTGGGATATCAAATGTACTAGAGAGCCAGAAGAAGAGGCAGTATTTTTTGGAGTATTTCTTTACAAAGCAGGAACTCCACATGATTACGAATCAAAGAAAGGAATTACCTATTTCCACAACAATATCGAGAGAAGTGAATTGCCAAGTATTACAAAATTCCTGAAAAAACGATTTGGTGGAAATGAAGTTGAAAAAGGAGAAAGAATCATTCTTGAAGGTTCTAAAGAAATCTATTCAGGAAAAGAGATTGCAAAATTAGCAAAAGAACTAGAAGAGGAGTTTACCGTAACTACTGTAATTACAGTCGAATTACATGATACAACTCAAGAACAGTTAAAAGAATGGGGATATCCTGAGGCTAAACTTTTACCAATCCCTACCTAGAATGTTTGAAACATTTTTGTTGAAGATATGCCATCATGGAGATTAGATGTCAGAGCTAAATGAGATAAATGTACACATAGAAGAATTACGAAAAAGAGTAGTTCGTTCAGTCATATCAATACTAGTTATTACAGTATTCATCTTAACGTTCCATGCAACACCTGTGGATGTGATGGGAGTTACTCTATACTATCCATATCCAGAGCCTTTAGACAACATTGCAGCACAATTTACAAATGTAATGAGAGGTGAGCTTGTTCCAGAAGGAGTTCAACTCATTCAAACAGCACCAGGTCAAGCATTCTTTTCACAAGTCTACATTGCAGCATTAATTGGAATTGTTCTAAGTATACCAATCATAGTGAGAGAGTTCATATCATTTTTGAAACCTGCATTAAAAGAAAGAGAGATTCATGTTGGACGCACAATTACACTTCCAGCAATTGGATTATTCATTACAGGATGTGCATTTTCATATTCAGCGGTAATTCCATTCATTTTAGATTTTCTTTATAGATATGGGGAATCTGCAGGTCTTGTCACGTTTTTGAATATAATGGATTTTGTAACATTTGTTTTACAATTCTTGTTGGCATTTGGCATATCATTTCAACTTCCACTCATAATGTATGCAGTTAGTCTTTCAGGACTAGTAGATGCAAAATTCTGGAGAAGAAATATGAGATATGCAATTATTGCAATAATTGTATTTGGTGCAGTAATTACACCTGATGGTAGTGGGGTCACAATGTGGTTTGTGTCATTACCTATGGTTGCACTATACTTTGCAGGCATGGTTATTGCAGAAAGACAAGAAAGACAGACTATCAAGACTTAAATGAGAAATTAACACTAGATGAATCATGATTGAGAACGTTGTCAATTTCATTCCAGGAGGAAGCGAATGGATAATTGTAATCGTTGCAGCAGGTGTTTTGCTATTTGGAGCAAAAAAAATTCCAGAATTGGCAAAAACATTTGGTAAAGCAAAAGGCGAATACAAGAAAGGCGAAATTGAAGCAGATAAAGAACTAAAAGAGTTCAAAGAAAGTAAAGATTAGGATTTTTCTATTTCTTTAATCATTTTGTCGTATAATTCAGTTAAGGATTCTCCGTATGGATTTTTCTTTGAAAAGCGTGAGGATTTGACATCTAGTTCTGCATTAACTTTTAGATGTGTTTTACCATTATCAGATGTAAAATTTTCATTGATGCTACTGCCTTTAATATCTCCCCCAACAACACGCATCTCATGAGTGTTAGGTTTAGAGAAAAAATGTTTAGCCATGATTATGAATTCCTTATCGTGAAGTTTGAGATGTTCAGCCACAAGAGAACTTTCATCTCGTACAGATTTAATCAAAATAGAGGGATAATAATCAGGGAATAGTTTTTGGAAGTTTTCAAAATTTGTCATCACTTCGAATGATTTTTCAATATCGGCATTAATTTCACGTTCAAAAGTTATCTTCAACATGAGTTTTCAAAATAAAACTAGTGTAAATTTTTTTGGGCTATTTACTTCCCCATCGAGTAAATAGATCATGTTCAATATCAAATTGATCAAGACATTTTCCAACAATGTGATCAACCATTGCGTCTATCGATGTAGGATTTGTATAAAATTCAGTGACAGGAGGCAAAATTACAATACCAAGTCTAGCGAGTTTTAACATATTTTCCAGATTTATGGCAGTAAGAGGTGTTTCTCTTGCAACTAGAATTAACTTTCTAGCCTCTTTCATAGTAACTCCTGCAGCACGGGCAACTAAAGTTTCATCATAACCATTTGCAATACTTGAAAGTGTTTTCATTGTGCACGGAATTACAATCATTCCATCAGTTTTGTGAGTTCCACTTGAAACATTTGCAGCCATGTTTTTTTCATCTGTCACTTCAGTGGCAAGAGATTCAACATATTCTATATCATGTTTAGTTTCCATTGGAACACATTTTTTTGCCCATTCAGACATGACAAGATTTGTCTCAATTCCTTTTTCTTTTAGAACCTCCAATAGGCGGATTCCATAAATGACTCCAGTACTTCCAGTGATTCCAACTACAAGTTTCATGTACTTGTTTGATCAAATTTTACAAAATATAACTGAATATGATAATTTACGCGTGGGTTTCATCCAATTCCTCAGATTCTTTTCTTTTGTTTAACCAAACCTTAACACCTGCTGCAACCATACCGCCAAATAGAATCATTCCAACAAGAACCATTTCAACTTGCATGATTTAACTAGAAAATTACAAGTAGAAAACTCTTCCAAAGAAGCATTTAATTTTACAAGACAAATCGATACAATATGATTAAGAGATCTGAGATGCAAAAGATTGCATCAGAATATACAGATCCAAAAATCGGGGTACTTGGAAGTCATTCAGCACTAGAGATAATGGATGGGGCCAAGGATGAAGATTTTGAGACAATGGTATTTTGTCAAAAAGGCAGAGAAGTACCATATCAAAGATTCAATAGAATTGCAGATGAAATTAAGATTATCAAAAAATTCAAGGATATGGCAAGCCCTGCAAATCAAAAGATGATGAGAGATGAAAATACCATCATCGTTCCACATCGCTCGTTAACTGCATATCTTGGATATGACATATTGGAAAACAAGCTAAAGGTTCCAATATTTGGAAATAGGAAGCTGTTTCAAGCTGAAGAGAGAGAAAATAAGAGGAATCAGTATTATTTACTAAAAAAGGCGGGAGTTAAATTCCCAAAAATATTTGAGAATCCAAAATCCATCAACAAGCCGGCAATCGTAAAAGTCATGGAAAAGGACAGAAAACTAGAACGGGCATTTTTCACAGTTACATCATATGCAGATTACAAAGAGAAGTCAGAAGAGAAGATCAAAAAAGGAATCATAGCAAGAAAGGATTTGGAAAAAGCAAGTATTGAGGAATTGGCAATTGGAACATATCTAAATTTCAACTTCTTTCACACACCAATTTCAGACCAAGTGGACTTTATTGGAATAGAAAGACGCCTTCAGACAAATATTCATGATTACAATGCACTTCCTGCAAAACAACAGTTAGAGATGGACATTCCATTACAAAATATAGAGGTTGGTCATACACCAGCAAGTATTAGAGAGTCATTGTTAGAGAAGGTCTTCAAAATGGGAGACAAATTTGTTCGTGCTGTGAAAAAAGAATATGCCCCAGGAATAATTGGACCATTTTCACTACAAAGTGTAATTACAAAAGATTTGGAAATGATTGTCTATGATGTATCATTGAGAGTTCCAGGAAATCCAATTGTTGCAACAACCAGTCCGTATACCAAATATCAGTATGGAACTACATTTGGAATTGGTAGACGTATTGCAATGGAAATTAAACGTGCAGTAGAAGAAGATAGAATCAAAGAGATAGTTACGTAGTCTCTTCTATTGGGCTTTTTAGCATATTACTTCGAACTAAAATTGGAATGTTATAGTATACCGCAAGAGCCACAGCGTCAGAAGCACGATAATTTCGTAGAACAATGTCTTTTTTTCCAGTAAGATAGAGATTTGCCCGTAATGCATCTCCACTTTCATAAATTTTTACTTTGACTAACAAGAGTTCATTTGCTTCACATATATCTTCAAGCATTTTATAGATGGTTGGAACTGTATCGTGGTCCCCATCTAGAAAACTTGCAATATGCCTTGAGACTTCACCAGAAAATGCACGCATGTGAAATTCCCGTTTATCGTCAGAGTGCAAGATTACAAGACCCTCATTGCCATATGGATCAACAAACCCCAGATTACTTATTGTGACAACCTCATAATCAGGATCTTGAACTTCATTAATTTCCATATTCAAAATAAGTTGCAGATAATATGTTAAAAATATAATGAACCAAGTAAGAGATCCCACATGAAAACACAGACTGCCAAGGGCGGTCAAAATGACAAGAAATTAATCATTTTAGGATTTGTATCAATTGCAATTTTATTTTTGATCTATTCTAGATTCGAAAGTCAAGACATCACTCCAGATGCAGTACAATCTATTGAGAGATTAGGAATGGGATTTTATGTATTGTTTACAATTTCAATAGGAATGATTGGAATAGGTTTACGTAAATTTCAGAAAAGAATTGCAGCTACAGGAAATACTACAGTCCTATCAATGATTTGTAGTAACACGTTAGACAGTAGAGCAAAAAAAACATTTGTTGTGACGTTCATAGTTTATGGAATATTCTTCTCAATGACATCAGGGATTTTGGTATATCAGCCCGAAGTTGTATTTTCGTATCATTATGGGGCAGATGTTCCTTCGGCACACATAACACCATGTTGTGGAGCACCAGGATACATGCCAAAGTTTGTAGCATATTTGACAGAGCATGTGGGTCTCAACGTAATACCAATTAATCTATTATTGCAAATTGTAGTCTCATATTTGGTTGCATTAAACACTGCTCTTGCAGTAAATGCAATTGCCGTAACCAAAAAGACAGGAGGTCTTGGAAGTATTGGTGCTACAACAGGACTGTTCATTGCATGCCCCACGTGCGTGGGTTCATTTTTGTCATTGTTCATAGGGGCAACAAGTGCAGTTGCGTTTACAATTGCAATAACAGAATTACAAACGCTGTTCATTGCTATTTCAATACCGATTTTGATCTTGACGCCATTTCTCATATCAAGAAGAATAATAAAATCTCAGACTAATCCTAATTAGATTTCACGCTGATTTGAGGGTTGTTAAAAGTTCCAATATCAAACCCGTCTCGTCTCAAATATTTTAGAACCAGTTTGTAAACTAACTCATCATGTTCAACTTCTTCAGATAGTTGTTTCCAAGGAAGTATGCCTTTTTCATTTATGATAGGTTTCAAACGAGTATTGATGTCTTCGGCAATCTTTTTGCAATCTTCATAAGAATTGCCATTTCGATATGAGGTTCCCCGTCCATCACAATATTTCATATAAAATTTTAGAAATGGGAGAATAAATAACTTTGATTAAAAATTCTGTAGTTTTTCGGTAACAATTTTGAATATTGCCTCATTATCTAGGAGTATACAGGGCAAATCATTTTCCTCGCATGCCTGACCACTCTCAGTATCACGAGTAATCAGAACCATACCATTTTCTTTTGCGTAATTAATGACTGAATAATCAGTATGGAGTTTTTTGCCTTCACTTCGTAATTTTTTTACACTGTAGGCATCATGACCAAGTTGTATTAGGCGCTCATCCATACCATCATCCATCTCATCAACTAGAATTTTCATTTTAGATTAGCGGTTAATTTTTTTAGTTGGGATATGATTTTGGTTTTATCGTTAATTGAAATTTCAGGTTCTACTGTAACAAACAAAGATTTAGTTTTTGCATACATTACGATTTGAGAAATATTTTCACGCTCTACATTTACAAATCTAACTTTACCTAGAGAGTTGTCAAATTCCTCTCTCATCTTTCTGCGAACTGTTACATCCTGACAGAATTTTTCCTCATTTTTTGTTTTGAGTAGGGAAGGTACTTCATCTCTCATTTCGGTTTTTAGGATTTTGCCATTTTTGTTGATAATTGCAACAAAACGGATTTTTTTGTGAAGTTTGCCAATTTTTTGAATTAAATTATCAAGTTCAGTATTTTTTACCATGAAATTTTGGCAAAAATGATCAAATATAACAGTAGTTAAAATTTCAAAATAAAGAGAAAAAAGGGATTAATAAAAGGCTGCGTTAGCAGTGCCAGATATTTTTTCCACAGTTTTGTGATCTGCTATTTCGGCAATAATGTCTACGTTCATCATTCCGGTGACAACAAGAATATTCTTGTCCCATCGGTGAACTGCAGCCTGAACATGATACTTTTCAGTAATCTCATATTTTGGCAATTCGACATCTGTGCCTTTGTTGAAGATTATCTCCAAGTGAACATGAGGCATCATGTCTGGGAACTTTCTTTCCAAAGCCATTACATTGAGTAATAGGTTTGAGTCGGTCTTTGGGAATAGTTGTGAAACGTCTCCCATGAAGGTATTGTACATACCTTCAAGTTTTTGACCTCTTTCGTTGTTGTTACCAGATTTTGCCAATTCTTTTCACTCCTTTGTAGTCTTCATGCATTATGCAACCTCCAATGAATCCAGTGATTGCTCCGTAGATTATGTGGAGAACCAAAGCATTGATGTAAATTTTGTCGCTTTCATACAACAAGGTAGCTAGTGCTTTTTGTTGTTCCAAGTCAAATTGGGATACATCGGTGATAATCAATTCTACCTCCATCATCGGAGTCATTACAAACATGTGAATTGGTAGGAATGCTAATGTGAAAACAATTAGCCCTGTCCAAACACCAGTAATTAGTGCTTTTGGAACAGTTACCAATCTGAAGAACCTCCAAATGTTCGAAGCCAAAAAATACATGGCTCCAATCAATGCTGCAACGCCCATGTGGGCTATAAAGCCCACTGCAATTGCTGAAGTTTCATCCACACCCATTGTAACACCGATAGTTTTGTAGAATGTTCCTGCCGGTATATCCAACATTTGATCAATTGCAAAGAATGATGAAAAGAGTGCAAATCCGCCCATGAGGCCTGCCCCGATTCCACCTTTTATCAATGCGATCTTTGTTGGAAGTGTTTGTGTTGTGCTCATTAAACAGTTTTTGCCATTCATAATATTTATGGGTTATGCACTAGGGTATTTCTAGTGGTAAATTTTACCACTATACAGAACATGGTGATAATATTTAGGCACTAGACTCACCTTTGGTCACTAGCGTTTTATACTATAATGTAATTAGATTCATTATGACAGAAGAACAAGAATGGGCAAGTCTCCTGGCAGAAGTTTTTGATAAACTAACTGCAAAGCATGCAGCCATTACATACAAGTTCGACAAGTTAGAACTTAGTGGAATGGTTGACCGCAACGGCAAGAAAGTTTCAACAGGAACAGTTGTACTAACAGGTGGCTTGACTATAACAACAAAAACCTAAACAGGAATGGATATGAAAATGAAAAACAACCTTCCTGCCAATTTTTTACTTTACCTCCGAAGCGGAGATTTAACCATTAGCGATGGAGATGGCACAGCCATCGAATTTACCTCAAAAGGAGATATAAGACGAGTAAACATTATGCGACTTCCTACAAAAATTCCTGGAAAAATGAGCCTACTAAAACAGCTAACCGAAGCAAAACACATAGGCAAAGTCCTAAAAAATGAGAATGTAACGCTTGAGATATTACACAAAGATAAGCTAGTTCTAAAAATGGGCAAAAATGCAAAACCAAAATTATCATCACTAGTTACTTTGAGTAAAGATATCGAGATTGTAGATCTTAAAGAACTTCGTAAACTAGACAAGGAGTAAAAATGAGTCAGAAAGCAAGTTCAAGTAATTTAGAGAAAATGGCAGCATTAAAAGAAAGTGCCAAAATCAGTGATTATTCAATCTTAGTAACAGGGGCTACAGGATTCATTGGAAAAAAACTAACCGAGAGGTTATCCAAAACAGGGTACAAAGTTACCGCGATGTCAAGAACACTACATCAAAATTCAGATAATGTGAAATTTGTGGCAGCTGATGCATTAGAGTTGGACACACTATCTAATGCATTCAAGGGAATAGAAACTGCATTTTACCTTCTACATTCTATGGAAGGGTCCAAAAAAGAATGGGAACAATTTGCAGATAGAGAAAAAGTTCAAGCACAAAATTTTCTAAAAGCTGCTGAAAACGCAGGAGTAAAAAGAATAATCTATCTTGGAGGATTAGTAAACGAAAGTTTAGAATTATCAAAACACATGAGAAGTAGGCACGAAGTTGGCAAAATTTTAGCATCAGGAACCATTCCAGTTACAGAATTAAGAGCATCAGTAATTGTGGGTGCAGAGGGGGGTTCATACGCAATGCTCCGATATCTTGTTGAAAGATTACCACTAATGGTTTGTCCAAGATGGGTAAAATCTACAACACAACCAATTGCAGTCGAAAATGTTGTAGACTATCTAGTCGGAGCTATGAAAAATCCATCAACGGCCGGAAAAATATTTGAGATTGGTGGACCAGATAAAATGACATACGAGCAAATGATGAGATTGTATTCATCAATAATTAATAGAAATTTGAATATCATACAGATTCCATTTTTAACACCAAGATTATCATCATACTGGATTGATTTGGTTACTCCAGTAAAGGCATCACTTGCAAGACCACTAGTGGATAGTTTAGTTCACGACTCTTATGTAAAAGACAAGTCAGTAGAAGAATTTGTTCCGGTAAATCTCAAACATATGACTGAAGCAATCAAAGAGGCAAGAGAAGAACAAATAGCTTTCAAACCAATTGAAAAAACACCTGAAGAAAAAACATCTTACAAAGTTAATCAAAAATTACTTTTGATTTCACTTTGCGCTATGGCAATAATTGGTTCCACATACTACTGGATGGACGATAGAACAGACGTATGGGAGATATCATGGTTATTTGGATCATTTATCTGGTATGTTGCAATTATTTTTGCAATTTTATTTGTAAGACAAAAAGCAAGGCTAGGCTATCTTATTGGAGGATTGCTATCATGGGTAACTTTGGCATTTTGGTTATTTGACAATTTTTACGTTGTATTCCAGATGTCGATAATAGGTACAGAACCAAGCATCGATGTAACATTAAGAAATTTCATAGGAGCGGGAATTGCAGGACTGGCAATATTCTCATCACACAATGTATTTCATAAAGTCAGAGTTTACCAGGCAAGAGGAGAATCAGTCAAGGAATCTGCTGGTGCAGAAGTACCAAGTGGTGCAAGACCGGTCTACAATACAGATTATTCATAAATTCAAAAATTTTCTTTTTTTATAAAAAATAGAAAAATTAAGAAAAGTGGTTGGTTATCCCATCTTCGCCCATGGCATTTTGAAGGATTTTTTGTACTTGGAGATGTTTTGAAAGACATTCTCTACTCTCGAAATTAGAGTGGTCATATAATGACTTGTTGCAGAATACACAGTTGACTTTTGGATCTTTTAACATATTTGTTACCTAAACTAAGAAAAGCAAATTTTGTATATAACCAGTAGGAATCAAGAAACTCACTTAGGTGAGGGGATTCATATATACTCCAAAAATTACTAAATATGATGAGTACTCAGTCAGAGGATTTTCTCGAGACGTTAGAGCGTACACATGTGGTGCTGTTCCATGATGGTAATGATGAGACTAAAAAAACAGAATATGGGTTTATTAGAAAAGGACTAGAGAAAGGCGAGCACTGCTTCTACACTACACAAAAACCTCAAAAAATCCTAGAAGAGATGAAAGCACATGGAATCGAGGATGGAGAAAACAATGAATTTCTACACATAGTAGAAATCCCAGAGAAATTTGAGGATTACTCAAAGATGATTCTAGACAAAGTAGAAGGTTTGCCTGAAGAGGCCAAAATCAGGGTTGTATCAACACATTACTTTGACTTCAATACTGAAGAGAAAACTGACCGAATGGCAGAAATTGAGCAGTGTGTAGACGATGGTTTTGAGAAAATTAACGGAAACTTTGTTTGTTCATTTGAGGTTAAACAAATTAACGAGGAACTGAGAGACAGATTTTTGAATCAGTTGTTAGAATCTCATAAAGCAATAATATTTCAGACAAAAGAGAAAGGTACTGAATTATTTACTCTTCCGTAATCGTTTTACTAATTTCAGATATTAGATCATTGATTTTTGAATAATCATTATGAAATTTTTTGCCTTTATCGGTGACACCGATAGAACCATTTTTGGCTATGATTTCACGTTTTTCCATTTCTTCCAAATATCTCATTAATTTATCATACGAGGTATTGCATTTGAACTGAATTCTTGTTGGAGAGATATCCTCTTCTTGTATTATCGCCGAGATAATATCGAAATACAATTGAATACGTGTTCTTTTTTCTCTTGCCAACTAGTACAAACGTCGACAATCCGTCTTTTAAGTTTCGTCATAGTGGTAATATTTAAAATCACTAGTTTTTCATGATTTTTTGTGTTTTTAGGCACAAAATATCAGAGTTAGCACTAGATATGCTTATTAGTCACTATGAACATGCTAAAACATGGTATATCTAAGAAAAAAGAAGGTTAAAGGAGTAGATTACCTGTATTTAGTGAAAAGTACCTGGGATAAAGAAAAAAAGACATCCAGACAAGAGACCATCAAATACCTAGGAGAATCATCATCAGTAACTAGAGATGATATTCCTGAGGAATTTAGAGAAAATGCAAAAATAAACTCATTTCTGCTACAAAATACTCCAAAAGATAGAGAAAAACGGGAAAATCTAATTGAACAATTAAGAACAAAATTATTCTCAGCATTAACTGAAGGCAGTCTAAAAGATACAATGGATGTTTACACCGCCTTTGTTACAAGCAATTCTTTGGACCAATTTTATGAAAGAATTATGACACCAGTTATGGCAGAAATTGGATATTTATGGTCTGAAGGAAAGTTATCAATTGCCACAGAGCATGTTGCAAGCAATATTGCACATAGTTTAGTCAAAGTGATAGCAGATGAAAACAGAAAAGCAAAAAAAGAGAAAGGAAAAATTGTGCTAACCACTCCAGTTGGTGAAGATCATAATTTAGGTTGTAATGTGCTTGATTCATTTTTAGTCTCAAAAGGATTTACAACATTTAATTTATCTCCATCAACACCTGCCGAATCATTAATCGAGTTCATAAAAACTGCCAAACCAGATGCACTAATTGTATCAATAACATTGGAGGACAATGTTAGGTCAGGACAAAGAATGGTCAAAAAGATTCATGAATCATACAAAAAATTACCTATATTCATAGGGGGTCAAGCATTTTCAGAAAAGACAAATTTCAAATTTGATGGAAAACTCATCACTGATGCACATGCATTAGAACAGATTCCTAGAATTATAAAAAAGAAATAATTACCACTATTATTGGTAGTTTCCACTAGGTTAAATATTCAAAATGATAATACAAATTATGGGTTTAACAAATGACAGTTTGATTGAAACAGTCTTTGCAAGATTTCCTGAAAAAAGAGATGTTGCCGAACAAGGTGACGAGATTTTTGTAAACTGGAATTTTCAGGACTTTCAAGACGGAGGATATCTAAACTTCAAAGCAGACCGTTCAGATCTTTTTGCACTAAGCATAATGATTGAGAACTATGCATCAAAACATACGGCCCCATTACTTGCATCATTTGAGACAGACAAGCGATATGAGTTTGTTAAGGACAGATACCTAAAACTCATGAAAAAACTTCCAAGAACATGGGTTATTGGAAACTTCAACAATCCACACTTGGCTCAAGAAACACCTGACAGCTGTGTCGTTCTGAGTTGCGTTGGAACACCACTATCTACAGTATGGGCAGTAGTAACAAGAGGACCAGATGGACCGATTGGTTTAATCGCAGAAGAGTATGGAATTGGAAAATTCAAAGGATTCTTCTCAACACAACCCGATGTGGTACAAACTGCAGTTGATGCAATGGGCGAAGTGCTAGTGACACAATTCGACTTTAACAAAAAAGAATATGAATTTGTTAAAGGTGGATACTAGTGTAAATTGACTGAAAAATCTTCTTCTTTTTTTCCAAAAAACGTTTTTGGTGCATTTAGTATTTTATTTTTCATTAGCGGGGCAATAATTCCATTGCAAAATTTAGTGATTTGGGGACCAGAATTTGTTCTCAAGTACTTTACATCTTCAGATATCACTGCAGAGAAATTATCAATTGCTGTGATAGGAATTGGAGTTTTAATGATAATTTACGGAAAGAAAAAGCAAAATCAGATTTAGGACGAAGCACGATCACGAGGATCCAACTGTAGAGATTTGTTATAGCAATCAGATGCCTCATCATACCGTCCAAGACTTCTTAACGCAATGCCCTTTTGATTCCACAAATCAGGGTTTTCAGGCTCTAAAAGTAAAGCTTGATCAATGAAACTTAGTGCAGTTTCAAAGTTACCATCACGTAAATTTTCAGTTCCCTTTTGAATTAGAATTTTTATTTCAGTCACTAATTTTCTATAGAGTTACTCTGAAATAATCCCATCGCTCAGGATTGAATTTTTTTACAAATACAACATTTTTGTCATTTTGTTTTCGCTCGTCTATAACATCACGCATTGCAAAACTAGTCATGAATTTGTATCCCTTTGATTGAACCTGCATCATGAATAATTGTCGTATTTCTCGACCTCCATGAAATCCCCAATATCCATTTTTTATTGCAACAGGTTCTAAGAAGACAGTATTGTTTTTTCCACGATTTCTATCCTCAAATTCTAGATCAAAATGATATTTTTCTAATGGACCTCCTTTTGCAAATCCAACTATCGGACCTTTAGAATTACCTACACGTAAAGTGTTAAGAATTGTATCAGGATCATTTATGGATTCAATAAAATCATCACGTGTGAATTGTAATGGTTTTGGGAGTTCACGATAGATTGATAGAAGTACATCTGCAACATCATCAGTTACAGCATGTTTTTCAATAGATGGTACAAGTGGTAATCCATCATAAACAAATTGATTATAGATTTGGATTTCTTCTTGACGTAATTTCATAAATCCAACAATGTTATCTAGGAAGTTTTTTCGCATGTGTTTTGGCAATCCATTTAGAACTCTTTGACACATATCAGGTTCAGAATTTAGCATGTCTTCAAAAAATCCAACAGAACGTCTTACAATAAATGCAGGATGCCAACTAGATGAATGAGCATTCATTTTTGCCATTTCCATTGCTTTTTGAAAATCACCTAATGAATAACCCCCAATCCTATCAGAGACGGACAAGAAATGACCTAATTCACGAAAATGTTGCTGTTGTTTTTTGTTCTTTTTAATTTTTGATTTTGCAAAATAACTATCAATTAACTTTTCAGAGGTTGTAACTATATCTCCTTTCCAAGGATATACGGTTCGACAAATAAGTGCACAAATTAGATTTTGGTCAAGTTTTGCAGCTGCAAGAAGTTTCTGAATAGTTTTATTTTTTGAAATAAACTGAATGACATTTTTTTCATGAGGTTTATCAATTTCTTTTTTAGGATCAAAGTCATGTAGTAGTGCAGCAGCATAAAGATAATTCAAATCTTCAAGATTTAGATAGTCGTCTTTTAGAGATTGAATACCAGAAAGTAATGTTACATAAGTTACTTCAAGTTCATGATCAACGTTATGATAACCATAATAATCACTAAACAGACCGTTGTTTTTGAATAACTCTACTGTGTAATCTAATAATTTTACATTTGCATCATTTGCCATTTTTACAGAAGA
>LUPB01000085.1 GCA_001627235.1 Nitrosopelagicus sp. REDSEA-S31_B2 | reverse complement strand
GTCTAGATGGTTTTGCTGATATCTTTTATCATAACGAACTTGCATCTGGTGTAGTTCCACAAATTACTGCAAGCATTGGACCATCTGCTGGCGGTGCTGTTTATTCTCCTGCAATGACTGACTTTGTAATTATGGTTGAAAAAGCAGGAACAATGTATGTCACAGGTCCTGAAGTTGTAAAGACTGTTTTAGGTGAAGAAATTTCATTTGAAGACTTGGGTGGTGCAATGACACATGGAACAAAAAGTGGCGTTGCACATTTTGTTGCACAAAACGAATACCAGTGCATGGATTACATCAAAAACTTACTATCATACATTCCTCAAAATAATTCTGAAGCACCTCCTACAATCAAAACATCTGATGACCCAAATAGATTAGATAATAATCTCATAAACATTGTCCCTGAAGATTCACTCAAACCATATGATATGAAAGAAATAATCTATTCAATTTTAGATGATAACACATTCTTTGAAATTCATGAATTATTTGCACAAAACGTAGTAGTTGGATTTGGAAGAATGAATGGAAAGACTGTTGGTATTGTTGCAAATCAACCGATGTTCCTTGCTGGTGCACTTGACATTGATTCTTCTAACAAAGCTGCAAGATTCATCCGCTTTTGTGATTGTTATGGAATTCCAATCATAACTTTAGTTGATACACCTGGTTACATGCCAGGTTCAAACCAAGAACACAATGGAATCATTAGACATGGAAGTAAATTACTATATGCTTACTGTGAAGCAACAGTTCCAAAAATTACTATTGTAATTGGAAAAGGTACTAATTGCAAACAGAGGTGAAATTGCTCGTCGTGTAATGAAGACATGTAAAACTCTGGGAATTAAAACTGTAGCCGTATATTCTGATGAGGATGTAAACTCACTTCACGTAAAAACCGCTGATGAGTCATACTACATAGGTGAGGCTGCTCCTGCAAAGAGCTATCTAAATCAAGAAAAAATCCTTGAAGTAATGTTATCTTCTGGAACTGATGCTATTCATCCTGGATATGGATTCCTTTCAGAAAATGATGACTTTGCACGTTTATGTGAAAAGAACAAAATCAACTTTATTGGACCATCTGCAGATTCAATGAATCTTTGTGGAGATAAAATGCGTTGTAAAGCTGCAATGCTAAAAGCTGAAGTTCCAACTGTACCTGGAAGTCCAGGAATTGTAGATGATGCAGAACAAGCAGAAAAAATTGCAAATGAAATCGGCTATCCTGTATTATTGAAATCTGTCTATGGTGGAGGAGGTCGTGGAATTAGATTAGTTACTAATGATAAAGAACTGAAAGAAGGTTTTGCAACTGTTACTTCTGAATCTATAGCTGCTGTTGGAAAATCTGCAATAATTGTTGAAAAATTCCTAGAAAAAACACGACACATTGAATACCAAATGTGTAGAGACAAACATGGTAATGCTGTGCATCTATTTGAAAGAGAGTGTTCTATTCAAAGAAGAAATCAAAAACTAATCGAACAAACTCCATCTCCTATAGTAGATGAAGCAAAAAGAGAAGAAATTGGTGAATTAGTTGTTAAAGCCGCAGAAGCAGTTGATTATACTAATCTCGGTACTGCAGAATTCTTGAGAGCAGATAATGGCGAATTTTATTTCATAGAAATTAACGCAAGATTACAAGTAGAACATCCAATTTCTGAAATGGTATCTGGATTAGACTTTGTTAAACTTCAACTAGATATTGCAAATGGAGAACCATTGCCATTCAAACAATCTGATCTAAAGATGAATGGATATGCAATTGAATGTCGAATTAACGCAGAAGATACTTTCTTAGACTTTGCACCATCTACCGGTCCTGTTCCATATGTTACAATTCCTTCTGGACCAAACGTTAGATGTGACACATACTTGTATCCTGGTTGTACTGTATCTCCATTCTATGATTCATTAATGGCAAAACTCTGTACATGGGGACCAACATTTGACGAATCAAGAATTAAAATGCTAAACGCACTAAATGACTTTGACATTCAAGGAGTAGAAACTTCAATTCCATTATACAAAACCATTCTAAATTCTGAAGAATACAAGACTGGTCAATTGTCAACAGATTTCTTAAAGAGATATGATATGATTGAAAAATTAGAAAAAGACCTAATTCAAGATAGAAAAGAAAAACAAATTCCTGCTATTGCATCAGCAATAATGCACTCTGAATTTTATAAAAGCAAAGTAACATCTCAGAAATCTAGTAATGCAAACTGGAAAAGCAAGATGGATAGTGTATAAAAATGAAATACAAAGTTCAAGACAGTGATGAAATCGTTGATGGTGAAATCCTAGAGAAATTATCCGAAGATGAGTATAAAATTAAGATTAAAGATAATGAATATGTGGTGAAAATCCTCCACACAGATTCAAATGTCATGGAATTTGTTTTGAACAATGAATTTCATTCAGTTAGATATGTTGATAGTCAAACTTCTGAAATGAACTTCATCGTTGATGGTTCATCAATGTCGGTAAACATGAATTCACATCTTGATGATATTGTTTACAAAAATTCTGGCGGTAGTGATTCTGGTGGTGGACAAACTACTCTCCGTAGTCAAATTCCTGGTAAAGTAGTATCAATTGATGTTGAAGATGGTACCGAAGTAAAGAAAGGTGACACTGTTTGTACCTTGGAATCAATGAAGATGCAAGTTGCAGTTAAAGCACAAAAAGATGGCATAGTCAAAGGTATCAAAATCAAAGAAGGTAACTCTGTTAACAAAAATGATGTTATTGCAGATATTGAATAACTAGTTTGATTTTAACACATTCATAATTTCGCTGTAATCTGGTTCTTTTAATGGATCTTCTGACACCCATTTCCAAATTACTTTGTGTTCTTC
>LUPB01000084.1 GCA_001627235.1 Nitrosopelagicus sp. REDSEA-S31_B2 | reverse complement strand
ATTCAAGCTCAGAATCACTTTGAAATTCCAAAATTGTGTTGTAACGTATTGCTTATGTAGTGAAGTAAATAATTTTACCACATGCCACCTT
Organism: Nitrosopelagicus sp. REDSEA-S31_B2; assembly: GCA_001627235.1. GTDB lineage: Archaea > Thermoproteota > Nitrososphaeria > Nitrososphaerales > Nitrosopumilaceae > Nitrosopelagicus. The sequence goes on along the minus strand of LUPB01000084.1, from coordinate 28,138 downwards.
GTTCAACACCGCCCTTGGTGCTGAATTCTGGCTTTTTCTCAGGGACATTGCCATGTGCTTTTTTCATATGACGTTCTAGTCTTTCAGGTTGATGTAGTTCTAAACCACATTCTTTACATTTGGTTTCAGTTTTGTTTTTTTCTTTTTTCTTACCAAATAATCCCATATTGGTAATTCAAACTAGATTGATATAATGGTTTTTCAAAGATGGTTCGTGTCAGTAAAAAATATCACCGTTTTAGGATCAGGGGTCATGGGACATGGAATTGCACAAGTCTCAGCCACAGCAGGATATAATGTCGTACTACGAGACATCAAACAAGAGTTTCTCGACAAGGCAATGGAGAAAATAAGATGGAGTTTAGATAAACTAGTCACAAAAGAGAAGATTTCAAAAGAAGAAGGAGATGCAATTTTTTCAAGAATTACACCTATTGTTGATTTGAATGATGCAGTAAAAGATGCAGAATTAGTGATAGAAGTTGTTCCAGAAATAATGGATTTGAAAAAACAGGTCTATGCAGAATTAGACAAGGCAGCTAAACCAGAAGTAGTCTTTGCATCAAATACCAGCACATTACCAATTACAGAAATTGCAAATACTACATCACGTCCTGACAAATTTATTGGAATTCATTTTTTCAATCCACCACAACTAATGAAACTCGTAGAAGTCATTCCAGGAGAAAAGACATCACAAGAAATTACAGAGATGACTCAAGAATTTGTAAAATCAGTAAACAAACAGGCAGTGTTATGTAGAAAAGATGTTCCAGGATTTATCATTAATAGATTATTCATTCCAATGGTTCATGAAGCATGTTATCTACAAGATAGAACAGGAGCAACATTAGAAGAGATAGATTCTGCAGTGAAATTCAAACTCGGATTTCCAATGGGTATTTTTGAATTAGCTGATTTTACAGGAATGGATGTAATTCACAAGGCAACAGTAGAAATGCATCTGCGAGACAAGAAAGTAATCAATCCACACAGTACAGTTGAGAAAATGTTTGATGAGAAAAAGTTGGGTCAGAAATCTGGAGAAGGGTATTACAAATATTCAGATGACAAATATGAAAGAGTTGAATTATCTGAAGAATTAGCTGAGAAATGTAATCCAATACAACTGGTTGCAAACATACTGAACAATGCTGCATGGTTAATTACAAACGGTGCAAGCGATATTGAAGAGATTGAAAAGGCATGTAAACTTGGATTAGGCTTAAGAAAACCATTATTTGAAACAGCAAAAGAAATTGGAATTAAAAACATCGTAGATGAGTTAAACAAATTAGCAGAAGAATATGGTGAATTTTACAAACCAGACCCACTGCTAGAATCTATGAGTTAATCTGGTCTAGAATATAGTTAACAGCGTCTTTTGGAGAATCAAATCCAACAATTTTTACATTTTCACGATGATCTAGAAATTGATCAGAATATTTTGTTGCCATACCTCCAGAGTTTTTGACAGTAGCGATTGGTTTTTTGTACATGTATGCAGCACAGATTTCAGATAGTGTGCCAGAACCACCACCCACTACAACAACGCCATCTGCAGATAATGCATTTAGAAAGTCTCTAGACAGTCCCATTCCAGAAGGAATTACTATATCACAAAATTCATTTGCAAGAGATGAATCATCTTGAGGGATAATTCCTATTGTCAATCCTCCTGCATCTTTTGCACCGTGTGATGCAGCCTTCATAACACCGCCTAAACCTCCAGTAATTAATACAGAATTAGACTGTGCAATTTCTTTTCCTGCATCATATGCAATTTTTTCAAGTTCAGGAGTACAGCCATTATCATTATTTCCAATAACTAAGATCTGTCTCATTTTTGCCATGACATAAGATCACATGCACATAATATAACTGAAAAAACAAAGAAAGGGTTATAAAAAAAGAGAAATGATTCTGAATATGGAAAAACGTTCAATGCCAGTATGCTTTACAACAGAGCAATACAAAAAGATCGAAGAAATTGCCAAGAAAAAAGGCATGCTAAATTCTAGTCAAGGTTTAGAGAAACTACTATCAGAACTCTAAATCAAAAAATTCTTTTTCTAATTTTATAATTTAATTAGATCTTTATTTCATCAATATCATGGGACTATTTGACAGAAAACCTGCCATATGTACAGTGTGTAACAAAGAAACCAAGCACAAACACAAGGCAAAAAAAGAATGGTATGTAGAATCACCACTTTGTGGGGAATGTTACATGGACAAAATGAAGGAATCATACGATTCAAACATCAAATCAAAATGTGCAGTATGCGGAGTACAGAAAAAAATTACAGACTTGTGGGAACCAAGATGGCAATGGGACATGAAAGGATTACTTTGTAAGGAATGTTTTGATAACAAAGAAGGTGATTTTAAAACAAAAAAAGAATTCTGTTCAATTTGTAATAAAAAAATGGGGTTCATTAGATACAATCCAAAACCAGAATGGAAGGTAAAAGGTCAACTATGCAGAACATGTTGGGATGAACAAAAGGCAAAAAATAGTTGAAATGAGATTTTTTAAAAAAATACCCTGTGAAAAATGCGATTTAGAATTTAAGACACAAGAAGAACTAATGCAGCATTTGCAAATTACCCATTACAAAGATTTACCATACGATTGTAAAGAGTGTGGGGAGAATTTTTCAAACATGGAAGATATGAGAACACATCTACAAAGAAAGCACAGTTACAAAAAAGACAGAGATTAGATTGCGTTAACGTTTTTTACAAGACCAGGACGTTTTTTGGTAAATACTCTAAATCCACAAATACATTTGATTTCAGGAAGTCTTGCTAGTTCCTCTAATGCAGTCTCATGGCCACATCTCATACATTTGTAGAAAACATCAAATTTTTCTTCAGAAAATGATTCTTCAAAATTCTCTTCAGACATGTCAGCTAATCACAATCCCCATAATAAAAGGCTAAGTTATTTTAGAGATAACTCAATGTAGACGTCATCAGGGATTTTCAGACGCATTAATTGTCTGATTGCTTTATCATCAGCATTAAGATCAATGATTCGTCTATGCATTCTCATCTCCCATTTTTCATAAGTTTCAGTGCCATTGCCACATGGAGATTTACGGGTGACAACATTGAGGCGTTTAACAGGAAGTGGGGTTGGACCTTTTACTTTAACACCAGTTTTTTTTCCAATTCCCATAATTTCATCACATACACCACCTAGTTTCAAAAGACTGGTACTAGTTAGTTTAATGCGAGCGTTTTGAGCCATGATGACTCTCTCTAAGGTGTGTGTGCTTCAGTAATTTCTTTTACAACACCGGCAGCGATTGTTGCACCCATATCTCTGAGTGCAAATCTACCCATCTCAGGGAATTCCTGGAAGGTTTCAATTGGTGTTGGTCTTACTGGTCTAATCTTAACAATAGCAGAATCTCCAACTTTTAAGAACTTTGGATTTTCTTCATCCATTGCACCAGTTTGTGGGTTAATCTTTGCAACAAATTCAGTAATTGTTGCTGCAACTTGTGCTGTGTGAGCATGCATTACAGGAGTATAACCTGGTGCGATTGCTGTTGGGTGATGAATAACGATAATTTGTGCTTTGAATTCTTTTGCAACTGCTGGTGGTGCGTCAGGAGTTCCTAATACATCTCCACGTTTGATGTCTTTCTTTTCAATTCCTCTCAAGTTGAAACCAATGTTATCACCTGCTTCAGCACTTGGAAGTTCTGCATGATGAGATTCAATTGATTTAATTTCACCTTGTGCACCAGATGGCATTACAACTATTTTTTGACCTGGTTTCATTTCACCAGTCTCAACACGTCCTACTGGGACGGTTCCTACACCAGTGATTGAATATACATCTTGAATTGGAAGACGTAGTGGTTTACCGGTTGGTTTTTCAGGAGCAGTAAAGTCATCAAATGCTTCTAAGAGTGTTTTACCAGTATACCAAGACATATTTTCAGATTTTTTAACTAAGTTGTCACCTTTCCATCCAGATACTGGGATGAATGGTACTTGGTCGACTTTGTAACCACAAGATTTTACAAGTCCTTGTCCTTTCTCAACTGCTGCTTTGTAAGCATCTTCTGAGAAGTTACTGTCGTCCATTTTGTTAATTGCTACGATGATTTGACCTACACCGAGTGTTTTTAGCAAGAATGCGTGTTCACGTGCTTGTCCACCTGGAGCAATTGCAGTGTCAGTTTCACCTGGTTTTGCAGACAATACAAGAACTGCACAGTCTGCTTCAGAAGCACCTGTAATCATGTTTTTGATAAAGTCTCTGTGTCCAGGAGCATCGATTAATGTATAATTAAATTTTGGAGTTTCGAATTTTTGGAAAGCAAGGTCAATAGTAATACCTCTTTCTCTCTCATCTTTGATGTTATCCATAACCCAAGCATACTTGAAAGTATCACCCTTTCCAGTTTTCTCAGATTCAGCAGCATGAGCATCAATTGTTCTTTGATCAACTACACCTAGATCCATCAAAAAGTGACCCATTGTTGTGGACTTACCATTATCAATGTGTCCTGTGATAATCATGTTCAGGTGTGGTTTGTCTGCCATAGAAAATTCGTATTAAATGGTCTTTATAATCATTTTGATTTTTTCCATTTTTTTGTATCTTTTTTTGAAATTTTTAGATCAAAGAAATTTTGGCAATTTAGCATATAGTATAAATCAAAGAAGAAAAAATCGTTAGTATGAAAATCACAGTATCTGTAATCAAAGCAGATGTTGGAGGTATTGGTGGACATACCAGACCAAGTGACAACTTGATTCAGGCTGTAAGAGATACAGTGAATGCTTCATCAGATTTGCTGATTGATCATTACATCGGGTACTGTGGAGATGATGTTCATATTGTAATGAGTCATACTCATGGAGTAGATAATGAAAAAATTCACAAGTTAGCATGGGATGCATTTGAAGCTGGTACCGCAGTTGCAAAAAAAGAAGGATTGTATGGAGCAGGTCAGGATTTACTAAAAGATTCATTTTCAGGAAATGTTAAAGGAATGGGACCAGGAGTTGCAGAATTAGAATTTGAAGAAAGACCAAACGAAGCATTCACAGTTTTTGCTGCAGATAAAACAGAACCAGGATGTTTCAACTATCCAATGTACAGATTATTTGTTGATGCACTAAGCAATACAGGATTAATTGTAAACAAATCACTTGCAAAAGGCGTAGACTTTCACATCATGGATGTAGAAGATGCTACAATTGCAAAATTATCATTGTGGGAAGATAAGCCAGCATTAGAGGCTGCATTGATGTATCCAGGAAGATATGTCATCTCATCAATTACAACAAAAGATGGAGAACCAATAATGGATGCATCAACTGATAGATTACATAACATTGCAGGAACATATGTTGGTAAAGATGATCCAGTATGTATTGTAAGAACACAAAAAATGTTCCCAGCAACAGAAGAAGCAGGAAGTGTATTCAACAATCCACACTATGTAGCAGGAAACACAAGAGGTAGTCACAACATGCCATTAATGCCAGTAAAGTTAAACTCTGCAGCAACAATTAACTTCTGCATTCCAATTGTAGAGTCATTAGTATTCAGTATGCACGATGGAAAGTTTACAGGACCATTTGATGGATTTTCAACTCCAGATTGGGATTACATTAGAGAACAAGCAACTAAAAAAGCAATTGCAATTAGAAGTCAAGGATTCATTCATCCAGCAACATTAGTTCCAGATGAATTAGAATATGCAGAAGGATACAAAGACGTGATGAAAGTACTAAAAGAAAAAATGGTTCCAATGGATTCAAAATCCGACACAAGCGAAAGAAAAGAAAATTACGAAGATCCAGACTAAAGATCTAAGATATTTTAAGCAAAGATTAAATCAATTGTTATCGTATAGAATGTATGATTTCAAAGTATGAATTTCAATTCTCATTTTTATCTCAAAGCGTAGTCAAGATTGCAATGACTGTTGCAGCAGTATTGACATTTTCACATATCGTAGTTCAATTATTTGGACAAACAATTCCAGACCTCTTTTGGCCAGTATTCAAAGACATAGGAGCAGGATTTATCATCGTCACTGCATTTGCATTTGCAGTTGCATGGTTCCTTAAAGCAAGACCACATAACAGACCAAAGCATTACAGTATAGTTGTATTTGATGTAGATGGTAAAGAAACAACCCTACCTGGGCTAAGAACAGATTTTAGAAATCACGATGTTGCATGGAGTTTCATGAAACAATACAAGGAATCATACCCATTGTATAACTTCGCATTAGTCTCAGATTTGAAAAAAAATCGAAAAAAAGTTATGTTCAGATACATCTAGAACAAAGCATTAATCAAATAAAAGATCTATTTTACAATATTACATGAAATTTTCAATTATTTCAGATGCATTGCAAAAGATGGAGGAAACAAGTAAGCGTTTAGAACTTACAGATATTCTTGTAAAGTTGATAAAAGAGATTCCAGATGATGTCATCTCAAAAACAATTTATCTTATTCAAGGAAAATTAAGACCAAATTTTGAAGGAGTTGAATTAGGAATTGCAGAAAAATTAGTGATGAGAGCAATGTCAAAATCATCAGGAATACCACTGAAAAATATCGAACAGGATTATAACAAAGGAGGGGATCTTGGCCAGACAGCAGAGAATATTTTACGAGAAAAAATTCAAACAACTTTTACATCAGAGACAATAACGTTAGAGAAAGTTTACGAGACATTATTCAAAATTGCGAAATTAGAAGGAAAAGGCTCACAAGAAATGAAGATGAGATATGTTTCAAGCATGTTAAATGATGCAACTCCACAAGAAGCAAAATTTATTCTAAAAATTTTGCTAGGCACATTGCGTCTAGGAATTGCAGAGAATACTGTAATGGATGCACTTGCAATTGCATTTACAGGAAAAAAAGAAAATAGAGAAGTAATTGAAAATGCATATAATGTTTCAAGTGATTTAGGAAAAGTTGCAGAAGTTCTTTCAGTTGATGGAATAGAACAAATTAAGAAATTTCAAATAAAATTATTCAGTCCAATTAGACCAATGTTAGCAGACAGAATTAAAAGTGAAGAAGATACTGTGAAGAAATTTCAAGAAGAGTTTGCTGCAGAGTTCAAACTAGATGGAGAACGTGCACAGATTCATAAGCAGAAAGATAGAATAATGATTTTTTCAAGAAGTTTAGAAAACATTACATCATATTATCCAGATATTGTTGAGAAAATTTCAGAGAGGATTGTAGCAGAGAATGTAATTTTGGAAGCAGAAGTAGTTGCAATGAATTCTAATTCAGGTGATTTTTTACCATTTCAGGAATTAATGCATAGAAGACGGAAATATGAAATTGATGAGGCAGTTGCAAAGTATCCTATCACAGTTAATTTCTTTGACATACTTTTTTCTGATGAGAAAAATTGCATGGATATGAAATATTTAGAAAGACGGAAATTGTTAGAGAAAATCATTAAACAAGATAATTTTGCAAGATTAATTCCAATGTCAGTGATAGAAAGTGAAGAACAAATTCTGGAAGTTTTGGAGAATTCAATTAATTCCGGATGTGAGGGGTTGATGTTGAAACATCTTGATTCAACATATAGAGCAGGAATAAGAGGAAGTAATTGGCTTAAACTAAAAAGAGAATATCAAAATGAGTTAGGAGATAGTTTAGATTTAGTCGTAGTTGGTGCATTTTTTGGAAAAGGTAGACGAACTGGCAAGTACGGGACACTTTTGCTTGCAACATATAATGACGAAGAAGATACTTTTCCAAGTATTTGCAAAGTGGGAACAGGTTTTACAGATGAAAGTTTGGATCAATTATACCAAATTTTATCACCAAAAGTAACACTGAAGAAAAATCCAAGAATTGTAAGTGAAATGGAAGCGGACGTATGGTTCGAACCAGAATTGGTTATAGAAATAGTTGCATCAGAGATCACACAAAGTCCAATCCATAAAACAGCATTAGACAAAATTAAAGAAAATGCAGGACTAGCTTTAAGATTTCCAAAATTTACAGGAAAGATTAGAACCGAGAAAAATTCCGAAGATGCATCTACAGATGAAGAAGTAATAGCATTATTCAAAGTCCAAAAAAAGACTTCAAATCAAGACTAGTTTAAATTGAAATTAACCAAGCCTTAATATTCAGTCTGAATAGTAATAAAATTCGTTATGTATAGTGGGGAATTAGAAGTACAAGCAAAGCGAAAAGCAGTTGCTGTACTACAAGATGAGATTAATAGAATTTTAAACGCAGGAAGAAGCCTTTCCCAATTACCAGAATTAATAGTAAAAAAAGACAAAGCAGGAATCAAGGATGCAATGGAACAGATCACTTCTTTAGAAGAAGAAGTAGAAAGTTTACGTAGAAAAATTACCAGAGATGTAGCTGACGTTGGAGGTCTCATCCTCAATCGAGAGAATTTACTAAACACTGCATATACAATGGATGAAATTGCAGGATATATCACAGGAATTGCTTTCAAATTATCAAACATTAAAGCAACTACTCTAAAATCCTCAAAATTAGATAAGGACCTAACAGAATTAATCGAATTAGTTGTAGATGAAATTTACAAATTAAATGAAATTATTAGAAGTCTAAATTCAGATTCTGCAAAATCTATTGAATTAGCACAAGATACTCAAAAATTAGAAAGAGAAATCGATATCAAATATCGAAAAATGGTATTGAAAGCACTTGAGATTTCAACTACAAGTGAAATGCTATTGATGAAAGATACCATAGAAGGAATTGAAGAGATGGCAGACAAGTGTCAAGAAGTTTCAGATTCATTCATTCTTTTGGCATTGAGTTTATAATTTTGAAAACAGAATTACTAGAAAATCGTTTGATTGTATGGAATACAGATGATTCTAAAAAATTATTCAGTGAAGGGTATTATGGAAAGCCAATTGGAATTCCAAAACCAAAATTAAATGAAATCAATGTTCCATTAGTATTAGATTTGATTGAAGGGTATTATTTAATGACAAAATCTAAAATTCAGATTTACAAAAATAAAAAGAAAGTTACTTTAAAGAAAATGTTTCAGATATGCTTAGAACAACATCATAATTTTGAAAAAAAATTTCAAGTTTACAAAGATTTTCGAGATAAAGGATATGTTGTTAATCCAGGGATAAAATTTGGATGTGATTTTGCAGTTTATGAAAAAGGTCCAGGCATTGATCATGCTCCATTTTTAGTACAAGTGTACAATAGAAATGAAAACATGACGTCAACAGACATTGTGTTGGCAGGAAGATTGGCTACAAGTGTTAAAAAACAGTTTATTTTAGCTATACCAACTGGAAAAGAAAAAGTAGAGTATTTGGCGCTTGATTGGTGGAAAGCCTAGAAAGTTTTGATGTGGCCAGCTATTTTATCAAATATTTCAAATTGTTCTTTTGATACCTTGAAATCAAAGCTGTTTTTCCATTTACCATAAATTCTGACACCTTTTGTGGTAGGATCAATCGTGATGGTGGCATCGTCAACAGATTGTTGTGCAATGAGTTCGTTTAATACAGAATCATCATTTAGAGTATCTGCAATTTTGCCTCCTTGCCATTCAACTTTTGTTACTTTTTTTGAACGAAAATGTCCCGAAGTTGTTAAAACAGTTCTTGCAGTGTAATCAACAGGAACGTCAGTTTGTTTTCTTACAATGAAATGAGCTTGATAGCGGTCTTGTGCGCCCCAAGGAAGTGGATTTGGATCTTGCATATCTATCCCTTTTGAATTATCTGAATGACATCAATGTTTGTGCCATTGACATCAAGACAGCCCTTATTTGTAACCATTCGAGTAGTTTGTGAAAATACTCTACTGTAATAATCATCATGTTCAACATCATCAGTTGCAATTTCTTTAGGAGTAGAATCTATTGCGATCTCTTTTAGCATATCAGAAAATTTCTCAGGTTCTGATTTTATAACAAATGTTTCGGGTTCTGAGTCATGCATTAGCTATCTTCAAGACTACCCTCAAATAAACATAATTCTCTAGTGGTAAGCAATTAATATTGCAAATCAATCAAAATTTTTGTCAGATTGAAATTTGAAAATAAAGTTGTGCTAATCACAGGAAGTGGAACTGGTATAGGAATGACGGTGGCCAAGAAATTTGTGGGAGAGGGGGCTAGCGTGATCATTCTAGGAAGACGTAGAGAGCCACTCGAAGATACATCAAAAATGCTTGAAGAAATTATTAACGAAAAGAAGTCAAATGGATTTGTAAAAATATTCTCAGGAGTAGATGTGAGTGATGAAAATGCCGTTACAGAGATGTTTGAGACGCTAAAAAATGAGGGCGTAAACGTTGACGTAGTAGTAAATAATGCAGGAGTTTCAGGTCCTGTCACTTGCTTTTCACATGCACCATTAGACGATTTCAGAAGTACAGTAGACATTCACCTTACAGGAACATTTTGGACATCAGTTCAAGCACTAAAAGTTATGAAAGAAGGAGCAAAAATAATTACAATATCAACATTCTTTGCAGAAGAAAGACCACTTGAGCAAAGACCGTATAGATTCAGAGGACCATACACAGCATCACAAGGTGCAAAGAACAGATTAGTTGAAGCAATGTCTTGGGAACTAACTGAAAAAGGAATAGTGTCTATCGGAACAAATCCAGGACCAGTACATTCTGATAGAATTTACAAGACAGTATATCCAAAAGCAGCATCAGAATTCCTAAGAGTTAGTGGTTTTGAAGATTTAGCACCAGCAGAAGTCGAAGCGGCAAACAAAGAGATTGTAGGATTATTAGGAGAAGATGATGAGACAATTAAAAATGGAATTAAAGCTGCTGCAGAGAAATTAGGAAAAAAAGAAGAGACATTTACAAATTTGTTAAACAAGGTTCAAAGTATTGCAGAAAAGATTCAAAAGAATACATCAACAATGATTGCAGATCAACAATTCTTGTCACAAGATCAAGTGGCAACCACAGTGCTAACCCTTGCAGATGATGATCAGGCAAAAATTCTAAATGGAAAAATTATTCCGGGAGACAGAGTATTTTATCCAGTAAGATCACATATTACATCAATTCCCGAGACTGTAAAACAATTTGATTATTCATCAAAGATTGCCGTTTTAACAATTGATGCTACTGACGAAGAAGATGCAAAGAAAGCTGAAGAAATAGCCAACAATGTTCAAGCAAATGGTGGACAAGCAATTTGTTTTATTTCAGACAAATGTTCAAAAGAAATTCAAGAGTCATTAGGAAATAAATTCCATTCACATGTAATTGACTTTTCAAACAATGAAGAAATTACAAAATGGTTTAACACTGCAAAATCAAAAGGAGATATCGAGGTGTTTATTCACATTACAGGAAAAGTTCCATCAATTACAAAATTAACAGAATTGTCCAGAAGTGAATGGGACGAATTAACAAACAAATTCATTAACATTCCAGCTACGGTTAGTCAAAACGCAATGGGCGTTTTTGTACCTAACGGTTCAGAAGACCCACGACTTTTCAAGGATGCTAAAGGACGTATTGTTATAATTGGTCCAGACCTACCATATGGAAAAAAGATTGGAGGAAACGAGAGAGCAAAAATTGAGGTTTTCAGAGGCGCATTAAGACCATTTGCAACAACAATTAATCAAGAATTAAGTGACGTATTGAAATCAAATGTTAGAGCATTCCTAGTGTTAGCAGGAACCGTTGATGGAAAAGAACCAAACAATGCAAGAATTACAGATGCGGTTAACTATTTGATATCTGAAGATTCAAAATCAAGCGCAGAAGTAATTTTCTGTCCAGATGAATCAAGATAAAAGATGGAAAAATTTTCAACCTTAAAAATTGGAGATTCGTTTGTTTCTACCACAAGTATATCAAAAAAAGAATTAGACGAATATCTTGGTTTTTCCAGGATAAAAAATGCCATGTTTGAGATAGATTCAGGAAAAGATGATGACAGAGTGATTTCAGGAAGAGCAATAATTTCAAGAATGGAAGGAGAGTTTACAAGATTAAGGCAGATTTATGGAAATTATATTGTACTTTATGGAATAGATGGAGATTCAGAATGGAAAAATAGACAAACACGCTTTTTGAGACCGCTTTACACTGATCAAGTGATTCGGTTAAAATTTACAATTTCAGATAAGAGAGACATTGATGACGAATATGGTTTGATTAGTGTCGATTTTGAAGCTACTTTTGAAGATGGAGACTTGGTTCTAACATCAAAGAAAAATCTCTACAGAATTAAAAAAGAACCCCCATCGAATCGATAATTAATTTTACAGCAGCAGCTAAGAGAACAATAGTAACAAGAATCTTTAATTTTCGTTCTTTGATTTCCAAAGAGAGTCTGGCCCCAAGAATTCCTCCACAAAATGCACCAATTGCTAAGAAAAATGCCTGTAAGTAATCAGGATGACCTAATGCAGAGTGAACTAAAAGACCACTTAATGATGCAAACATCAAGATTAACTGTGCAGTAGGCGCAGCTCTTCTCATTGGAATTCCGATTCCAATAACCATCAAGGGAACAAAGACAATCCCTCCTCCAATTCCAAATAAACTCGAGATGATTCCTGCAAAGAAACTTGCCCCTGCAGAGAAGATCATCATCAACGCGGTTTTGTTGTAAGGTTTTTCATCTACAGTTCGTTTAACAAAAATGTATACCGCAGATGCTATCAAAACAAACGCAAACAAGATTTGAAATGCAGATGGAGTCATAACATCAGATACAAAAGCACCTAGAATCGTACCAGGAATGCACATCAAACCAAGTTTTATTCCAATTCCAAATTCAACACGTTTCTGACGTGCATAAGATATAGTTGATGCAACAGAGTTACTAAATGCCGCAAAAAGACTATTACTTGCTGCCAAGGCAGGAGGAAATCCGGCAAAAGTCATTGCAGGTACTGCAATTATTCCGCCGCCAAGCCCAACAATAGAACCTAATACGCCGGCTGCAAATCCTAATGGTATTAACCACAAATTCTCGTACATTGTAAGTTAGGACAGAAGATCATGAGGTATATTAGATTTTAGAAAAAAAATTTAACTGTAATGACAACGTATTGGTACCATGTCTCAGGCATTTGTTTTGATAAATTGTGAATTAGGCTCAGAAGAGAAGATTATCGAAGAATTAAAGACACTTTCAGATGTAAAAAGTGTGCAAGGAACATTTGGAGCATATGACATCATTGTCGAGATAGCATCAGAATCAGTTGAGCAAATTAGAGAGACAATTACCTGGAAAATTCGTAAAATTGAGAAAATCCGTTCTACATTAACACTTACAAAAGTTGAAGGTCAAGGAGAATAATCTTATACAGTAGATATGTAGAACACTACGCTAACGTTAGTTGTTATCTCTTCATCACCAGACATTATTGGGGCAGATTTCATAGATGCTTCCATGGCCATTCCATCAAATGAAGATCTCATAGGACTATCATAGTAAGGCATTACATTGTCATGGATTATTACAGATTTTACTCCAACAATTTTTTGTTTTAATGGAACCAGCGCTTTTTCTGCTTTTTGTGTTGCATCAGTAATTGCATTAGCAATTAGATCATCACTAATTTTTTGAGATTTTTCAGGGGATAATTGAAATGAAATATTGTCAACTCGATTTGCACCCGATGATACAGCTGCATCAATAATGTTTCCAGCTGAATCAATCTTTTCAGTTTGAATGGAAAGAATGTTTGATACACGATAACCAATTAGAATTTGTTGATAGTTTCCGTTAGAGTCTTTAATACTGTCATACAAAGGATAGATTCTAAAGTTCGATGTTTGTATATCGTCTTCAGATATTCCAGAACTTGTTAATGAAGAGATTACAGCGTTTAGTGAGTTAGAATTTTTAGATAAGGATTCATTTGCAGTTTTTGCTTCAGATTCAACTCCAAGAACTACAATCAGAGTGTCAGGCTCTGAAGATGCAGTTGCACTTCCTGTAACAGAAATAGTCTGTTCAGAAGGATCATACTTTTCCAACCAATGAGTAATCAGTTCTTCAGAAACTTCATAGTCAACTTCTTGAGATTCCACTTGATTTTCAATTTGTGTGAGAGTTACAGCAAAGGCTAAAACAAATACAACACCAACTATGACAGCGATGTTTATACGATTATCCATACTGATTATCAAAAGAAATAGTATAAAAATTCACAAGTCAGATAGTGGTTAGAAATGAAAGATATACCATTACTTGATCCAGTAACAGAATTAAAGAAATTATTTGATGCTAAAAAATTTGATGCAGTAATTGAATTTTGTCAGAAATTACTGGTAAAAGACCCAAATGACCTAATTGCACTTCATAACCTAAGCACAGCGTACTATATTGTAGGTGCATATGAAGATTCAATAAAATGTTGTGATAAAGCATTAGAAAAAGACCCAAATGAAGAACATGCTGTAAAAAATAAAATGCTTGCATTAGAAAAGTTAGAGATGCATGATCAAGTGTTAGAATGCTGTGAAATCCTATTATCAAAAAATGATAAAGATGTGGATGCGTTAGTTACAAAAGGAATTGCATTAAATAAAACAGGAAAACATGAGGATGCGTTAACATTGTACGACTTGGCACTGGAACTAGACAAAACAAACGTAGACGCTTTAATGAATATGGCTGTAACTTTAAGTTATTTGGGAAGATATCAGGATTCTATTCCATATTACGATACGGTGCAACAAATTATGCCAGACTTTTCTAGAGCAGCAGTTGAAAAATCAGAAGCTTTTAAGGAACTTGGAAGAGATGATGACGCATTCTTAGCAGCACAAGGTGTACGATTAGAAGACGCTGAAAAAATAAAACAAGATGCAAGAAAAAATAAGTATTCAGTTCAACATGCATTTCTTTTAAAGCGATATAATAATACTAAAGAAAACAGGTAATTACATTTTTTCAGGTGCATCAATACCAAGTAAACCTAGAGAAGATTTCAGAGTTTTTTGGAATGATACAACCAAACACAGTCTAGCATTTAGTATTTCAGGTGTTTCAGATTTTAGTACTTTAACATGTTCATAAAATGAAGAGAAAGTTACTGCCAGATCATAAGAATATTTTGCAATTACTTTGGGTGACAAATTTTTAACTGAATCATTAATTTGGACATCAAACATTGCAATTTTTTTAACGAGATTTTTTTCATATTCAGAAGATAGTAATTCAAATCCAGAGTCAAAATTTGGTTTGGTTTCTGCTTTTTCAAGAATTCTAGATGCACGTGCATAAGAATATTGAATATAACTACAAGTGTCACCTTCTAAACGAAGTGAGTTTTTTAGATCAAAAGTAATTATTTTGTCCAGATCAGGTTTTATCATTTCATAACGAATTGTTCCAACAGATACGGTTTTAGCAATTTTGTTTAATTCATTTTCAGATAAATCCTCATTACGACTTTTAGATTCATCATAAACACGTTTTGTGAGATTTTCAAGTACCGTGTCAGCATTAACATACAAGCCTTTTCGACCGGACATTTGTGCAGATTCTCCTTCAGTAGAAAGGCCTAATGATGTTACAGTATCTGAACTAAGAGTAACAGATTCATAGCCAAGATGAGTGTAAGCACCTTCTTCTTTAAATTTAGCCATTAAGCCAGATACGATTTTTTGTAAACGAATTTGCCTATTATCAATAACAGTGATAACTTTGTTTCCAGACAAATGTAGTTTATCATTATGATCAGAAATCTCATCAAGAGTAGTTTCATAGAGAGTTTGGGAATTCTTTTGAGTCGAGTGTATTTTGTAAGAGAATGGATCATCTACCAATCCAAGTTTCCATGCAGCATAAGGAATATCTTTTGCAATGTAAGTTGCAACCCCATTACTTCGAACCAATATTTTATCATCTTCGCCTTCCGCAGGAATTACCCAACAACCTGCATTATCACCAGATTCTTCAAATTTTATTTGATTATCAGATTTTAATTTCTCAAAAATTTTTTCCCAAAGTTTTGAATGAATGATTTGAGATTCAAAATTCAGACAGTCATAAAAAACCCCTAGATTCCAAACTGTTTTTAATTGCTCATCCAATACTCTTCGAGTAATTGTTTGTGCCATTTTTGATATTTCACTAGAACTATCTTCAATTTGTTTTAGAATTTCATGTCTTTTTTCTTCTAACTTTTTATCGGTTTCATATTTTTCAGTAGTTTTTACATATACGGTATCACCACAATAATGATCAAATTTTTCATTGTTTGGTGGTTCCTGTGAAAAACCCAATTCAGTAAAACCAACAATAATGTCAGCAACTTGCAGACCAGAATCATCTACATAGTTTAGTACATTTACGTCAAAATTTCCTTTTCGTAGTATTCTAGATACGATGTCACCCAAAATCACATTTCTGATATGACCAACATGTAACGCCTTGTTTGGATTTACTGATGTGTGTTCAACCACAACTTTTTCGTTGTTACCAATATCAAGAGAGCCATAATTTTCTTCAAGTGATGAAGAAATAACAATTTCATTAAATTTTTCATAATCTATACTAAAATTGAGATATCCGCTAGGATGAGATTCAACATTTTTTATTTCAGGCAAGTCATCAAAATTATACAAATCAGAAAGTTCACGAGATATGTCTTGGGGACTTTTCTTGAGTTGTTTTGAGAGTAGAAATGAGACATTACATGTTATGTCACCAAATCCAGGCTTTGCAGATTCAACTGAGAATGATACAGGCTCTAGATTCTGAGAGTCTAAAATTTTAGCTGTTTTTTTCCGTATATTTTCTAGTAATTCAAGAAAAACCATACAATTAGAATTCGGATTTAATCATATCTAAGCCTTCCAATACACCTTCACCCGAATTTTTTGTAGTGACAATCTTAGCTATTTGCTTTAATTCAGGAATGGAGTTATTTACAGCAATGTTGTTTTTAACGGTTTGAAATAAAGGAACGTCAGTTTCACTGTCACCTAATGCAATAGTATCTTCTACATCAACATTGAGCATTTCAAGTGCCTTCAGCAATCCAGTTCCTTTATCAACACCGGCAGTATTGATATGATACGCATATCCACTATCAAAAAGGCCTACATTGAATCCATTTTCATTTAATAATTTTTGAGCATTCTTTATGTCAAAGGTTCTATCCAAAACAACTTCAGTGAGTCTTGGAAAAACAGGTTTTTCTTTAATTGAAGCATCAACATTTTCTTTTAAAAATGAAAATGCATCTTCACATTCTTTTTTGTTTCCAATCATCTTATGAGTCATCACATCACCATGAGTGATACAACCACCGTTTTCACCAACGCCAAGTAAAGTTAATCCACCAAATATTGAGAGAAGGTATGCTTCAATTGAAGAACGGCCAGTTACAAAGATTACATGATGTCCATTATTTTTTAAATTTCTTAATTTTTCTAATGCCTGAAGATGAATTTTACCAAAACCATTCAATGTGATTGTTCCATCAATATCAACTGCCAGAACTTTTTTCTTCAATGATCTTTCGTTTTTCATACCATTAATGAGTAATGCGTTAAGAAACCTTTCATAATGGCAAATTTTTTACTAATTGAGTAGAATGGGAATTCCTGAAAAAATCAAAGCTATTCAAGATGAGATACTTAGAACTCAATTAAACAAAGCTACTGAACATCACATAGGATTACTAAAGGCAAAGATTGCAAAATTAAAGAGAGAGCAAGAAGCCGACCAAGTTAAAAAAAGTGCCAAAAAGCAAGATGGATTTGACGTAAAACGGACGGGAGATGCTACAGTAGTTTTTATCGGATTGCCAAGTGTGGGTAAATCTACATTATTGAATAGGTTAACAGGCTCAAAATCAGCTGTGGGTGCATTTCAATTTACCACACTTACAGTAGTTCCAGGAGTTATGAATTATAGAGGAGCGAGAATTCAAGTTTTAGATTTACCAGGGATTATCAAAGGTGCATCAACTGGAAAAGGTCTTGGGAAAAGAATTCTTTCAGTTGCAAGAAGTGCAGACATAGTACTATTAGTATTAGATGTTTTTCAACCATATCACGAAGATGTTTTAGTAAATGAATTAGGGAATATAGGAATAAGATTGAATCAAACCCCCCCAGATATTGTAATTGAAAAATCAACTACAGGAGGAATTGCAGTGGCTCAACAAGTGAAATTAAAAAAAATGTCAGAAAAATTATTGAAAGAGATTCTTAATGTGTATGGATATACTAGTGCACGAGTTGTAATTAGAGAGGATATAGAAGCAGAACAGCTTGTAGATTTCATAAATGGGAATAAAACATATGCAAAAGGAATCACTATTTTAAATAAAATTGACCTGGTAGATGATGCATTTGTAAAGAAAGTTTCAAAAAAATTAAAGACAGATTTTATTCCCACTTCAGCAGATTCAAATAAAAATATCAATGAATTAAAAGAACGAATTTACAATGAATTAGAATTTATTAGAATTTATCTTAGGCCAAAAGGCGGAGAAACTGATTTTAAAGAACCATTAATCGTTAGAAAAGGCAACACAGTCATGGATGTCTGTAACAAACTTCATAGGAATTTGAAAAAGGATTTTAGGTTTGGATTGGTATGGGGAAAGAGTGTAAAATTTGGAGGGCAACGAGTCGGATTAAATCATGTTCTGATTGATGAAGATGTTTTAACAATCATTAAACGCAAGTAGATATGCCCATACCAAGAAAATTTTATGAAAGAGATACAGTAATTGTAGCAAAAGAATTGATTGGTAAAAAAATTATTCGAGTAGATAACAAAACCACATTTTCAGGCATAATTACTGAAACAGAAGCATATAGAGCATCAGATGATCCAGCAAGCCATGCATTTAACAAAATAACAAAAAGAAATCATGGAATGTTTGATGTAGTGGGAAAATCGTATGTGTATTTTACATATGGAATGTACAATTGTCTGAATGTAGTTGCAAGAAGTAAAAAGTTTGAAGCAGGTGCAGTTTTGATTAGAGGAGTGCATCCAATTGACGGAGTAAAAAAGATGGAAGAAAATAGAAAAACAGACAAATTTTCAAATCTCACAAACGGTCCAGGGAAACTTACTCAGGCATTCAATATTACAGTAAAAGATTATGGAATAGATATGACAAAAAAATCAAAATTATACATTACGACAGGAATTTCTCCAAGAAAAATAAACTCAAAATCTAGAATAGGTATAACAAAAGCTATTGATAAAAAATGGAATTTTAGTATTAACCCAAAAGATTACTTTTGATCTTCATCGTCATCTTCTACGGTCCAAGGTAAAATATTTCCAAGGATGCGATTCCAATCCATTCGCAATAACAACACCACAACGCTAGTCATAGCAACTCCAAAAATAACAATTCCAAGAATTATTGGAGTAGGATCTTCCAAATCTTCAGGTTCAGAAACACCAAACATTTCAAAGATAGGTTCAACTACAGGGCCGCTAAGATAATGAGATAAAATCACAATCACATAACATAATACAATTTTTCCTGTCAAAGTTGCGATAAAGAATCTAAGAGGGTTGTATTTTGCCAGTCCAAGTGGAACATATACTAAATCATCGGGCATTGGCGTAGCTGCTGCAAAAAATGCTGCACCTGCACCATATTTTTTGACTAATTTTTGAAAAGGCTTCATTCGTTTTTTTGTTTTTTCAGAAATAATTCTTCTTCCGCCATAACTAATTGCAAAAATGATTTGTTTTGCAATTGTAGAAGTTATGGCAGCAATTAATGCAAGAATATGAATATTGAATTGATCACCTACAGACATTGTGATTAACAATATGAAAGATGGAATTGGAACAAATGGAATTAATGAGCCAAAGAAACTAACTAGCGCTAAACCAAGATAACCAACCTCTGAAGAAAAAAATGGAAGAAAATCCCAAATATCCAATAGATAACGAGATCCTCGACTGTATATAAAAAAAGTGAATTTGATTAATCATTAAAATATTCGAAAATGAGGTATTAAGTGAATGACTGAAAATGAAAATTATGAGATTGCAGATTTAATATCAAAAATTAGTCCATACATAAGATTCATAGGCGTTATTGGAAAAACAGGTGAACTTCTGGCATATTACCGAAGAGAGGATTTAGCACCATTACTTGATCAAAAAAAGACACAATATCAATTTGCACAAATTGCAATAAAAACAGAACTTGAAGAGCAGTTTGATGATCAATTAGGAGATACAGAATTTGTATGGGAAGAAAGAACTAAGGTTCAGACAATTGCATTTACAATCTCTTCAAAACGTATTTGGATTACAATCGATAGAAATGTAATTCGTTCAGAGATGCTCAGAATTATTGATGCGTGTTTGCCAATAGTGAAACGTTATTCATAGAGCCAACATAAGACATAACCACTTTTTGTCTTTATTTTAGGAGGATCTTTTTTACATTTCTCCATTGCTTCAGGACATCTATCATAAAACCTACATCCCTCAGATGGATTCACTAAATTTGGAGGAATACCAGGAATGTATTTTGGTTTACTTTCTTTAGATAAAACAGGAATGGATTCCAATAGTCCTTTTGTGTATGGATGTTTTGGTTCAAGGAAAATGTCTTTAGAGTCACCAAACTCGACCATTCGTCCTCCATACATAATTCCAATTTTTTCTGCAACCTCAGATAGTACAGCCAAATCATGAGAGATTATCATGAATGAGTGACCGTCTTTTTTCAATTGTTTGAATAAATTAACAATTTGGGCTTGAATTAAAACATCAAGAGCAGTAGTAGGCTCATCTGCAATTACAAATTTAGGTTTCAAAATTAACGCCATTGCGATTACAACACGTTGTTTCATGCCGCCGCTCAATTCATGAGGGAATTTTTTTAATACAGATTCGTCAAGGTTTACAGATGCAAGAGAGTCAAGAATTAGTTTCTTAGAGTCACCCCGAAAGTCATGTTGTGATAAAACCTCTTCAAATTGATGTTCAATAGAAAATACAGGATCAAGAGAATTCATTGCACCCTGGAAAACCATAGAGATTTCTTTCCATCGAATATCATTATCAAAATTAGAATTAGATACATTAAGCAAGGATTTGCCATCAAATTCAATTTTTCCAGAATAAATTTTTCCATTTGTTATCATTCGTATAATTGAAAGACCAAGTGTACTTTTGCCACAAGCACTTTCACCAGCAATGCCAATTGATTCGCCATTTTCAATTGAAAATGATACATCTTCAAGAGCATGTACCAATCCTTTTGATGTATTATATCGGGTAGTCAAATTTTCAATGGAGATAAATGCCATATTGACAATTAGGAGAGGTTAGATTAAGTTTTTACTTGTGTATATTTTCAACATTACATGGAGATTTCAAGAACTCATCTTATTGAAGAGCTTAATTCATCAATGGAAGGGCAAGATGTTCTTTTTGGTGGATGGGTAGTTGATCTCCGAAAACTTGGAAAGATGGCATTTTTGACGGTTAGAGATGTAACAGGAATGTGCCAAGTGATAGTGAAAGGAGATTCAATGAATTTACTTGAAGGATTAAACAGACAGAGCGTTGTAAGAATTTCAGGAAAAGTTCAATCAAGTAAAGCTAAAGATTTTGATTTTGAAATATCTGCAACTGAGATTCAAATCCTTGCAAAAGCAGAATATCCATTACCTATAGATCCAATTGGAAGATTAGAAAGTGATATCGATAACAGATTAAACTCAAGGGCTCTTGATATGAGAAACCAGAAAACTGCATCAATTTTCAAATTGAGAAGTCAAGTTTTGGCATCAATTAGAGAGACCCTCATCAAAAGAAAATTCATAGAAATCAATACACCAAAAATTATTGGAAGTGCAAGTGAAGGAGGAGCAGATTTGTTTAGTTTAGATTATTTTGGAAAACAAGGATATCTAGCACAAAGCCCGCAATTATACAAGGAACAAATGACAATAGGTCTAGAAAGAGTGTTTGAAATTTCATCATTTTATAGAGCAGAAAAATCTCATACAGGAAGACATCTCAGTGAATTTACTAGCGTAGACATTGAAGCTGCAATGATGGATTATACAGATGTAATGGATGTTTTAGAATCAATTGTAGTTGATGTTTTCAAAAATACTGCTGAAAATTCTAAGACAGAACAAAAAGAGATTGGACATGAAATCAAAGTTCCAAATTCACCATTTGAGAGAGTAACGTACACACAAGCACTTGAAGAGCTAGGAGATATGGATATTAAATTAGAATTTGGAGAGGATTTGCAAGATTCACACCTACGTAGTTTAGGAGACAAACATCCAGGTTTCTTCTTTTTAACTGACTGGCCTATGAAATTAAAACCATTTTACATCCATGAAAAAGATGATGACCCTACACTTTCACGTTCATTTGATTTACAGTATGGATATTTGGAATTATCTTCCGGAGGAAGAAGATTACATGATCCGGAACAATTGAGATCTAGATTAAAAGAACAAGATTTGGATCCAACAAGTTTTGAAGAACACTTGAAAACATTCGGATGGGGAATGCCACCACATTCAGGTTGGGGAATGGGATTAGACAGACTGATGACAGTTTTAATTGGAATTGACAATGTTAGAGAGGTAGTTTTGTATCCAAGAGATCCAGATAGGCTCAAACCATAAGATTCATAGAAAAAAATTAGATTAAAAAAACAAACAATAGTGACAGAGTGAGATATTGGATAAAATTTCTTTTCTGAAGATTGGATGACAACTGAAGAACGTAGTAGAGCAGCCAAGTTAGGATGGATCGGTCACGATCTAGCTGCACTGAAACGAAGCTATGCATCAGTAAAAGGTTGGGAAACTAGAAGAAGAAACTAATAGAAAGTTATAGTCTGTTAGTAATTTCTTTGGTAAATTCCTGCGTGGATTTTTCTCCACCAATATCTTTAGTGGTAATGCCAGATTTTATTAAATCCAAGACAACATCTTCAAGTTTTTTTCCAGCAGAAATACAATCTGAATCATTATTTTTTGAACCTAACCAATCAAGCATCATTTTTGTAGATAAGATGAATGAGGATGGATTTGCAATTTGTTTTCCGGCAATATCAAATGCAGCACCATGAACTGGCTCAAACAACCCAAAATTATCTCCCAAATTGGCTGCAGGTGCCATACCTAATCCACCTACAACTTGAGAAGACTCATCAGATAATATATCACCAAACAAGTTTGTAGTCACAATTACATCAAATTCATGAGGAGAACGAATTAAGTTCATTGAGCACGCATCAACATACATCTGATCAAATGTGACGTCAGGGTAATCTTTTGAAACATCCTCACATGCACGGGCAAATAAGCCATCAGTCATCTTCATGACATTGGATTTATGTACACATGTGACACGTTTTTGTTGATTTCTATCCATTGCAGTTTCAAAGGCATATTTTGCAATTCGTTTAGAAGCCTTTTCACTAATAATTCTTAATGCCACAGCAGTATCATCAACTTGGAATTCTTGACCAGTGTAAAGATCTTCAGTGTTTTCTCTAACAATTACTAAATCAATATCATCTCTTAATGCAGGAGTGTTTGGATACGATTTTGCAGGACGAATGTTTGCATAGAGATCTAATTTTTGTCTTAATGCAACAATAACATCTTTAGCACTTTCGCCAACAGGAGCTTTCAAACATGCATCAGATGATTTAATTGATTCAAAAACATCATCAGGTAATGCTTTGCCTGTTTTTTCAAGTGCACTGTCACCAGCTACAAGAGAAGTTACATTAAATTTTACATTTAATTTATCATGAATTGAATCCAAAATTGTTTTTACAGATTCAGATAATTCAGGACCAATCCCATCACCAGTAATTAACGAAATATTATACATATATGATCACCTAGAATTTTGTAATGATTAAATCTTTTTTTCCTTTAGAAGATTTTTTAACATTATACGATTAATTCCGTCAACCATAGCTTGTACACTTGTTGTAACAATATCTTCACCTACAGATTTAGAAGAAATTATGTTACCACGTGCATCTTCAACTTTTACAGTTACTTCACATAATGCATTAGCACCACCAGAAATAGAATCTAACTTGTATTCTTTTAGTCTAACTTCATCGGTGATTTGACTGGTAATTTTTTGAATTGCATTTAATGCAGCATCCACAGGACCTACACCGTAATCAGTTGCAGAAAATTCTTGGCCATCGACATTTAATTTTACAAATGCATAAGGCATTGTTCCAACACCAGTAGAAACAGAAAATCCTGCCAACTGAACAATTCGTTTTAATTTATTTTCACCAATTACCTCGTTTGCCATAGATAATAATTCAACTTCAGTTACTTGTTTGCCTTGATCACCTAATGCTTTGACTTTATCCAAGATTTGTTTTGTTTGTTCATCATTTGGTTCAATGCCATATTCTTTGAGCATTGCATTCATGCCGTGAATTCCAGCATGTTTTCCTACCTGTAACCAGCGAGTTCTACCTACAATTTCAGGACTAATTGGCTCATATGTTAACGGATTATTCAATACACCATGAGTATGTATTCCAGATTCATGTCCAAAGGCGTTTTCTCCAACAATTGCTTTGTTTGGTTGTACAGACATTCCTGCTAATTTGGAGATGTATCTTGAAGTTTCATAGATTAATTTTGTATTGATATTGGTTTCCCAAGTATTTTCAAATTGTAAACTGTGTAATGCCATAACAAATTCTTCTAAAGATGCGTTTCCTGCACGTTCACCAATTCCATTGATAGTTACATGTGCACATGATGCGCCTGCCTGTACACCAGATATTGCATTTGCCACGGCTAATCCAAAATCATTATGACAGTGAACACTAATTGGTAACTTTGATACTTCAATCGCATCTTTAGTTATTTCACCAATGTATTGAGGAGTTGAATAGCCAACAGTATCAGGAATATCAATTCTATCAGCACCAGCGCTAGCAACAGCACCAAAAACTTTTTTCAAAAATTCCCTATCAGTTCTTGTTGCATCTTCTGCAGAAAATTCTACTTGTAACCCACGTGATTTTCCATATTCAACGGCTTCAATTGCTTTTTCTAAAGCTTCATCTCGAGACATTTTCAATTTATGTTCAAGGTGGATATCAGAAGTTGCAATGAATGTATGAATATAGTTTAATCCACAGTCTACAGCAGCATCAATATCTTTTTTATTAGTTCTTGCTAATCCACATAATTCTGCCTTTAATCCATCACCAACAATTGCTTTTACTCCTTCACGTTCTCCTTCAGAAATTACAGGGAATCCGGTTTCAATTGCATCTACACCTAACTCGTCAAGTTTTCTTGCAATGTTTAATTTTTTTTCAGGAGATAATGAGACTCCAGGAGATTGCTCACCGTCACGTAAAGTTGTATCAAAAATTCTAATGTTCGTGTTCTTCACGCTCCAATGCAGTAATGCCAGTTCGTGCCATCTCTTTAATTCCAAATTTCTTTGCCAATTCTTCAAAGGCAGATATTTGGTGAGGGGTTGCAGTCATTTCAACTATAATGGATTCTTTTTTTGCGTCATGAGTTTTTGCAGAATATGCACTGGCTAATTTGTTAATTTCCATGCTATCTTCTGGTTTACTTACTTTAATCTTAAACATTACCAACTCTCTATATACGGAGTTATTCACATCTAACCTACGAACCTCAATTGTGTCAATCATTTTGTCAAGTTGTTTGACGATTTGAGTGATTTGCTTCTCGTCACCTATTGTAGTGATTGTCATTCTAGAGTATTTTTTGTCTTCAGTGACTCCTACAGAGATACTATCGATGTTAAAGTTACGTGATCTAAAAAGATGTGTAACCTTAAACAAAATTCCCGGTTTATTTTCTACTTTAATTGATAAGATTGCCCAGACCATTTTACATCACTATGAAGGTAATATCATATCCTTTAATCCAGTTCCAGGTGCAACAAATGGTAAAACATCTTCTTCAGGATCAATTGGGATGTCAATTACAGTTGCCACATCGCTGTTTAATCCATCTTTGATTGCTTTTTCAAGCTCATCCATTGATTGTGCACGTATTCCTTGTGCACCGTATGATTCAGCTAATTTAACATAATCAGGACATTTCTTAAGATCAACACCAACCATTCTGCGGTCATAGAAAGTTCGCTGCCACTGTGCAACCATTCCTAATGAATAATTATTAATCAAGAATACAATTACAGGTAAATCTTCTAAGACAGCAGTTGCAAGTGAATGTTCAGTCATGTTAAAGCTGCCATCACCTGCAATGTCAACAACAGGTACATCAGGACGTGCAGTTTTTGCACCAATAGCAGCTGGAAATCCCCAACCCATAGTTCCTAAACCGGTAGAACTAAAGAAAGTTCCAGGATGTATGGCGTCAAAGAATAATGATGCCCACATTTGATGTTGCCCAACTTCAGTTGTAACAATAGATTCCTTAGGAAGTAATTCTCTTAATTTTCTAAGGATTTTTGCAGCACCCATTTCGCCAGGATGTAATTTTAAATTTTCACGCCAATATTGTTTTGTTTCTTTTACATGTTTTAACCAAGGATTGTCATCTGAAGGTCTAACAGCTTTGTCCATCAATAATTTACCAAATATTCTCAATGAGGTACGTACATCACCTACTACAGCGACAGAAGTTGTTTGATTCTTGCCAATTTCTGCAGGATCAACATCCATATGAATAATCTTCAAGTTCTTTTCAAATTCTTCAAAAGTACCAACAGAACGGTCTGAGAATCTTGTTCCAATTGCTAAAACACAATCAGCCTCAGTCATTAATTTATTAGCTTCAGCATGACCATGCATTCCAATTGGACCTAACGATAAAGGATGATCCTCAGGGAATGCACCTTTTCCTTTGAATGTAGTCACAACAGGAATCATTAGTAATTCAGCAATTGATTGTAATTCTGCAAATGCTGATGAAATAATTACACCACCGCCTGCAAGAATAATTGGTTTTTGAGCAGATAACAATAATTCTACTGCACGTGCAGTATTTTGCATATCAGGATCAGTCCATGGATGATAACCGGGTACTCTAACTTCATCAGGAAATGGAATGTTAGCTTCATTTTGTTGGACATCTTTTGGGATATCTAATAGAACAGGTCCTGGACGTCCAGTTTCAGCAATGTAAAATCCTTGTTTTACCATAGTTGGAATTTCTTCAGGAGTTCTAGGTTGATATGAATATTTTAAAGCAGGATTTGCCATACCGATAATATCACTTTCTTGGAATGCATCTTTTCCAATCATTGCCACAGGTACTTGTCCAGTAACTGCAACCATTGGAGCTGAATCTGCCTGAGCAGTTGCAATTCCAGTTAAGAGATTTGTTGCACCAGGTCCAGAAGTTGCAAAACATACACCAGGTTTTCTGCTAACTCTACCAAAACCATCTGCCATATGAGCAGCAGATTGTTCATGTCTTACCAAAATATGACGAATGTTACTTTTTCCCAATTCATCATACATTGGTGCGCCGATCATAGTTTCATTCATTTTATTATTATCACTCATAATCCTAATTTAATCGTGTAATTGGCTGTATGTCTACAGCAGCAGGTCAACTAGCAAGGTAATACCAAAAGTGCCAATTGTTGCTTGTTGTTGCATAGTAAATTCAAAACTAGGAGATGCACCTATAAACATTCCTTTTTGAG
This sequence comes from Nitrosopelagicus sp. REDSEA-S31_B2, assembly GCA_001627235.1. Taxonomy (GTDB): domain Archaea; phylum Thermoproteota; class Nitrososphaeria; order Nitrososphaerales; family Nitrosopumilaceae; genus Nitrosopelagicus. The sequence continues at coordinate 462 of LUPB01000084.1, read as the reverse complement.
AAATGATGTAACATGTCAGAGCAAGAAGAAATTATCAAAATCATTGAGACATTCTTTGAGATTGGGAAATCAAAAAAACTAGAGATTCTAAAAGACATTCAAGTGAATGATTCATCATTTTCAAGTTTTAGTGATGTTCCACCATATGATCTAAAAGACTATGCAACAACTATAGCATTAGAAGAATTACGATTTGTCAGCATATCAGACTATGATTATAAAATAAACAATACCAAAGTAAGCATATTTGGAGATACTGCAGTAGTTGCTTTAGAATTAGTTCAAAAAGGAATGCTTGTGGATAACAAAGCATTCACAGGAGAACATATTACAATTGGAGGTAGGGCAACCTTTGTCTTAATTAAAAAGCCAACATGGAAAATTATCCACATTCATTTATCAAAATCAGGAAATTAGTTACGTTTTTTTGATTTTTTATTAAAATTCTTTTTTTGTTTGTTG
>LUPB01000083.1 GCA_001627235.1 Nitrosopelagicus sp. REDSEA-S31_B2 | reverse complement strand
CGGCTGCTTCTGCTGCGGCTGCTTCTGCTGCGGCTGCTTCTGCTGCCATCATTGCTTCATGTTCTTTAGAATCTTCAGAGTGACCCATAGAGTGTCCTCCAGATTTGTAACCTTCACCGAAAATCATAACTTTTTGAGAGTTTGCCATAAATTCAATTGTTAATCTTTTTCCTACTTGAGTGAAATCAACTTCTTCACCATCAATGGTTACAAAGTATGTTCCATCTTCAAATGGAGTAACTGCATCATCTGTTACTGTAATTGTTAATTGTCCATCTAGTCTTGAGTCCATCATAATTTTTACTGCATTGTGATGTTCATCTTGAGAAATAGAATCAACTATACCACCTCTAATTGTATATTTCAAATTATCACTTGAGGAAGTTTGAGGTGCTGCCTGTGGTGCCATGCTAGGTGTTGGTGCTGGTGCGGCGGCAGGAGCTGGCGGTGGAGAATATGTTTGTGCAGGGGCTGCAACACTTGGTGCTGCCGGTGCTGTATCTGCTTGTAAAAGTCCACCCATCAAAGCGATCATTGCTGCAGCAAAGGCGATTGAGAATATTACACCAAATTTGTCTGCAGATGTCATGTCTTGTCATTTTTCTAGGTAATTTAAATATCTAATGATCTTGCCTAAACTAGATTTATTTGCGCATGTTTTGAGAATATGACATGGCAGAAGTTGATTCAAGTAAGAAAGTCTATCTTTTCCTTCATGGAAGAATGGACTTGCATGAGAAAATGCTGAATTCATTAGAAAGTAATGGATTTCAAAAAGACAATGCAATCATGGGCAATCCAAAACAAGCAGGTGAAGTTGGAGACTATATGGTGCAGTTATGGCCACCAGGACCAAACCCTAACCATATCAAAGTTCAACAAATTACTGCAGTAGAAGAATGTGAGCCAGAAGGAATGATTGGGGTTTGGAAAGGAGTTTCCAAAGAAGATCTTTTTGAGATTAATCTAGAGTGATTACAAATCACTTACAATTCCAGAAATGAATGATTCGTATTCATCATCATTGAATTCGATAATTTCAAATTTATTTTCTTTTTTTGCAAGAGAGACAGATTCTAAATGATAGCAAGGAGAATTACTTTTAATCATTCCAAAATAATATCCAGAACATGAACAAAAATTTGATTGTGGATCAATCCAATGTTCTTTTTCTTTACCTACAATAGTCCAGATTTCCCTTTGACTAGGATTAAATCGATGAAGTTTTACTCGTCTTTCATTGACAACAGCATTAATCTTTTCTTGTTTAGTAGACATAAGGAATTAATCTAAGACAAACGTATAATCTTGATGGTAAATACAAGAATAATAGATTCAGAACCAGCACTAATACTAGAAAATGATAAAAAGAATTTGGTAATTTCTGATCTTCATATAGGATTCGAACATAAATTTTCATCAAATAAAATACCAAATAGTAAGAATTCTTCAGTTAATGACATAATTACTAATGTGAAAAAAATTATAAAAAAAGAAAATCCAGATACATTGATTTTATTAGGCATATTAATTCCAGCAAATCATGATGCAAACATTACAAGATTAATTCCTGACAATGTAACATTAATCAGTTCTAAAGGTATGATTATTGATGATGTTTTGTTAACTCATGGACATACAATGCCATCAAAAAATTATTCAAATGTAAACAACATCATAATGGGACATATACATCCAGTATATTTTGATGAAAATTCTTTGTTAAATGGAGAAAGAATTTGGATTTCAATTAAAACAGATAAATCAAAAATTTTTCCATCTACAAAAGGAAAAATTAACATTACAATTATTCCATCTTTCAACCCTTACTTTTATGCCGCAGAGAAAAGATATTACAAGAAATCAATTTCACCAATAGTTGAGAAAATCAAAGATTCATCAATTGCAAAGATTGCAACTTTGGATGGAACTATAATCGGAAATGAGTCAATTATCAATCAGATTTTGTAGTGTGATTTCAATTACTGAATAGGGTCATATGGTTCGATAGGATCTTTTGTAGTCTCATTGTTTTGTAGCCATTCTAAGGTCTTTACAAAAGAATCAGCCAATTCTATTGTTGTAAGTACAGGGATTCCCAATTCCAAGGATTTTCTTCTAATTTGATATTCGTCATCTAGCATTCCAACGTATTTTTCCAAGGAAAGTGTACTTGGGATGTTTATGATGAAGTCAATTTTTTTCTCATATAGTAGATCAGAAATGTTTGGTTTACGTTCAGGTTCAGATATTTTATGTACAATTTCAATATCACCTACTTTTTCTTCAAAAAATTCAGCAGTATGTTCTGTTGCCAGTAGTTTGAATCCAAGTTGTTTAAGTTTTGCAATTGATGGAAGAAGTTTTTCTTTGTTTTCAGTACCCCCAGCAGTAATCAAAGCAGTTCCTTTTTCAGGTAAATTATAACCAACAGAGGTCAAACCTTTGGATAATGCATCGTAGAAACTATTTCCAAAACAAGCTGCTTCTCCAGTAGATTGCATTTCAACACCTAATGCAATATCTGCACCATCTAGTTGCATAAATGAGAATTGAGGAACTTTGATTCCGTAATTGTGAATTTTTTGCCATTTGTTTTCAGGGATTTTAGGTAAGGGTTTATCCAGAATTGCTTTAGATGCAAGAGAGATAAGATTTGTCTTCACTAGTTTTGATACAAAAGGCATTGAACGAGATGCACGGATGTTTAATTCAATTACATAAACATGGTCATCATGGATTAAGAATTGAAGATTGAATGGACCTTTAACATTAAATGTTAATGCAATTTTTTTGGTGTAATCATTTATGGTTTCAATTATTTTATTACTAAGACGCCATGGAGGAATACACATCATTGCA
>LUPB01000082.1 GCA_001627235.1 Nitrosopelagicus sp. REDSEA-S31_B2 | reverse complement strand
AGGAGATGTTCATGACCACAGATACAGACAAGCAGTTACCGCAGCAGGATTTGGCTGTATGTCAGCAATAGATGTTGACAAATATTTGTCTGAACAAAAATAGAATTATTTTATTTTCTTTATGGTAAATTCCAAGTCAGTTCCATTCTTTTTTAACTCTACAAGTTCATGACCACGAGTTCTACATAAATCAGAAATATCATCTTCAGCAGCAGGATCATCTGCCAAAACAAGGAGTGTTTGACCTACCTGCATTTTGGAAAGTTCCACAACAGTTTGCATTGCAGGAGATGGACAGTATAATCCACGTACATCTAAAGTTTTTTCCGGTTCAGACATTTTGTTACCTAACCAAAAAATTAGAATCTCTATATTAAAATCTAGTTCTTTTTAGCTCTGCCTACAATTTCAAAATATCATTTTGGTTATTGTAGGAATATCTCTAGTTCGAAATGCATACGGATCATATCCTTCAAAATTAATCTTATATGAAATTCTTCTGAGTCCAAAAATTGCTAGTTTGAATGCAACATCCCAGATGAATGATTTTCGTGTAAACATGTATAATTTGTACATTTGATTAAAGATTCGAAGGTATTTAGGATAAAATTCCTTTACGTACTGATCAATGTATTCTTTAGAATTTTCAATTTTGTATTGAATATGCTCTAAGACTTCACGTCGCTTAACATACTCCATTTTCTCAATGGAAATTTTACCTTTTTTCATTGCATATAGAATATCATCAAGATTATTTTCAGAATCAATCAGATTTGTACATCTCCCTATGGTAGATGCAATGTGGGAGTCACTTCCAGCAATCGTGAACAGATTGTGTTCTTTTGCAAAAATTTCAGCCTTCTTATTTGAATAAATATCAATATTTGAGCTGTTAAAAACTTCAAAAAGATCACATTTTAGAGAGTCATCACGTAGAGCATCAATAAGACTGAACGGATGAGGTGCAATGGTTACAGCATCTTGGGATTTTGCTGCATCAATAATTTCATCAATTGTTTGGTTTGGTTTGATTTCTTCTTGTAGCCCATACACCAAAACATGTGCTTCTTTGTCTGTAGTAATTTCTTCAGCAGGAAAGATTTCTAGATTTGAGAATTTTTCATGGTTGTTTTTATAATCAGTCATTTGACTGAACCCATCTAGCGTGTTATGATTTGTGACAAATAATACGTCGAGTTTAGAATCTAGGGATTTTTGCAACTGTTCACTAATAGTTACATTACAATCACAGGGAGGTTCTAATTCACCCACATGCCCATTTGAGTAAATGTTGTGACAGTGGAGTTCAGTACGAAGCATTTGTATCAATTTTATGAGATTTTATTTATAATTTATCTGAATAGGTCTTCATCTTCAGCACGTATGATGTTTTGTATATTTCCAATATTTTCTTTGAATTCAAAATTTTTGATAATTGCTGCAGGGCATTTTTTTGTTTTTCCCATAACAAGTTCTGCTGCAGAACATAATTCATCAGATACAGCAGTTGCAGTAACTCGTAAGATCTTTCCAAAAGTATCAGGAGTTCCTTCATAGTGTAAGATGGCATCCATACCAGAGATACCTATAGCATGATCAGTTTGTCCCATTCGGAATGGACGACCAAAAGTATCAGAGATTAATACCGCAATTTTTTTCCCAGTTTGTTGCACGATTTGTTTTCTTATTTTTTGAGCAGATTCATCAGAATCCTTTGGAAGTAGTGTAGCATATCCATTCTCCACATTACTTTCATCAATTCCCGCATTTGCACAGATGAATCCATGTTTAGTTTGGACAATGATTACACCATGTTCCATTCGAACAATTCTTTCAGATTCAGACAATATTACTTCAACTAGTTTAGGATCTTTATCATATGCAGAAGCAATACCAATAGATAATTCAGAAGGAATAACTGATTCCAAATTTATAACACGTCCCTCGTGTTTTGAAACAACTTTTTGAGAAATTACCAGTACATCACCATTTTCTAAGCTTGTTTTAGATGAAGATAATAATTGATCAGTAAGATCATCTTTAGGCTGAATATCATTTTTCAAGTGAATTGGAATTATTTGGAGACTCATCAGTAGTCAGTAAATTTTCTTATAATTGAATTTTCTCTAAGATGAGATAGGAACTGGAAGTTCAATTGAATAGTGTTTATTGATTATAGGTATGATTTTTCTAAGATCCTTTTCATCAAGGGTTGTGGTTGCAAGATCCTTAACCATATCTTGAGCACGATAAGCTATACCAAGATTAGATATATCAAATAATTTTATGTCATTTGCACCGTCAACGATAACAACAATTTCTTCTTTAGGAATGTTCCATTCTTCGATTTTAACTCTAGCAGACTTTGCCTTATCTGAATCAACATTGATTTTTACACCATCAAGTTTTCCATCTTTGAAAAGTAATTCGTTTGTATAGACATGATCAAGGTTTAGTTCTTCTTTTAATCTATCAGTCATTATAGTAAATCCACCAGAGACAGCCATTACTTTCCATCCTGCGTCTTTGAGAGTTTTGCAAGCTTCCCGTGCGCCGGTCATGATAGGTAAAGAATCGGCAACTTCTTTGCATGTTTCAAAATCGATTCCTCTTAATAGTTCAACTCGTTTTGTCAAACCTTCTTCCCAGTTAATTGAACCTTGAATTCCTTTCTTTGTTATCTCCCAGATTTCATCTTCTTTGTTAATTTTTTCAGCTAAAATTGGAAGATATTCTGCATCGTACAGTACGCCTTCTACATCAAAAATTGCCAACAATTGTTTTCTATTTTGAGACAAAAAAATCATCATATAAAAGTTGAAACAAAGTGATCGGAATGTTAATAGCTAGTAATAAATCAGCCCTCAGTGAGCAATGGGTATGGTTGACGAATTAGAACATAAGTACGAAGTAGAGGTTAAAGAAAGAGAAGGACGTCAAAAAATTCCAGATAGTGTCAAAGCGATTCTAAAAGAAGGAGGAATGATGGACGAAAAAGGTAAACTCAAACTAAAAGGAGTCAGTCCAAAAATGCTAAAGAGAATGAAACAAGAATATGTTGAATGCCCAGTATTCAAAGAAGAGATTCATTTCATTCAATGTTTTGTTTGTCCAAACTTTCAGAGTAGAGTTATGGGAAATGTGTTGTGTAAAGGCGATAAACTCAAAGATTAGAAGTTATTCTCTTAATTCTATTAACAATTTTCATCTTTCGTTGTATTGTTAGTTCAGGCTCCATTGTAAAGAAGATAGTCTTTCTTGAAGTATAGATTACAAACTGAGTAACTTTTTCACGTTCTACGTGAACATATCTAACCTTGCCCAAAGGACGATCAAATTCCTTTCTCATTTTACGTCTTTGTGAAACCTGCTTACAGAAATGTTCTTCTTGGCGTTGAGATTCAAGAGAGTTTTTTCCAGTTTTCATAATACCCTCAACAATATTGCCTTTTAGATCAATTATAGAAGCAAATCTCATTTGAGAATCAACTGAAATGATTTTTTCAACAACTTCAAGAAGGTCTTGTTTTGCCATTATTGACTAATTTTGATTTTTCTATATAATTCTAGTTTTCATTAGTACTGGAAACAAGACTAAATAATTACAGTATTCATGTCAATTCAAATGGGAAAAGAGATTGGAATAACTGTAAAAAAATCTGAGGATTTTAGCGAATGGTATACTCAAACAGTCATTAAATCAGAGTTAGTAGATTATGCGCCAGTCAAAGGATTGATTGTTCTTAGACCAGATGGATATTCAATTTGGGA
>LUPB01000081.1 GCA_001627235.1 Nitrosopelagicus sp. REDSEA-S31_B2 | reverse complement strand
GTTGCAGCTGGGAACCAATGATTCTCATTTAGAATCTTTGCACCTTCTCTAACAACACTTCCCCATTCTTCTGTAGAAAATGGTCTTGTTTTTACACCAAGGTGTTTCTTAACCATTGGTGGTGAAACTGTCTCAATACCTAGATTTGTTGCAAGCCATCTGCCCGTTTCATGTTGTCTGTTGACATCTGCAATATTTCTCATTAATGTAGGATCTGCAGCTACTGCTGAAAATGTCATATGAGTTGTACCGATAAAGTTAGCACCCATTCCCTTGAGACCTTTCCACAAGTCTGTAATTGCATCTCTATTTGGAATAAAATCGCTATTATCACATCCATACAATAACATCTCATCTGAATGAAGCCAAACTGAATCAAATCCATAATCTAGGTTAATTTTTGCTTCTCTTTGTAATCGTTCTATAGACAAGTCCTTTTTAGAACGTTTGTTAACATCACAGAAATCACAACCTCTTCCACATCCTCTCATTGCTTCAATGAGAGAGTTTACAGTTGGTTTTGTAATTTCTGGAATATTTTGAATATTTTTAACAAAACAATGCATTAGTTCTGGTGCATCGCCTTTCTCCAAATCATGGAACAAATCTAATGCAAGCTCATCTGCTTCGCCTACCACAACAGTATCAATTCCGTGAACTTTCATTCTGTCTGATTTTGCTAATTCCCATGCGCCATTTCCTCCTACTGCTACCTTGAAATCATATTTCTTTTTTAATTGAATAATCTCTGCACACATTTTCTTAAACTTCATTGCAACATAGGACAGTTTTTCTGGAGCCATTGTAGTTGTTACTGGAGCCATTCCTAAAGGATCCATTACATTAATTCCAACCACTTTGGTATCTGGACCAATTGATTTTGATAGATGTTCTGGATTTGCAACAAAAATGTCGTTTTTATCGTAACCTTGATGCAATGCACTCTCTACTCTTCTTAATCCAACTTGTGCAACTTTTGCCTCTCCTGTTACTGGGTCTGTTTCTACTGCTGGACAAAATACTTTATCAAAAACCCATTCTGGTAGAACTTCATATGGACCACATGCAATAAAACCATAAAGAAAATTTCCTCTATAATTTGTCATTAGACTTCTGTCTGCTGTTAATACGATTCTTTTACCTGCCAACTCTATCACTTCCCTCTAACTATGATATATATCGTTTACGAGATTTGCTAAGAGTGATCCAAGTAATTTTTATCTTTTATTGATTTGACTTACAATTTTTGCAGCAGCTGCGCCTGCCCCAATCCCATTATCAATATTTACAACTGTTAATCCCAATGAGCAACTTTGTAACATTGCTGCAAGTGCTGCCACTCCTTTTTCACCATATCCATATCCTATTGAAGTTGGAACTCCAATTATTGGAACATTGACTGTTGAGGAAACTACTGATGCTAAAGCACCTTCCATTCCAGCTACTACTATTATCGCATCCACCCCTGATTTTACAAATTCTTTTAAAACTGGAAATATTCGATGTAATCCTGCAATACCGACATCATAACTTGTAATACAACTACAATTCATTGCTTCACACATCAATCTTGATTCTTCAGCAATTCCAATATCTGATGTTCCTGCAGTTATTATCCCAATTTTTCCTTTAGTTTTCTTTAGTGGTTTATTGTAAACCATGATTGTAGTACAATTTTGTCCTGTACTAATCTTGAAATTATTCTTTTTACAATAATTGCAAATATCTTGATAATTTTTTTTTGGTATTCTTGAAACTACTAAAGCATTTGTTTTCTTTAATACATTTTTTATGATTTTTTTTACCTCTGAATTTTCCTTTCTTTCAGCAAATATGACTTCTGGAATACCTTTCCTTGCTTCTCTTCCAAGATCAATCTTTGCAAAATTTTCAATTTCTTCAATTGAATATAATGATAATTGCTTCTTTGCATCTTTTACAGATAATTTTCTATTTTTAACTGAGTCTAAAATATCTGAAATATTCATAATATTATAAAATCGACTTGTCTTAAAAAATTAATTAAAATTCAACACCAGATAGTGCACTTTTTACACTGTCTATGCCCTTGTTGAACCATTCTTTCTCTTCATCGTTTAATTCTAATTCAACAATCTTTTCTACTCCGTTCTTTCCAATAACTGCTGGAACTCCGATTGAAACATCTTTTTGTCCATACTCGCCATCTAGGTTGGTTGAAACTGGAATAACTTGTTTTTTATCTTGAACTACTGATTCAATCATAGCTGAAATTGCATTTCCTGGTGCATGAACCGTTGCTCCTTTTAGTTTAATGACCTCTGCAGCAACATTTTTTGTTGCAGTAAAAATCTCATCAAGTTTTTCTTTAGGAAGTATTGTTGGTAATGGAATTCCTGAAACTGTTGCAAATCTTGTTAATGGTAACATATTCTCACCATGTTCTCCAATTACTAATGCCTTTGTTGATTCACGAGAATATCCTGTTGCTTCATGTATGAATTGTTTAAATCTTGACAAGTCTAACATTCCGCCCATTCCAAACACTCTACTTCTTTCAAATCCTGAAGTCTTGTATGCAATTTGTGCCATTGGGTCTAGTGGATTAGTTACTGGAATAATCATTGCATCATCAGCAAATTTCTTAATATTACCGACAACATCTTTTACAACTCCTGCATTAATTTTTAATAAATCCATTCTTGTCATTCCTGGTTTTCTTCCTGCACCTGCAACAACAACTACAATTTTTGAACCTCTCATATCTTCATAATTATTTGAGCCTTTTACGTTAACATCAATACCTTGTTCTGATAACATGTGATTTAGATCCATTGCTTCTCCTTGAGGAAGTCCTTCTGCAATATCTAAGAGTAAAATCTCATCATCCAACCTTCTTAATGCGGTGAATAATGCGGCATCTCCGCCTACTTTACCTGCACCGATAATTGTTATCATGAATAAATCCCAAAATATTCAATAATTAAATCTATGTTGAATCATCTTTTGCAAACAGATTTTTATGCATTTTCATCATTTTATCGTCATGGTACTTTACATT
>LUPB01000080.1 GCA_001627235.1 Nitrosopelagicus sp. REDSEA-S31_B2 | reverse complement strand
GCCCCAGAAAGAACATACGAAGGTCTGACAATTACAGGAAAACCAACTTCTTGTGCAAAGTTTCTTGCTTCGCTGAGATTTGAAAATGCTTGCCACTTTGGTTGTTGAATGTGAAGTTTATCTAATTCAGCGCTAAATTTTGAACGGTCTTCTGCACGGTCAACATCAACTGCACTTGTTCCCATAATATTGATTCCCCGTTGTGCAAGGCCAGGAGTCAAATTGTTAGCAGTTTGTCCACCGACACATGTGATTACACCTTTAGGGTTTTCAAAGTCAGCGATATCGAGTAATCTCTCTTGGGTGAGTTCTTCAAAATATAGGCGTGTACAAATGTCATAATCAGTAGAGACAGTTTCAGGATTACAATTAACAACTGATACATTTTTTTCTCCATTTTCTTGTAGACCCCAAACCATATTCACAGTTCCCCAGTCAAATTCAACGCTACTTCCGATTCTATATGGGCCTGCACCCACCACAACAATTCCTTTTTCATCTGGAGATACTTGAATATCATTAGTATTTCCCCCATAAGTCAAATAGAGATAATTTGTTACTGCAGGCCATTCAGCAGCCAAAGTATCAATTTGTTTCACAGCAGGAATGATTCCAAAGTTTTTACGAATTTCACGTACTTCATCAGGAGTTTTTTCTTTGACTCGTGCAATCTGATTATCAGAAAATCCCATCTTTTTTGCATTTCTCAATACAGATTCATCCAATTCGGATTCTTTGAGTTTTGATTCAGTGTTTACAATGTTTTGGATTTTTTCAATAAACCAAGGATCAATTGCAGATAGTTCGTATATTCTATTTACAGATACTCCCATTTTTAGTGCAATTGCAACATTGTATAGTATTTGATCATCATGATGCGAGAGTTTGTATTCAATTTCTTCTTCATTGTATGTTTTACCGTTTGAACGATTTAAGACAAGACCATCATTTCCTATGTCAAGCATTCGAATTGCTTTTTGTAGAGATTCTTCAAACGTTCTTCCAACAGCCATGACCTCACCAACAGATTTCATTGTTACACCGAGTTTACGATTAACAAGTTCAAATTTTGAGAAATCCCATCGAGGATGTTTACAAACAACATAATCAAGTGATGGTTCAAAACATGCAGTAGTACTTTTTGTAATTCGATTTACAAGTTCAGATAGATTGTATCCTAATCCAATCTTTGCAGACATGTATGCCAAAGGATAACCAGTTGCTTTACTAGCAAGAGCTGAAGAACGTGAAAGACGAGGATTGATTTCAATTGCAACATATCTATCTGAGTCAGAGTCAAGTGCATATTGAATATTACATTCGCCTACAATTCCAACATGTTTTGTAGCACGTAGAGCTGCAGTTCGTAGCATATGATATTCATGATTGTTAATTGTTTGAGAAGGAGCAACTACAATATTATCGCCAGTATGAACCTTCATAGAAAGAACATTTTCCATATTACAAACAATGACATTATTTCCATCATAGTCTTGCATTACTTCATATTCAATTTGCTTCCAATGACCAATGTATTCTTCGACCAAGACCTGACCTACAAGACTAGCCTTACAGCCACGTTCTACAATCTCATGGAGTTCAATCTCATTATGAGCAATTCCACCACCACGCCCACCAAGAGTGTATGCAACTCGAATAATTACAGGATATGATAATTCTTCAGCGACTTTTTTTGCATCCTCAAAATTTGTGACAGTTTTACTTTTGAGGACAGGTACGTTTGCTTCACGCATAGAATCCTTGAAAAGCTGCCTATCCTCAGTGTTTTTAATTCCATTTACCTGAGTTCCAAGAACCTTAACATCGTATTTTTTGAGAATTCCCGCCTCTTCTAATTTTACACCGCAGTTTAATGCAGTTTGTCCACCATATGCAAGCATTATTCCATCAGGCCTTTCTTTTTCTACAATGGATTCTACATACTTTGGTGTGACAGGTAAAAGGTAAACTTGGTCTGCAAAACGTGTATCTGTTTGAATTGTAGCAATGTTTGGATTGATAAGAACGCTTTTGATTCCATCTTCATGAATTGCCTTCAAACATTGACTTCCAGAATAATCAAATTCACCAGCTTCACCAATTTTGATTGCACCACTTCCAAGTACAAGAATTTTCTTTAGTGATTCATTTTTTGGCATTTTTATTTCTCCATTAATTTTTTTAGTTCATCAAAGACATATTTACAATCAAAAGGACCTGGTGCAGCTTCGGGATGGAATTGTACTGCAATACAGCTTTGGGTTTTATGTTTAATTCCTTCAACAGTGTCATCATCAGCATTTGCAAACCATAATTTAAAATCAGATTTTTCTAAAGACTCAGGTTTAATTCCGTATCCATGATTCTGGCTTGTTACATAAACCTGATTGGTTTCTAAATTAACGCAAGGTTTGTTCTGCCCACGATGTCCATATTTTAGTTTGTAAGTTTCAGTATTTCCTGCAATTCCTATAATTTGTGCACCTAAACAAATACCTAGAGTAGGAACATTATTTTCAATTAGTTTTTTTGCAGTATCAATTGTATCAGGACAGTTTTGTGGGTCGCCAGGACCGCTACTCAATACAACTCCTTTTGGATTGTATGACATTACTTTTTCATAAGAGGTATTCCATGGAACAACTATTGCTTTGTAACCCAATTCTCTTACATTTCTAACAATTGCATTTTTTGCACCAGTATCAATAACAACAACGGATTGGCTTTCATTACCATAGATTTTTTCTTCTTTAGTAGATACTATATCCATAAATTTTTCAGAAGTGTATGTTTTGATATTAGAAAGTTCATTTTTGATTTTTTCAACGTCAATTTCCTCATCAGATACAACCAATGCAGCCATCATCACACCACTACTGGTAAGTTTCTTAGTAATTGCCCTAGTATCAATTCCAGAAATGCCTGGAACCTTTTCATTAAACATCCACTCATCTAAAGTCATTTTCAGATTCCAGTGACTTGCAGTTTGAGATAATTCATGAATTACGAGACCTCTAATCTGCATCACATCAGATTCAAAGAATTTAGAAATTCCATCTTCATCAACTGCGTCTAAATCAGGAATTCCATAGTTTCCAACTAGAGGATAAGTTAAGGTAAGGATTTGGCCATTGTAAGAGGGATCAGTTAACGCCTCAGTATAGCCTACCATTCCTGTATTGAAGACAATTTCACCAAATACAGTGGTAGAATAGCCAAAGCCCATTCCATCTAAAACAGTACCATCAGAAAGGATCAGCTTCCCAAACTTGTTTGCATGTTTGGATTTCTTTGTAGTTATTGTGACCCTCTACAAGTCTCTTAGAATCAGGATTTAAAAGCTTCTTTGATGATCGATGTCAAGACCGATCAGAGTGCACCAAATGATTCACTCCATTTATGATATGCACGTATGTTTTCAATGGAGACACTAGGTTTTCTTTTTGCTTTAATATCTTTAAAGTCAGCCATTGTTAACTCACGTGGATCTTGCGGAGTTTCACCCTCTATAGGTTCGTGATAAGTAGGTATACTGCTCAAATAATTTATGACGTGCATCTTGATTTGGAAGTGATACATAGATCCGTTTTTGGAATCTTCTCAAGAAAGGCTCATCTAAACTCCATGGTTTGTTAGTTGCCCCAATTACATACATCATGGTTTCTTTGCCTTTTCCATTTACACCATCTAATTCAGATAAAAATTGGTTTTTTGCTCTAATTTCCCCACCTACCTCACTGTTTCTATCTCCAAGTAGAGAATCAACTTCATCAATGAATAAAATGACGGGTTTTCCTTCACGTTCATTGTACTTTCTTGCCATATTGAATAATTTTGAAACATTTTTCTCTGCCTCACCAAGCCACTTGCTCATCATTGATGCTGCATCAACATTGATGAAATAACCATCTAATTCATTGGCAGTAGCTGCTGCAAGCATTGTCTTTCCTGTTCCAGGAGGACCATACAATAGCATTCCTCGTGGCCAACCCAATGGAAACAAGTCAGGTCTTTTACTTGGATAAACAATAGATTCACGTAAAGCACCTTTTGCATCTTCCAATCCTATAACTTCAGACCATTTTACATCAGGTTTTTCTTTCATTACAAGATCTTCCAAATCATTGCCATCATCTTTGTGTGGTTGTGCTTTTGCAAGTGCTTTCTTTTGTTCTTCAGGAGAAGCATTTGGGTCTACAACGGGTTCAATATCACCGCGAGTTTCTTTCAATGCTTTAATTCGTTCTTGATATTTTTGATAACTTTGCATGTAGATTTTGTTTAAACTACTTGTAGGATAAAGACGGATTAGTTTCATAAGTGTATCAGAGGCTTTTTGATAATCCTCAATTGCCATACCTGCAGCGCCTTGAGAGTCTGCCCTAATGGCAGATGCCGCATATTTGCTAGCGCTTTTTTCTAATTCCTGGGGAGCCATACTCATATTATTTCACAGATGAATTCAGTCGTGATTTGACTAGGTATTAGCGAGAGTAAACTGCTATCGAAGTTTTAGTAAAATAAAATCAACTGAAATCAGTCTTGACGCCTGAATAATTCTCAAATAAGACTAAATATCCAAGTTTAGACGAAAATTCATGATTGAAGATAGATTAAGAGAATTATCAATCGAATTGCCTACACCGCCCAGTCCAGCCGGTTCATACATTCCAGTTGTAACTACAGGAAATCTTGCTTTTGTTTCAGGTCAAATACCAATGAAAGAGGGCAAGGTAATTTTTGAAGGAAAGGTTCCAGAACAACAATCATTGGAGTCAGCAAGAGATGCGGCAAAAATTTGTATAATTAATGGTCTTGCTCAATTAAAAGCAAATTTAGGATCATTAGATAAAATTACAAAATTTGTTAGAATTTCAGGTTTTGTTAATTCTAATCCAGAGTTTACTGAACAGCCAAAAGTAATCAACGCTGCATCAGATTTGCTAGTCGAGATATTTGGAGATATGGCAAAACACTCTAGAATTGCAGTCGGAGTTGCAAGCCTTCCATTAAATTCAACAGTAGAAATTGATATGGTCGTAGAATTTTCTACTTAATCTCAGAGACAGATTTTTCTAGATCATCAGCTAATGCTTCATAATCAGAACGTGTTTTACCAAGTTCTTTGAGTTTTTTCTCTTCTACATCTTCTAGATGTTTATCAACATCTTTTGCAGCATGATTTAATCGAGCCTCAGCCATCATGAAAAGACGATTATTTTCTTTCCACAGATGTTCTGTAACATGTTGAACATATACCTCTAATGAAAGTATGAGATCTTCAGAATCATTTGTTTCAAGATATTTTTTTGATGCTTCCTCTATTTTCTCAGCTATTGCCTTAGTACGTTCATGATCTATTAGCATCATTCGAATAGGACCCATATGAGTAGGCATTCCAGCCTTTTCAAGTGCAGGGAAAAATGCCTCTTCTTCTTTACCATGATGACAGACATCAGTAAAGTTTTGTGTGAAATCAATCGTAGGGAGTAAAATTTGTTCAGGAATTTGCTTTCCGTCTTTAAGAAGTTTTATGGTTGCATCTAAGGCCTGCAACACTTTTTCAATTAATTTATGATCTTTCCGTAACGATTGAGTAGACATTTTATTTTCCTAGTGATGTGTTTATTGCATTAATGAATTTAGTTATTTTGTCTTTTGGAACAGATGCACCACATGCTTTGTCGTGGCCACCGCCAGAGCCACCAACATCGGTTGCAATTTTGTTAATTAATTTTCCAAGATGTATTTTACATTGTTTTGAACCTCTAACAGAAACAGCATAAACACCATAATCAACTCGTTCTTTGTATGCAACACCAACATCTTTTCCAGATAAACCTAGAACAAAATTTACTGCACCGCTTGCACCAGAATCTGTGATTTCCATATATCCCAAATTCTTTTTTAATTTCATATTTTCTTTGACTTTGGATATGATTGATGCAAGTTTTTCAACTTGTAATTGTGCAAATTCATAAGAGTTTGGAATTTCATGTGGATATTTAGATTCACTTAGCTCATCTACCAGATATAACAAATAATCAGGTTCTTTTTGATGTCCAACAATATTGTATGTCAAAACCGTCGCACTGATTAACGCAAATTGTCTATCAAAGATTTGAAGAAGTTTTGAACCAATTGGACGATCTTCCATGTAATCGGTGATGGCAGCACATGCAGCAACAAATGCAGCATGATCATTTAGTTTCTTTTTGTATGTATCATAAACCTGAACAGATGCACATTCATTTGTATCATGAACAACTTTTACTTTGATTTTTTCTAATTGTTTGATAATTTTTTTGTCAAGATCGTGATGATCTAGATATGCAATTTTTACACTACGCTTACGTAATTGTGTTAAAAATTCAACAAAATCACATTCATTTTTTTTATTTAAACCAAGATCACAAATGTATAATTCTTTGAGTGATTCATCATTTCGTAAAGGCTCCATGTCATCCATCATTCCAGGATAATCAACTAGAATTGTTTCGCCCCCAAATGCTTGTTTAATTAATGCCGCAGAACTAATTCCATCTGCATCTTCTTTGTGAGAAACACATACAATTTTTGATTTTTTTGTTTTAGTTACCATTTATGTTGAAATTTGCTATCCCTCATTTAAACCAAAAATGCTTATTTTGATTTTGATTTTGCAGAAACGGTTTTTTCTGAATTAATAATTGTGGAATATATTTCATAAATTGTAGAATAATTCAGTTGGTTCTCTTGGTCATATTTTTGAAGTTTTTCTAAAAATTCAGGCGTAGCATTGAGAATTTCTTCATCGATTTTTTTTCGCATTTCGCGTTCCGAGAGTGTGGACATGTAAATTGATGAAATATGGCGTAATATGCGCAAACTTTGATTCTTTAGACTTTCTACATCGAAAATTATTGACTGAAACGGAGTGTTTTAGAGATTTAGGTTCAAAACTACTTGAAAATTTAATAGTAAAAAAATCGGGGCGAGAGTATGGAAACAAAAAATATTGGATTAAGAAATATTCCAATTGCAGATACCAAGATTTCCTTAATTGATGGAGAAAAAGGCAAGTTAATTTACAGAGGATTTGATGTTCTAGATTTAACAAAGAATTCTAATTTTGAGGAATGTTGTTTTTTACTCCTACATGATCATCTTCCAAATCAAGAAGAATTTGAAGAATTTACATCAAGGTTGAAAGAAGCGAGAGCAATCCCAGTGCAAATGCAGAAAAATATGAGAAATTGGAGAAAAAATGCACACCCCATGGATGTCTTACAGGCATTTGTTGCAGCGCTTGCAGGATATTATGATGAAAAAGGTACTGAAAAAGAGATTAGCCATCAAAGAGCAATAAATCTAATTGCAAAAGTTCCAACAATCATTGCAAGTTGGGAAAGAGTGAGAAATGATAAAGAACCTATTGAGCCAGATTCAAACCTAAGTCACGCAGCAAATTTTCTCTATATGTTAACAGGAGAAAAACCAGATAAAGAAATGGAAAGAGTTTTCGATGTTTGTTTAATTTTACATGCAGACCATACATTCAATGCATCTACATTTGCTGCAAGAGAAGTTGCATCAACACGTGCACATATGTATTCTGCAGTAAGTGCAGCAGTAGGAGCATTAAGTGGAGAATTACATGGAGGCGCCAATTTTGAGGTCATGAAGATGTTGCTAGATATTAAAGAAGAAGGTAATGTAGAAAATTGGGTAAAAGAAAAGATTGAGAACGGAGATAGAATCATGGGAATGGGGCATGCAGTGTATAAGACAGTTGATCCACGCTCAATGGTTCTAAAAGAATTATCAAAGAAGTTATCTGAAAAGACAGGATTACCATGGTTTTCTATCACAAAAAAAGTCGAAGAAACTACTGCAGGGCTAATGAAGAATAGAAAAGAAAGAGATATTTTTCCAAATGTGGATCTGTATAGTGCATCAGTGTATTACATGTTAAAAATTCCAATGGATCTCAATACACCAATTTTTGCTATATCAAGAGTATCTGGATGGGCAGCACATGTCATAGAAGAGAAGTTTGCAGAAGCAGCACCTAAACCAATGTTGTATAGACCAAAGGCAACTTACGTTGGAAAGTATGAAGGTCCACAAGGTTGTAAATATATTCCAATACAAGATAGAGAATAATTAATTTCTAGTCTTCAGCCAGTTTTGTGCTTTAGAATTAATGTCATGGCTATACAGTACTTCAAAGACCATGTCATAGAAAGTGATGCCTTTCTTTTGAGCCTGACTATCAAGCCACTTTATTCCATCAGCCAATTCAGGATCATGTGTCGAAAATTCTACTAATTCATCAACCATTTTTCTGAAGAAATTGTGTGACTTCATCATGAAAATTAATTTCAATGTGGATCATTAAGACCAGAATACAAATTAAATAGACAAAAAACACCTTTTTGATTGACTTATGGAACATGACCTTTTCATAGATGGAAACATCAAAGAGTATACCTGGACTATCAGAACCGGTGAAAAATTGGTGGAACAGATTCGAGAACATCCACCTGCATACATGTCAGGAGGGAAATTGGATGTAAAAGCTGCAGAAGAATCAAAATTCATTGCATTACATA
The DNA here is from genome assembly GCA_001627235.1 of Nitrosopelagicus sp. REDSEA-S31_B2. Taxonomy (GTDB): domain Archaea; phylum Thermoproteota; class Nitrososphaeria; order Nitrososphaerales; family Nitrosopumilaceae; genus Nitrosopelagicus. Next base: position 31,017 of record LUPB01000080.1, on the reverse strand, counting down.
TTGGGATTTACTGGGGACTAGGAGTATTCATCATAAAAGATAATGATCAGGTCAATGTAATGTGCGATTCTAAAACAATGTATGAAATTTTCACTCAAGATAAGACATCAGATAATCAGATAATTAATGATAAGGTTCGATTTATCAATCAATTAACAGAATTACGTAAAGTGAAAATGAATTTTCAATTAATTGATTCAAAAGATAATCTATCAACAAGGCATCTTTTTGCAGAAGGCAAAGATACTGCAGGAAGAGATTCGTTTAGTTATGTCTAAGAATTACACCAATATCATTAACATTGTTTTGAGTTATTCCAATTTCAAATAGCCCTCCATATTTTTTGAAAAATGATGAAGAATCATTATTTTTTAGATATGTTTTTCCATCATATTGGAAATCAGTAGAAAATATTGAACCGGCAAATTTTGTATTTCCATCTATTCCATCAGTACCAATAGATGCAATTGTGAAATTAAATTTTTTATCTTTTAATTTTTCATACAGGCGTAATACAAGTTCTTGGTTACGACCACCTTTTCCATTGCCAGTAACAGTAACTGTTGGTTCACCACCAAAAATAATACAATCAGATTTTGAGTTAAGTGCTTTTGACGCAAGTGAATTTGTGACTTGATTTAGATTTCCTGAAATATTTGGAATGATTTGAGTTTTGAGATTCATGGATTTAGATTTTATTTTCATTTTAGAAAGACATGGAGAATTATTGAGTATTACAATATTTTTTATCAAAGGTTTTTTCGGAGTTTCAGGAATTTTGCCTTTTTGACCAGAATTCAAAACAGACATGACAGAACGTGGCATCTTTTTTTGAAGAGAGAATTTTTTGATAATTTTTAGAGCGTCTGAAAAAGTGGAATTATCACAATAGGTTATCCCAGAAGAAATAGAGCTCATATCATCACCTATAACATCAGAGACTAGCAAAGAAATGCCTTTACAATTCATTTTTTGAATTAATTGACCACCCTTAATGAGCGACAAATGTTTGCGGATACAAGCAATTTCGTTAATGTTTGCACCCGATCTAATTAGCAACTCATTCACAAGTATTTTTTCACGAAGAGAAATAGAATTTGGGAGAACAGATAATGCAGAGCCACCACCAGATATCAAAAACAAAACAAAATCATTTTTCCCAGTCTGATTCAAAAATGAAATTAAATTCTTTCCAGCCATCAAACTCGAAGGATTGGGCAGAGGATGTCCAGCAGAAATAATTTTGAATATTGATTTTTTTAATTTTGGTTTCACATGAGATGGAACAATTACAAGTCCTTTTGTGAAATTAATTTTTTTAGAAGCAAATTCACTCATGACGCCAGCTGATTTTCCAAGTGCAATCAAGAATATGTTATCAAATTTTTTTAGATCTATTCTAGATTTAGAGAGTTTAATTTTATTTTGCAAGATGTGTTTTTTCAGAGGCAGTGAAGAGTGAGAGGATACTAAACCCTCATCCAATATTGAAAGAACTTTGCGAGAATTACGATTAAGTGTTAATTTAGATGGTTTTTTAATCAATAAACTAACTAAGATGAAAATAACTTAAGTTTTTGATATTGGAAGGTATAAAAAGAATAGAGATTTTACATTTCATATGGATACAGTAAGAATTCCCAAAGTAATTCAATTTGGGGAAGATGCATTATCACAAGCTGAATATCCAAAAAATGCATTGGTAGTAACAACTGTTCCTCCAGAATTATCTGACAAATGGTTAGGAAGAATGGGCATACAAGATTATTTGTTGTTCGATAAAGTACAACCAGAACCATCAATAGAAATGGTCAATGAGGTAATTGAAGAATACAAATCCAAAAACATTAGTGCAATGATTGGATTAGGAGGAGGAAGTTCAATGGACGTTGTTAAGTATGCAGCTTCTGAAATGGGTGTAGAGAAAATTCTAATTCCTACAACATTTGGTACAGGTGCTGAAATGACAACATATTGTGTTCTAAAGTTTGATGGAAAGAAAAAACTACTCAGAGAGGATAGATTCCTTGCAGACAGAGCAGTAATTGATTCATACTTTATGGATGGTACACCAGACCAAGTAATCAAAAGTTCAGTATGTGATGCATGTGCACAAGCAACAGAAGGTTATGACAGTAAACTTGGAAATGACCTAACTAAGACTTTGTGTAAACAAGCATTCGATGTATTGTATGATGCAATCATGAATGACAAACCAGAGAATTATCCATATGGCTCTATGTTATCAGGAATGGGCTTTGGAAACTGTTCAACAACACTAGGACATGCATTGTCGTATGTCTTCTCAAATGAGGGTGTTCCACATGGATACTCACTTTCATCTTGTACAACAGTTGCTCACAAACATAACAAATCAATATTTTATGACAGATTCAAAGAGATTGTCGAAAAAATGGGATTTGATAAATTAGACCTTAAAGCAGATGTTGATCAAGCTGCAGATGTCGTTATGACAGATAAAGGACATTTAGATCCAAATCCAATTCCAATTTCAAAAGATGATGTTGTAAAATGTCTTAACGATATTAAAGCCGGAAATCTCTAGAATTCCATTTCTTTTTTATATTTTATTTTTACTAGTGCCGTTAGCTACTGCTATGCTTTATTAACGGTTATTTTTGAGTAACAACAGGTCAAAATGATGAAATTCGGAATTCAGAACGGATTAAACGTTGCGAGATTAGGATTAACAGAAGATCAAATTTTAACAGCATGTAGTTTGGCTGACAAGACAGGATACAATTCTGTATGGTATATGGACCATTCAAACGTTCCACAATGGAGCAATGCAATAGTTAATGACCCATGGGTCATGCTTTCAGGAATTGCAGCTGTAACAAACAATGTAGAATTAGGAACATGTGTTACAGATGCATTAAGAAGACATCCATCAAACATTGCACTAGCCTCAATTACATTAGATAGATTATCAAAAGGAAGAGGTACTTTAGGAATCGGTGCAGGTGAAGCACAGAACCTAAAAGAATTCAATATTCCATTTGATAAACCAGTTTCAAAATTTGAAGAACAACTTCAAGTTATCAAACAACTTTATGAATCAGACCCAGACAATAGAAAAACTTGGGAAGGAAAATATTATCAGTTAACCGAAGCATGTCTTCAAGCAAAATCAGTTAGACAACCACACGTTCCAATTTACATGGCATCAGGTGGAAAACGTACACTAGAGATGACAGGAAAATACGGAGATGGATGGTTACCAATCGGATACACACCAGAACTATTTGAAGACCATAAAGATCAGATTGTAGATTCTATGAATAAAAATGAGAGAACTGAGGAAGATAAACAAGAATTCCAGATGGCAATGGATATTGATGTCTACTTTGCAGACGATAAAGAATCATCATGGGCAAAGATGAAAGAAGCAATCAAAGTAAGTTTATTCAAACCAGAGATACTAAGAGTTCACGGATTAAAAGACATAGAAGGATTTGATTTCAAGAAATACTTTACAGAATATTCAATGTCAAATCAAGATTGGATTGTAAAAATGAGAGAAGCTGCAACTACAATACCAGATGAGATTGCAAAATCATCAGTAGGAGTTGGAACTCCAGATGATGTCATTCAAGTATTTGAGAGATTTGTTAAAGCAGGATGTAATCACTTTGTTGTAAGATTCTGGGGTTCAAATTACTTTGGCTCTATTGACAAATTTGCAAGTAAAGTAATTCCATACTTTAGAGATCAAGATAAATAATTTAACTAACAGAAATACTACAACCACATGCAATTAGTTGGAAAATTAATTATAAAATCTAAAAACAAGATAATAGAATTTTTGAATGAAGAGGCTACTGGAAGAATTGCATCAATTGATGAAAATGGATTTCCACAAATCATTCCAATGAATTTTGTATTTTTAGAAGATATGATTTACATGCACTCACATGTAAGAGGAGAAAAAATTGATAATATCAAACGTGATTCAAAGGTAGGTTTTGAAGTCGACAAGAATTTAGAATTTTTACCCTCATATTTTTCAGACCCAGATGATGCATCACTTGCAGATACATTTTACATCAGTGTAGTTATCAAAGGAAATGCAAAAATTGTCGAAGACAAAGATGAAAAAGTTCATGCATTAAACGGATTGATGAAAAAGTATCAGCCAGAAGGAGGATATTTGCCTATGACATCAGATATGGAAGTATTGGAACATACAGCAGTGATCAAAGTGATTCCAAAAGAGATGAACGGGAAATACAAGATTGGTCAAAATATGAGTAAAAAAGACAAAATCGACATTGCAAATAAAATACTTGAAAAAAATAGTAGTACTGCAAGAGAAACTCTAGAAATAATGGGTTTTGGGATTGAAGAAGGAAAAGCAGTCTTAAAGACAGATGAAGTGTGGTAAGTCAGTACCAATTTTTATAAACATTTCAATACAGAATTAATTACATGTCAGATTCTACCATCGATGACGCACTAAAACTACTAGAAATTGGAAAAGGAAACCCAGATAGACTGAAGCAAATCATCGAATCATTTCAGAAAAAAAGTATGATTTCAATGCAAGATAGAAAGTATGTTGATGCACTAGTGGAGCAGTATTTGACTCCAAGACATAGACAGATGACAACAAAAATGAAGTCTTCTGAGAAACCAAAAACAAATTTTCCAAGAATTAGAAAACCAACAGAATCATCATTTAAAATTACAGAGGTAAAAGCAACTTCAGGTAATCCTTACATTAAACCAAGTATTGAGACAAGAAAACCAGAACCAAGAAAAGAAGAGTTAGCATCAAAAGAACCTACAATCGAAGAAAAGTTTATCGAACATGTCGAAACTGATAGAAGTACAACAAAAAAATCAGGAAAAGGAAAAGTTGTCGGAATTATAATTGGAATAATTGCTGTAATCATAATTGGAGGAGGTGCAGCATTTATGGGAAGTAGTTCTGATTTATTCTCATCAGAGATAGAAGAAGAAAAAAGAATTACATGCCAAGATGATATAATGTTAGTATCATCTACAAAAGTTCCAAATTTTCCAGCGCCTGGAAAGGATCTAAAATATTATCAAGATAGATACGATAATGAACCAAAATACAAAGAATGGTTTGATAAAAATTCCCAGATCCTGAAAAAGACTTGCAACATTATCTAGATAGATACGATAATGAACCAAAATACAAAGAATGGTTTGATAAAAACTTCCCAGGACAAACAGTTAGAGAAGCAGTTTGTTAGATTTCGATAGTTAGCTATATCTTTTCTTTAGAACAATGGTAACTAATGCAAAAATTTGAGATAAATTCAGATTTCTTACCTACAGGAGATCAGCCACAAGCAATTGAAGAGCTTGTCAAAGGTTCTAAAACAGAAATGAATCAGACATTACTAGGGGTAACAGGAAGCGGTAAAACATTCACCGTGGCAAACGTAATTGCAAATACTGGAAAAAATGCATTAATCATATCTCATAACAAAACATTAGCCGCTCAATTATATTCAGAATTAAAACAATTTTTCCCAAAAAATAATGTAGGTTATTTTGTTAGTTACTATGACTACTATCAGCCAGAAAGCTACATGCCACAAACTGATACGTATATAGAAAAAGATACTCAGATTAATGAAAAAATTGAGAAAATGAGACTAGAGGCTACTGCAATGCTTCTATCAGGAGAGCCTACAATAATAGTGTCAACAGTATCTTGCATCTATTCACTAGGTTCGCCAAAAGAATGGGAAGATATGGCCATTACATTAAACAAAAATGAAGAAATATCAAGAAAAGAAGTAATTAAAAAATTAATCAATGCAAGATACGAAAGAAATGATGTTGAATTAATACCAGGTAACTTTAGAGTTAAAGGAGATACAATAGACATCATTCCAGCTTACTCTCAAGATATAATCAGAATTTCATTATTTGGTGACGAAATTGAAAGAATTTTAGTTTTGGACAATGTTTCTCTAGAAGTAAAAAAACAAGTTGAAACATTCAAAATTTTTCCTGCTAAACATTATCTAATTGCAAAAGATATTCGAGATAAGGCAGTAAAATCAATCAAGAGTGAATTAAAAGATAGATTGAGCAGATTGCCCGAATTAGAAAGACAACGTCTAGAAATGAGAACAAAGTATGATTTGGAAATGATAGAAGAATTAGGTTATTGTTCAGGGATTGAGAATTATTCTAGACATTTTGATGGAAGAGACGAGGGAGAACCAGCATTTTGTCTTTTAGATTTCTATGGAAAAGAGTTCTTACTTGTAATTGATGAATCACATGTTACACTCCCACAGTTACATGGAATGTACAAAGGAGACTATTCCAGAAAAAAATCATTAATAGATTATGGGTTTAGACTTCCAAGTGCATTTGATAACAGGCCATTAAAGTATGAAGAGTTTGAGAAAAGACTCAAAGATGTGATTTTTGTTTCTGCAACTCCGGGAGATTATGAAAAGAAAAGATCAAAAAAGATCGTGGAGCAATTGGTTAGACCTACAGGATTAATTGATCCAACAGTTGAGATTAGAAAATCGGAAGGACAGATGGATGATTTGATAAAAGAAGTATCAGTAAGAGCAAAAAAAGGAGAACGAACACTAGTTACAACATTAACAAAAAGAATGGCAGAAGATTTAGCAGAATATCTGTCAAAAAAAGAAGTCAGAGTAAGATATCTACACTCAGAAATTGAAGGATTGCAAAGAACAGAACTGATAAGACAGCTTAGATTAGGCGAATTTGATGTTTTAGTAGGCATAAATCTTCTAAGAGAAGGGCTGGATATTCCAGAAGTCTCCCTTGTAGCAATTTTAGACGCAGATAAAGAAGGATTTTTGAGAAATAATACGAGTTTGATACAGACATTTGGAAGAGCAGCAAGAAATTCACAAGGTAAAGTCATCATGTATGCAGATTCAATAACAAAATCAATGAAATCAGCAATTGCTGAAACAGAAAGAAGACGTCAAAAACAAATTACATACAATGAAGAAAATAAAATCATACCCAAGACAATCATAAAATCAATTCCAGAACAAGAAACAGAATTAGATGATATAAAAAATAAATCAAAAACAGATTTAGGAAAACAGAAAATTGAAATTGAGATGAAAATGAAAGTTTTTGCAGAAGATCTTGATTTCGAAAATGCAATAAAATGTAGAGATAAAATAAAAAGAATTGAAAAGGAGTTAGAAAAAAATGAATCAAAATGAATTAAAAGTTAGAGGTGCACGTCATCATAATTTAAAGAATATTAACGTGGATATTCCAAAAAATAAAATTATTGTGATAAGTGGACTTTCTGGTTCAGGAAAGTCAACACTTGCATTTGATACAATTTATGCAGAAGGTCAAAGACGTTATGTCGAGTCATTATCAGCTTATGCAAGACAATTCTTAGAGATGATGGATAAACCAGATGTCGATTCAATAGATGGACTCTCACCAGCAATTTCAATTCAACAAAAGACAACTAGTAAAAATCCACGCTCAACGGTAGGGACTACAACAGAGATTTATGATTACATGCGATTGTTATTTGCACGTATCGGAATTCCACATTGTACAAATTGTGGAAGAAGAATCTCAACACAATCCATAGAATCAATTACGGATTCAGTGATTAAAGAATTTACTCAGAAAAAAGTTCTTGTTTTAGCACCATTAATTCAAAGAAAAAAGGGAACATATGAAAAATTATTTGAACAGATGAAAAAAGATGGTTATTCAAGAGCAAGAGTAGATGGGGAGATAATTTTACTTGAAGATGAGTTCCCAAAACTCGACAGACAAAAGTGGCATAATATTGAAATTGTCGTAGATAGAATTGTTGCCTCGAAATCAGATAGAAGTAGAATTTTTGAAGGTATTCAAACTGCACTAAAGGCAGCAAAGGGTTCGGTTTTAGTTGCATCTGAAAAAAATGAAAAGATTTTTTCTCAAAACAATGCATGTCCTCATTGTGGAATCACAGTAGGAGAATTAGAGCCACGTACATTTTCTTTTAACTCTCCATTTGGAATGTGTAACCAATGTAATGGATTAGGTGTCAAAATGGAATTTGACCCAGATTTAGTAATTCCAGATAAGACAAAGTCAATTTTAGAAGGAGCAATTGTTCCGTGGAGTGGAAGATTTTCATCATATCGAAAGCAGGAGCTGAAAGTAGTTGGTAGGAAGTACAAGTTCAATCTGATGACTCCAATTAATCAAATGAAATCAAAACAGATCAATGTGATTTTGTATGGTACAGAAGATGTCATGAAGTTTTCATATGAGGCAAAAACTAGTGATACGATTTGGGAATATACAGATGCATTTGAAGGAGTGTTGAATAACCTACAAAGAAAATTCATGGAGACTGATTCAGAATCAAAGAGAGAGTGGTTAAAACAATTCATGAGAGACACACCGTGTTTAACGTGTCAAGGTAGAAAGTTAAAACCAGAAGCACTTGCAGTAAAAATTAATTCAAAAAACATTATGGAAGTTTGTGATCTATCAATAGATTCCGCATATGATTTTTTTACAAAATTGGAATTAAATGATACAGAGCAATTCATTGCACGCGATATTTTAAAAGAAATTAAAGAAAGATTAGAATTTTTGAGAAATGTAGGACTAAATTATTTATCATTGAATCGTTCTAGTGCAACACTTTCAGGAGGAGAATCACAGAGAATCAGACTAGCAACACAAATTGGTTCTAATTTAACAGGAGTCTTGTACGTATTAGATGAGCCTACAATAGGATTACACCAAAGGGACAATGCAAGATTAATCAAAACATTATCAAAATTACGGGATTTGGGAAATACCGTTATCGTGGTAGAACATGATGAGGAAATTATTAGAAACTCAGATTGGATTTTAGATTTAGGACCAGGTGCAGGAGTACACGGAGGTAACGTAGTATTTGAGGGTACATTAAAACAAATTCTCAATAATCATAAATCAGTAACAGGAGATTATCTTAAAGATCATAACTTAATCAACATTGGTGACAAAACAAGAAACCAAAAAGGCAAAATTGTTGTTAAAGGTGCACAAGAAAATAATCTAAAAAATATAGATGTGGAATTTCCATTAGGATATCTAATTTCAGTAACAGGAGTTTCGGGTTCAGGAAAGTCAACTCTCATCAATGACATTTTACTCAAAGCCCTATCATCCTATTTTTATAAAACCACAGGCCTTCCAGGTAAACACAAAGATGTAGCAGGAGTAGAAAATATAGATAAAATAATTTCAATTGATCAATCACCGATAGGAAGAACTCCACGATCAAACCCTGCAACATACATTGGAGCATTTACACCAATTAGAGAATTATTTGCAAATACAGAATTATCAAAAGAACGAGGATATACTCCAGGTCAGTTCTCCTTTAATGTTCCAATTGGTAGATGTTTTGCATGTGAAGGAGACGGAGTAAAAAGAATCGAAATGCAGTTTTTGTCCGATGTTTATGTAAAATGTGACGAATGTAACGGAAAAAGATACAACTCAGAGACATTAGGTGTGATGTACAAGGGGAAAAATATTGCAGATATACTACAAATGACAGTAGAAGAGGCCTTAAAATTTTTTGAAAATATACCAGTAATAAAAAAGAAATTAGAAACAGTCCTAGATGTAGGATTAGGATACATAAAGCTTGGACAGTCTTCAACTACATTATCAGGAGGAGAAGCACAAAGAGTAAAGCTTGCATCAGAATTATCAAAAAGAGGAACAGGGAAAACACTTTACATTTTAGATGAACCTACAACAGGATTACATTTTGCTGATGTACAAAAATTACTGGATGTCCTAAACAGATTAGTAAACATGGGAAATACAGTAATTGTTATCGAACACAACATGGATGTTATAAAGAATTCAGACTGGATTATAGACTTGGGACCAGAAGGTGGAGACGAAGGAGGAAATTTAGTCATATCTGGAACACCAAAAGAAGTGGCAAATTATTCAAAAAGCTATACTGGAAAATATTTGAAAAAAGTGATTAAGAAATGACTTTTGATATATCAAAGATTTCCATACCAAAAGAGCCTGGAATTTATTTGATGAAGGATTCTAAAGACGAGATTATCTATATTGGAAAAGCCAAAAATTTGAAGAATAGAGTAAGATCATATTTTTTGAAAAATCAAAATTATAAAACACAAAAACTAGTATCAAAAATTGCAGATATAGAATTTGTATTAACAGATAATGAAAGCGAGGCATTTTTGCTTGAATCAAACATGATTAAGAGATACAGACCAACATACAATATTGAATTAAAAGACCAACAAAGATACACGTATCTTAGAGTTACAGACGAAAAATTTCCAAGATTAATGGTTGCACGAAGAACACGTAATGGAGATTTTTTGGGAAAAGGAAAAATTTTTGGTCCATTTACAAAAGGTAGTTCAAAGCTTCTAACAATAGGATCATTACGAAAATCATTCAAAGTTAGAATTTGTAAGACACTACCAAAGAAAGTATGTTTAGAATATCATATAGGAAATTGTGATGGACCATGTGAATTCAAAGAAGCGCAAGAAGAATATGGAAAAAATATTGCAGATCTGGAATCAATATTAAAAAGTAAACAACAGATGAAGGAATTTACAAAAAAATTGCAAAAACAAATGGAAGATGCATCAGTGTCACAACAATTTGAAAGAGCAATTGAGATTAGAGATACACTTCAAAGATTAGGAAGTATAGATTCAGGTAAAAAAATGGAAGATACAAAGAAATCTGATGAAGAGTATTTTGGAATAATATACGGAAAACAAGATGCCATGATTATGACATTTCGACAAACACATGGGGTAATTAGAGATAGTGAAAAATTTTCCTTTGATCTTATAGGAGATAATAATTTTACAAATTTCTTATATCAATATTATACAACACATCAAATTCCAAAAACAATTGTTACAAGCGAGGAAATTGAAGAAAAAGAATCACTTGTTAAAGCATTAACAGATAGGGCAGGATTTGTAGTGAAGATAATTGTTGGAAATAAAGGTAAAAGAAAAGAAATGATTGAATTAATTCAGCGCAATTTAGAATTAATTCAAAATAAAGATGCAGAACCAGGACTGGTTGAATTAAGAGATGTTTTGAGATTACCAACAATTCCACGAGTAATAGAATGCTTTGACATATCAAATCATGGAGATGAATATGCGGTTGGTTCGATGGCAAGATTTGTAGAGGGAAAGCCTGACAAATCAGGATACAGGAAATTTAAGATTAAAACAGTTTCAGGAAGAGATGACTTTGCAATGATTAATGAAATTGTTGGTAGAAGATATTCACGTTTAAGAAAAGAAAAAAGTAAATTTCCTGATTTGATAGTAATTGATGGGGGGAAAGGACAACTTAGCGCTGCAATTTCTGCGTTAAAAGAAGTTGGAATTGAGGTACCCTGTGTTTCACTTGCTAAAGAAAATGAAGAGATTTTTGTTCCAAATAAGGCAAAATCAATTGTAATTAAAAAGAACAAAGATTCAATCAAGATTTTACAACATATTAGAGATGAGACACATAGATTTGGTGTTGCATATAACAGAAGTTTAAGAAAATTTGATTAACAGAAATTATCGAGAGAAATTTCACGTAACGGCTGTGCAGAAAAACCAAGTTTATTCAAATCCAGTGCAAATTCATCAACAAATCCATGAATTGTGTATACTCTTTCAGCTTCGGATTCTTTGACAAGTTGAATTAATTCATTATAATCACAGTGATCACTTAATGGAATGGAATAATCAGTTCCTCTTGAAAAGCCAAATTTTTTTGAATTTGCCCATCCACTAAAGCCAATTGTAATAACATCATACTTTGTTTTCATGTGTTTGATGAAATTGTTTTTTGCACTCATCATAGGAGCTACCATAACCCAAGGTTTTTTGTCTAAGAGACCTTTAGATTCAGCTTCTGTATGACCAATAGAATCTTTAAGTGGAACACCCATGGAACGATGTAAATCATTCATTTTTTTAACAGAGTCATGATAGTAGATTGGATCCCAGTCTCCAAACAATTGAGATAGAGTTTGTGCTTTACCCAACTCATATCCAAGAAGTAATACAGGTTTTCCTTTTGAATACAAATTTGCAATAATTTCGTTTACCTGTTTAACAATTTCAGTTACAGGAGGAAGAACAAACTCAGGAAGTCCAAAGGTACATTCGGTAATCAATGTTTTACATTTAGGGATCTTGGCAGCTTTTAGAAATCCACGGTCACGTGTAGAGATATCACCGGTATAGAATATGTCATCAAAGAGTAGTCCTTTGGAACCAAAGATATGTCCACTATCTACAAGAGTGAAATTTTCTAGTGAATCAGTAGAATTTTTGAGCGTAAATCCTCGTAATTGTGCAATTTTGTTGGTTTCAGTAGAAGAGAGGATTGTGCCATCACCACTGTTCGGAAGATGATCAATATGGGCATGTGAGACAAAATGTACTCCCTGATTTTGTATTTTTTTTGGATCTAGGTATACATACATATCATACAGATTTGATTATAAATTGCAAGTTTGATCGAATGTTAACATAGCGTTTAATTTATTGCATGAGTAAAATCAGATATTGAAAAATCTAGGGATATTGATTTCAGGAAGAGGTAGCAATATGGAATCAATTCTCAAAGCAATAAAAAAGAAAAAAATTCCTATCAAACCTACAGTAGTTATTTCAAATAAACCAGATGCAAAAGGATTGAAAATTGCAAAAAAAATGGGGATTCAAACAGAAGTGATCGATAGTTCAAATTACAAAGGAAAAAGACAGCAATTTGACAAAGAAGTAATTGCCATATTAAAAAAATACAAAGTTACGCCAACTAACGGATTGGTTTGTCTTGCAGGATTTATGCGAATTATTAGTCCATATTTCATTAAAAAGTATAAAAATAGAATTTTGAATATTCATCCAGCATTATTACCATCATTTCCCGGATTAGATGCACAAAAACAAGCAATAGACTTTGGTGCAAAATACTCTGGATGTACAGTTCATTTTGTCGATGAAGGAGTTGATACAGGACCTATAATTTTACAAGAAATTGTACAAGTTAGTCCTAATGATACAGAAAAAACACTTTCAAAAAAAATCCTTGTTAGAGAACACAGAGCATACCCAAAAGCAGTAGAGCTTTTTGCAAGAAATAAAATAAAAATCAAAGGTAGAAAAGTAAAGATTTCTAATTAATTATCTGGTCCGCCAAAAAAATAGAGTACACTAAGTTTTTTCTTATTTCCAAAAAAATAATGTTTAGTATCTTTTGGTACAAAAAATGCTTTGCCCTTTTTTAAGACATAATCCTTATTTTTGATTTTTAAAAATCCATCACCTTCTAAAATGTAATACATTTCATCAGAATCGTGTGGAAGTTGAGTATCTTCTTCTCCAGGTTTCAAAATTAATATTCCAGCAGCAAGACTTTCTTTGTTTAGAAATGTATCAAAATAGGAATTTCCTTTGTTTATTTTCCGAATATAATCAGTGGTATCATACTCAAATTTCATTTTACTCTGCAACTACATGATAGAAATGACGTTGTGGAGGGGCTTCCATGAAAGCACCTAATTGCCCATGAAATTGCTCATGTTCTGGACTTTGATGCATTTTTTTAAATTGATCAAAATTTTCAAACTCAACCATTATTCGTTTAGAGCCATCTTCACCTTCAAGTAGACGACGAGAAACAAATCCCTCAAATTTTGAGAGAATCTTGTTAGATTCTGTAATCCATGTCTTAAATTCAGGAATTTTTTCCTCTTTTAGACTTACATCTACAATTGCTACGAACATAAAACTAGTTTTAATTCACCAAATAATTTCCTTTCTACGATTTTCAAGGATTTATTATTAGCTTTTAGAATTTACCATCATTGACAGGAACAAAGATTGATGGAATTGAGGTTGCAAAAAATGTCAAATCTCAAGTTAAAGATATTGTTGAGGATTTAAAATCAAAAGGAGTAAATCCATGTCTTGCAACAGTTTTGGTTGGAGATAATCCTGCATCAGCAACATATGTCAGAAATAAACACAAAGCATGTGATGAGGTAGGAATCTTAACAAAAGATCATACCCCAACAGCAGATATTACACAAAACGAATTAAATGAATTAATTCAAAAATTAAATGATGATGATTCAGTACATGGAATTTTAGTTCAGCTTCCATTACCAAAACATCTGAATGAATTTAATACAACAACACAAATTTTACCTGAAAAAGATGTGGATGGATTAACACCACCTAATGTGGGATTATTGGCAATTGGAAAAGCGATGTTAGTTGCATGTACACCATCAGGTATTATTGAGATGTGTAAATATTACAATATTGATTTAGAAGGAAAAAATGTGGCTGTAATTAATCGTAGTAACCTAGTTGGTAAACCACTGTATCATTTGTTATTACAAAATAATGCAACGGTTACAACATGTCACTCAAGAACAAAAGATTTGAAAAAAATTTGTTTAGAGTCAGATATTATAATAACAGGTGTTGGAAATAGAGAAATTTTCAAGCTTACACCAGATATGGTTAAGGATGGAGCAATAGTGATTGATGTTGCAACAACTAGACATGAGGGAAAGTTATCTGGAGATGCAGATTACTCAGAAATTATTGAAAAAGCATCATTTGCATCACCCGTTCCAGGAGGAGTGGGACCAATGACAGTAGCTATGCTTTTGAAAAATACAGTGACTGCAGCAGCACTATCAAGAGGAATTGACATCAAATCCTGAAAAAGCTGCTTTACGAAAGCATCTTCTAGAGAAAAGAGATTCCACATCATTTGATTTAATGGAGATTCATAGTAAGAAAATTTTTTCAAAAGTGACAAAAATGAAGATAATTTCAGAGGCAGAAACAATTGGATGTTATTCTTCAATTGGTAGTGAAGTACAAACTAACGATATTATCAATTATTTTCTAAATGAAGGAAAATCAGTGTCATTACCAAAAGTATCACAAGATGAAATGACATTTAGAAAAGTTGAGGATGTATCAAAATTAGAAAAGGGAGAATTCGACATACCTGAACCAAAAGATAACACTCCAATTCAAGAGAATCATGATGTTATTCTAATTCCATGTATAGGATTAGACAATCAAGGAAATAGAATAGGATATGGTTTTGGGTTTTATGACAAATATTTGGAAGGAAGTGGTGCAGTTAAAATTGGACTTTCATATTCAAAACAAATTGTGAAGACAATTCCAGTTTCTAAAAATGATATCAAGATGGATTGGATTGTTACAGAAAAGGATGTAATTAAAACATCATAAGTAAGAAAGCCCTTTTTTTCCTATATCATTACGATGGTATTTGTTTTTCCAATCAAGTTTTTGACATGCAGAATAAGCATTATCAATTGCATTTTGTAGAGTCAGACCCAATGCAGTAACTCCAAGAACTCTGCCACCATTAGACAAAATATTTTCATCTTCTTTTTTAGTACCTGCATGAAATACAAATGAATTTTCTTGTATATTTTCAAATCCAGTGATTTTATCATTTTTTGGATAAGATTCAGGATAGCCTTTTGATGCTAGAACAACACATACCGCATATTCTTGTTTCCAAGAAATCTTTGGGAGATCTTTTAGATTTCCTTCATAAGATGCGAGAAGATATTCATACAAATCAGAATCAAGACGCATTAAGATTGGTTGACATTCGGGGTCACCCATACGCACGTTGTATTCTAGAACGTATGGCATACCATCTTTAATCATTATTCCTGCATATAGAAAGCCCTTGAATTCAATTCCTTCTTTATTCATTGAAACAATTGTTTTATCAATAATTTTTTCTTGAATTTCAGATGCAAGATGGTCATCAATTATCGGAGTTGGAGAATATGCACCCATACCTCCAGTGTTGGGACCTTTATCATCATCAAAAATTCGTTTATGGTCTTGGCTTGTGGCCATAGGAATTCCTATTTTTCCATCACATAATGCAATGTATGAGGCTTCAATTCCATCAATTCTTTCTTCAACAATAATTTTAGAGCCAGCATCACCAAATGTTTTGTTAGTCAAAATAGTGTCAATCGCATCATTTGCTTCATCTTTACTATCACAAACAATTACACCTTTTCCAGCAGCCAAACCATCGGCCTTGATTACAACAGGCTTATCATATGATTTAACAAAGTCTTTTGCTTTTTGTGCATCATCAAAGATTTCAAAATCTGCAGTAGGAATAGAGTTTCGTTTCATGAATTCTTTCGCCCAGATTTTACTTGATTCTAATTGAGCAGCATTTTTGGACGGACCAAAAATGGGCATATGTTTTTCATGAAATTTATCAACAATTCCATTTGCAAGTGGAGCTTCTGGACCAACAACAGTAAAACAGTTTTTTTCTTGAGCAAATTTCACTAGATCATCAATATCATCTACAGAAATCAATACATTATTTGACGTTCCGCCATTACCAGGTGCAGTAAAAACTTGTTCAACCTTATCAGAATTTGATAATTTCCATGTTAGTGCATGTTCACGTCCACCGGAACCTACTACCAAGACATTAACCAATAATTATCCAACAGAATTCTAGTATATATTCCTCAAAGAGATTTTATAGGAAAAGCAGATTCAAACGATAGATGGAACTGGTAGAAAATTTTGATATAAAACAAATTGAGAAAATTGTAAAAAATGATTTGAAAGACAAAGATATCTCAAAAATGATCGACCAAGATACAGAAAAAAATAATGAGATAATGTTTATCGAGGGACCTCCAACAATGAATGGGATTCCTCATGCAGGACATCTAAGAGGCAGAGTTTTCAAGGATTTATGGTATAGATACAACGTACTATCAGGAAACAAAGTTATTTTCAATGCAGGATGGGACACACAAGGTCTGCCAGTAGAACTACAAGCAGAAAAAGAGCTAGGAATTGAAAATGGCAAAAGCGATATTACATCGTCTGAAGATATTGAGAAATTAGTTTCTGAGTGTAAAAATATTGTAAAAAAATATCATACAAAATGGGTAGAAGTTGATGATCTACTTGGAATGTCATTTAATCAAGAAAACGCGTATTGGACATACAAAGATGAATTTATTGAAAAAGAATGGGAGTTGATGAGAAAAGCATTTGAAAATGACATAATGACTGAGGGGTTTAGAGTAGTTGCATATTGTCCTAGTTGTCAGACATCACTAAGCCATTCAGAAGTAAATCAGGGTTATGACATGGTCAAGGATCCATCATTATATTACAAAGTAAAACTTGCCGACGAAGACAAATTTTTGATTGTATGGACTACAATGCCATTTACATTAGTTACAGATGCAATGGTAGGATTAAATCCAAAAGAAGAATATGTTGAGGTAAAAGTTGAGGAGGAGACATGGATTGTTGGAAAAACAAGATTAGAAGAATTCATGAATGAAGTAAAAATTGAAGAGTATAAGATAGAAAGAACATTTTTGGGAACAGAGATGGAAGGTAAGAAATACATCCATCCACTATTAGATGAAATTCCAAAACTTGCAGAAATTGCAAAACAGGATAACTATCATGTTGCAGTTGCAGAAGACTTTGTAGATGTAAATGCAGGAAGCGGATTAGTACACCTTTCACCTGCAAATGGAGAAGAGGATAACAACATAGCAATGAAACGTAAGGTCGAAGTTTTTTGCCCAATTGACGATCAAGTAAGATTTACCGAAGACGCAGGAAAATATGCAGGATTATTTGTAAGAGATGCAGATGAGAAATTAGTTCATGATGTAAAAGACAGAAATGCATTAGTAAGAATTGGAAAAATTAAACACAAATACCCATTATGTTGGCGTTGCAATCACGGATTAGTATGGCTTGCACGCAGAGAATATTTCTATATGCTAGACAAATTAGGCGATAAAGCAATTAAAGCAGCAGAAGATGTAGAATACTTTTTTGATCAACCAAAAAACAGATTCTTAGAAATTATCAAAGAAAAACATCCATGGTGTATTTCAAGAGAAAGATTTTGGGGATGTCCAATTCCAGTCTGGAAATGTGACGAATGTGGAAATATGGAAAGATTATTTTCAAGAAAAGAAATTATTGAATCTGCAATAGAATTACCAGACGGAGAAAACTTTGAGTTACATAGACCATGGATTGATAAGATCAAAGTGAAATGTAAAGAATGTAATGCAATAATGTCAAGAGAAGAATTTGTTCTTGATACATGGCATAACAGCGGTTCAGCGCCAATTGCATCATTAGATGAAGCAACATACAAAGAAAAGATTCCAGCGCCATTCTTTACAGAAGGAATTGATCAGACAAGAGGATGGGCATACACACTATTAATTGAAAATGTGATATACAATAATTCTCCAGTTTCACCTTACAAATCATTTTTGTTTCAAGGACACGTTCTAGATGAAAATGGAAATAAAATGAGTAAAAGTAAAGGCAATGTTTTAGAAGCAAAAGAATTGTTAGAGAAGTATCCTGCAGATCTTGTAAGATTTTATTTTATGTGGAAATCAAGTCCCATTGAACCATTAAACTTCAGCACCAAGGAATTAATGTCAAGGCCTTACCAAGTTATCAGTACATTATATCATTTGCATACATTTTACAAACAAAACAGTGAGTATGATAATTTTAGTTTAGAAGAATCAACAATTGAATGGGCCAAAAAGAATGAATTGTTAACACCTCCAGATGTATGGTTGTTATCAAAGCTTCAAAGAATGATTGAAAAGACTACAGAATCAAACAATTCGTGTAGATTCCATGAATCTGCAAAAGCAATAGAAGACTTTTTGATAAATTCTCTCAGTCAGATATACATTCCAATTACAAAATCAGAATTATGGGACGAAGATGATTCAAAAAAAGACAGACGGTTTACGATTTATGCAATTCTTGCAAAAACTTTGAAAACAATTGACATACTAATGCATCCATTTGCACCATTTACAACTCAATATCTCTATGAAGCAATGTTTTCAGAAAAAGAGAATATCTTACTTGAATCATGGCCAAAAGTAGATACGACATTAATTGATGAAAAAGTAGAAACATCTTTTGATTTATTGAAAGAGACAGTTTCAGTAACATCGGCTGCAAGAATGAAAGGCAAATTGAAAAGAAGATGGCCACTCAATCAGGCATTAATCTGCGTCAGTAAAGGACAGAAACAAGTTCTAGAATCACTTTCAGACTTGACAAAGTCACAGATGAATGTACAAGATTATGAGATAATTGAAATTGAAAAAACTGAAGGAATAGAACAGTATCTAGAATTAAAAGAAAAGGGATTGCCAGTGATGCCTAAAATTGAATTAGAAAGAAGTGCCATCGGACCAAAAGCAAAACAAGATATGGGAAAATTATTAAAAATGTTCTCAGAAACAGAGCCTGAATTAATAATCAATGGATTAAAAGAAAAAAATTCCTACACATTCAAGATTGGAGAGAACTCAATTGTGCTAGATAAAGAAGATTTTATAGTTGATTTCGAGGTGAATGAAAAATATCAATTTGCAAAAAGACAAAATCTGATTGTCATAATTTCATTAGAAAGAGATGATGAGATGATGGCTAAAGGATTGATAAAAGATTTGGCAAGACGTATACAGACATTACGAAAAGAAAGAGGTTACAATCCCACAGACATCCTAAGTAAAGCATCAATTTTAGATCTTGATCAGGATTCACTAGAATTAATCAAAGAAAAAACAGAAGAAATTGCATTTCTAGTCAGAGTGAAAAGCGTTGATTTTACAGATTCCTGTAAAGAGTATAAAGAAGATGACATAGACGGCCTCAAAATTAGGATCGGAGTCGAATAATTTTACAAAAGTTTGACAAATAGTCGAGCTTGCAAGTATCTGCGGGGCTTAAATAAGAAATTCGTTATACTAGGGCATGGTAAAGCAGATTAGCCTTGACACATGGTCAACTCAGCATTTACATGAATTATTAGTAAAGGCTACAAATTTTATCAGTCAGACAAATACTCCGATTGTCTTGTATAGAGAGACATTAGAAGAAACCGAAGATGTGTTTGAAGAGATCGTTTGTACATTAACCCAAGAACACGTAATCGAACAAGTCATTGTTTCAGGAGGCATGGTAATTCCAGAGATTAAACAGCAGATAGTATTTTCAACTGAGGAATTTCCAAACAGACTGTTGAAAAAGAGTAAAGATCTTTTTGGACAAGTAGTAGACTTGTTAGAAGACCAATTTGAGAGCTAACAGAATATAAAGTCCATTTTTTAGACAAAATTTATGCGATTATTAGAGTATCAAGCAAAAGAGCTTTTCAAGGAGTTTGGAATTAGAACTCCACCAAGCATTTCATCAACAGACATTGAAAAAGGTCGCAAAGATGCTAAAGAGTTAGGATATCCATTTGTTATCAAAGTACAGGTTCCAGTAGGAGGCAGGGGAAAAGCCGGCGGAATTCAAAAGTGTAACAGTGATGACGAATTTGAGCTAAAATATCCACAATTATTGAATATGTCAATCAAAGGTGAAAAAACTCGAGCCATTTTGCTTGAAAAAATGGCAGATATTGAAAAAGAATTGTATCTATCATTGTTTTTGAACAGAAGTAAGAGATGTTACACAATTATTGCATCATCAGAAGGCGGAGTAGAAATAGAGTCAGTAAAGAATCAAACAATTCGTGAAGTAGGACTAGGAGATGTTGATGCACAAACAGCAAAAGAAGTTGCAAATGAAATTGGTCTCAAAGATTCACAAGAAGAACAGTTTGTAGAAATGCTACAAAAACTATCAAAATTAACTATTGAAAAAGAAGCAGAATTAGCAGAAATCAATCCACTTGCAATTTTAAAAGATGGAACATTGATGGCACTTGATGGCAAGGTTATGACAGATGACAATTCAAACTTTAGACATGAAGAATTACAAAAATATCAAGAAAAATCAGAATTGGAAGAACAAGCTGAGAAAAGCGGATTTTCACTTGTCGAATTAGATGGAAATATTGCAGTTATTGGAAACGGAGCGGGATTAGTAATGTCAACATTTGATCTTGTTACAGACAACGGTGGAAAACCAGCAACATTTCTAGATGTTGGTGGCGGTGCAACAACAGAGTCAGTTTATGAAGCTTTGACATTAATTAGTAAAATGAAAAGAGTGAAAGGAATTCTTGTAAACCTTTATGGAGGAATTGTAAAAACAACAACAGTTGCAGAGGCTTTCATTCAAGCATATGATAATAATTTAATTGATCTTCCAGTCTTTGCAAGATTAATGGGAACAGAATCAGATAAAGCAAAAGAAATGCTAAAAGATACAAAAACCAAAATGTTTGATTCAATTGAAGAAGCAATTAATGGAGTTGTAATGGAGGCAAACAAATGACAGACATTTATGAAATTCTTCGCGGAAAAAAAAATGTAGACGGTAACTACCAAAAACAACCAGTAATTGTACAAGGGATTACAGGAAAGTATGGTTCAACTCATACAAAATTAATGTTAGATTATGGAACAAATATTGTAGCAGGAGTTACACCAGGAAAAGCAGGACAGAAATTTGAAGATAAAATTCCAATTTACGATTCAGTCAAAGATGCAGTCGAGGCAACGGGTGCAGAGATTTCAATAGTATTTGTGCCAGCAAAATTTTTCTTAAATGCTGCAAAAGATGCTCTTAACTCAGGAATAAAACTACTAGTTGCAATTCCAGAGCACGTTCCAATTAGAGATGCAATGGAGGTAATAGAATTAGCAAAACAAAAGGATGCAGTTATGATTGGACCAAATACTCCAGGAGTGATTGTGCCAGGATTGATTAAAGTGGGAATTATGCCTGCAAGTCCATTTTCATCTGGAAAAGTAGCAGTTTTGTCAAAGAGCGGAACATTACTTTATGAAATTTCAAATAATTTGACCAGCGCAGGTTTTGGACAAAACATCACAATCGGTATTGGAGGGGATCCAGTTAACGGAACACGAATGATTGATGCATTTGACATGGTAAAAGATGATCCTGAATTAGAGGCAATGGTAGTTGTCGGAGAAATTGGAGGAGATTCTGAAGAGATTTTGGCTCAACATATCATAGATACAGGTTTCAAGAAACCAATTGTCGGATATATTGCAGGACGTCAAGCACCAAAAGAAAAACGAATGGGACATGCAGGCGCAATAGTCATGGGAACATATGGTTCAGCAGAATCAAAAATATCCATGTTTGCCAAGGCAAATATTCCAGTTGCAAAGAGACCAGGCGAGGTAGCAGTGCTTCTAGCAGGCAAGATGAGTAGCCAATAGAATAAATACGAGATTTTTGACGAATTACTATGCCAGTTGCAGATCCACTAAAGAAACAGATTGCACAAAAAGCAAGATTGCACATGAAAATTTGTATTTCATGTGGAGCAAGATTAGATATGAGCGCCACAAGATGTAGAAAATGTCGCAGCACTCAACTAAGATTGAAAAATAGGGCACTGGGAATTAAAAAGTAGTTATTTTTTCTTAAACAATCCAGATAGTTTTGATGACCAATTAGAACCAATTGCACCACTACTCTCTTCAAGTTTATCAAGAAACTCATATGTCATGTCTTGGCCACCAAAGCCAATTAATTTTCTAGTTTTCAGGTCATCTAAGAAGAATTCTTTTCCATTTTCAAGTTGTAAAATTGCATCATCGCTAATATCAAAACCAGAGCCTTTGTCGTAAAAACGAATGACACCTCCTTCTTTTAATTTGAAAAACACATCATAGCTAACTTTAGGCCCAAAAACAAAGATTTTCTTACCTGTGACATTTACGTTGTCAACTAGATTAAGTGCAAGAACTTCTTCAGCTTCCAAAGAGACGGTTTCACGTACATCACCTGCAATAATTTTTCCTTTTGGAGCTTCAAGTTTTGTAAAGTGTTCTTTTATGATAGACATTCCTACTCTACCAGTCGGATGTGGCACTTGTTGACGTATGCCATAATTTTCCTTTTATGGATAATGCCCCAGTAGGTTTTCGTTCTAATTCAATCTGTCCTAATTCTTTTGATCCAAACAAACGAACCCCTGTACCGTTAGTTCTTTCTAATGCATCTATCCATTCTTGTCCAATTTTGATTTCTTGTGCAACATCATTAGAAAGTAATGTGTTATGTCGTAATTTTTCTTCTTCGTCAGTTCCCCAAAAGAATTTTGATTTACGTTTCTTTTCATCTAGAGAATCAGGATATTTTTTTCCTACTTTAAGATCTTCAAACGCCTGTTTAATTATGATAAATTCTTCATCTTGTCCGCCTCTATCGGCATGATGTTTTAATGCTAGACTTCTAAATGCAGAACGAATTTCATTTCTAGATGCACCCTCAGGTATGCCTAAAATTTCATAATTGCTTTTTGCCATAATGAATCAATGCATATAGAATATCTATAAGTTGTGTAACGATTCTAGAAAAATTTTGTATATATGAAGAATAATGCAAATCCAGTTAAGAAAATTATTCCACATATGCTTAGTCCCTTTACCCACATGGATGGACGAGTGTTTTCAGGTAAGAATCGACCAACCACCAATTTATGATTCAGTATTGCAATTATTGGTGCCACAAGAAAAGATAATGTGGTTGCAAAATCAACTAGTTCTTTTAATTTGTCACCAAATTGCATAATTATCAAAATTGAACCAATTGCAAGTATGCAGACAATTGCTACATATGATTTTCTAGAATCGTCAGATTCCTTTTTTTGTAATAATTGAATAATTTTTTGAAATGAACGTGAGTATCCATCAAATACAGCAAGAATAGTTCCAAACATTACGCTAAATGCAGACGCTGCAATAATGATATAGCTCCAAGAACCTATTGTGTCAGCAAACATTGTAACAATTTTGTGGGCAAAAAGTGAATTATTATTCGGCAGAGATTCTCCAGAACCAAAAAATACTAGCGTTCCCAGTCCAAGAAAGAAAATAGCCAATAAAGAAGTTACAAAATAGCCAATTCGAAATTCAGTAAGAGTCTCTTTTAATTTTGGTCTAAAACCTGTTTGTTTAATTCGTGCCAGAGTCCACAAACTATTCCAACTTGAAAGATCTATTGCTGTTGGCATCCATCCCATTAATGCAATCAAAAAGAATATTCCAGAATCATTCCATAATTCACGAGGAAGAAAATTTTCAGATTTTTCTACAGGTCCATTGATAAATGCCAGAACAAATGCAGCAATCGTGGAAACAATCAGTACAAATCCAATGATTTTGATGATTCCATCCAGGGTTCCAAATTTTCCAACACATAGTATGGCACCACATATTGCAAACAGTAGTACCATAGTCCAGATTCCTAAAAATTCTAGCTGAAAGAGATTCTCAAAGAAACCTGCCGTAACAAACCCTACAGCTGCAGTCACAAAAAACATCGAACCCAGAGTTATTCCCAGATATAATATCAGAAATTTTCTTCCAAGTTTTTCATATCCGTCAATTATGCTTGTTCCAGTAACATTTGCATAACGTGAACCGTGTTCAAAAAATGGATATTTTAAGACGTTTGCAAGTATAACAAAACCAAGAATCATGAAACCAAATTCAGCACCAGCCCTAGTAGATTGTACAAGATGTGAAACACCTATGGCAGTACATGCAAACAATATACCTGGACCAAATGTCTTGCGATATCGATATAGAAGATCAGACATGTCTAGAATTTTGGTAATTATTACTTAAAGTATGAGTTATTTTTCTCGCTCTTTTAATCTACGTTCCATTCTAATCTTACCTTCATCAAAACGCTTTTGATCTTCAGGATTCTCAATGCGTAATGTTGGAACACTAGTAGGTTTGCCATTATCATCTAAGGCAACAAATGTCACAAACGCATTTCCAGTATGAACTCGCGTGCCCTTTGCAATATCTTCGGCTTCAACATTAACTTCAATTTCCATAGAGGATTTTTGAACGTAATTTACTCGTGCTTTTACAAAAAGGACGTTCCCAACAAAGACCGGTTTTAAGAAACTAATCTTATCCATGCTTACAGTTACAGCGTTAGTTTGACTATAACGCTGAGCAACAATTCCTGCAACCATATCAATATGTTTTAAAATTGCACCACCAAAGACATTTCCAGCAGGGTTTGCATCTGATGGAAACATTCGAATTATTACTTCAGCCTTTGATTCATCAGGGGTTTTTTCCATTTTATTATTATAGAAGCAGTTATGATTAAAGGTTAGTTTTCTAAGCTAGAACTAACTTATCCATAAATTAAACAATGTTCGCAATCACAACTTGGTTGCTCTTTTGATTTGAAAAGACATTTTTTGTGTTGTCCTGCCTGACATTGCACACATATTTTATCTAAATTATCAACGCTGGTGTATTTTTTTGACTGATCAAAACCAAAACCACCATCTTGAGGACCAACCATAATTATTCTTGAAAAATACTAGTATTTAGATTACTTGGACGCCGTTCCAAAAAGATACCATATTTTTGATTTTTTCAGCTTCTTTACTTGGAAGTGGATAATACCATGCACAATCAGTGTTTGTTTTTCCATTTACAGTGACTGAATAATAACTAGCCATTCCTTTCCAAGGACAAGAGGTACTTGTTTCAGTCTTGTGAAAGTACTCACTTTTGATTGAATCAGGAGGAAAGTAATGATTTCCCTCTACTACCACAGTTTCATCACTTTCAGCAATTACAGTGTCATTCCATACTGCTTTCATAATATTGATTGAAAATTAGATAATTTATGTAATTCTAGATGTGTTTTGTAATAATCAATTTTTCAATTCCATTAACCTCATGAATTATACCAAAATTATAGAGAGGGAATTGTTTTTTATAGAATTTGGCAAAAGATAATGCCACATCTTTATTTTTGAAACTTGTCCTTATTCCGGGAAGAGTTGCATTATTTCCATAGACATCAGAAACGACCAATGAATACAACATAGATTTTGAGTGAATTCTTTTTTTAAACAGAGTTGGGAAAAATGCTAGGAAAAATCCCGCAGTAACAATTGTTCCAAGTATTGCTATGATGAAAAAACCAGGTGTTTTTAGATCGTCTACCATACTAACTCTTTAGCTTAAGTCGTTCTTGAAGTTTTTCAATGAATCCACCAAGAATCAAACCTAATGTTAGCCAGTAAACAGTTACTGCCACAAATGATGCACCCCTGAATCCATCGACTAGTTCCATAGGAGCAGTTATCTCATCAGGATTTTCAGGCATTAAGAAAAATACAGTGGTGATGAATACTGCATATCCTGCAAATGCAATAATTTTCTTATTTTGTAATCTTTTGTAAACTTGATAAAATCCAACAGCACCCAGTCCTGAAATTGCAATGAATGATAGGAAAAGTATAGAACGTAAAACCACCGTTTCAGTTTCTCCAACAGTAGGAGGATTTGCAGGATACTTTAAGAAAGGAATTACAAATATTGTAAACCACATTAAGCCAGATAAAACAAGTGTTTTTTTGACATTATTTCCTTCAGGCAATACTTTCCTTACAAAGAGAAATACAATTCCAACTAACGCTGCAATAGATGTTCCAAGAATTGCGCCAGCTAGAATTTGACCACCTTTTTGCCAAACACGATATGAGTTGTATTCTACCCAGAATTCAGGAGTATCTTCTTCTTCACCAGTTGCAAAAAGAGTTTGATTTTCAATTCCAATTGCTTGATCAAGATATGGTTCCACAATCGCAAGATTAATTCCGCCATGTATCAAACCTGCAAAACATCCAGAAACTAAAACAATTGCAATAAACAAGCCGGTTTTCATTATTAACGTTCAATGTATTTGACAATAAAATCTTATCCGGATTTCATTCTAGTTTTTCAGGATTATTTAATGGATCCGAGGGGACTTGAACCCCTGACCTCTGCAGTGTGAGTGCAGCATCCAAACCAGGCTAGACGACGGATCCAAGATGATTTTTGAATTTGTGTTATTTAGACGTTGAATGAATTTTCAAAAGGTATAGAAACAGTTCAGTCTGAAGATAAATGTGAAAAAATACGAAAATGGTAAATGGGTATTAGATGATTTAGTTAAGAACCCATCTAGACAAACTTTTGATAAAAAAATAAACGAAATTAAAAGACAATCTGAAAAATTTGCTAAAAATAAATCTCAATTAAAACCAAACATTTCGTCTAAGAAATTTCTACAATTATTGCATGAGATTGAAGATATTACAGAGAAATCAAGTAAAATTGGGGGATATGCAGGACTGAAATTTTCAGAAAATACACAGTCTGATGAGGCAACTGCACTACTAAATAGAATTTCACAGTTTGGATCTGTCATTCAAAATAAAATGTTGTTTTTTGACTTGTGGTGGAAAAAACAAGTTGATGAAAAAAATGCTAAGAGACTAATCAAAGATGCAGGAGAATTATCAGATTATCTTAGATACAAACGATTAGTTGCAAAGTATGCATTGACAGAACCTGAAGAAAAAATAATCAATACACTTGATGTTACAGGAATATCAGCTCTAGTGAAAATTTATGATAAAATAACAAATGCATTTACCTATACTGTAAATGTTAATGGTAAAAAGAAGACGATGAGTAGAGAAGAGCTTACTACTTTGGTCAGAAATAAGAACCCAAAGACAAGAGAAGCAGCTTACAAATCACTGTTAACAAAATATCAAGAAAATAAAGGAGTTATCGGACAAATTTATCAAAATATTGTACTAAACTGGAAAAATGAAGGAATTGACATGAGAGGATTCTCAAGCCCAATTTCAATACAGAATATTTCTAATGACGTAGATGACAAAACAATTGAAGTGATGTTAGAAGTGTGTAAGAAAAATGCGCCAGTTTTTCAGAAATACTTTAAGCAAAAGGCAAAACGTGTAGGAGTGAAAAAGCTACGTAGATATGATTTGTATGCACCATCGAAAAAAAGTGCTGGAGAACGAAACTATACGTTTGATCAAGGAACAAAGCTTGTCTTAGATTCACTTAACAGATTTAGCCCTCAGATTGCAGAATATGCAGCAAGAGTATTCAATGAAAATCACATTGACTATTCACTAAGACATGGTAAAAGAGATGGTGCATTTTGTAGTACCCCATTACCATACATTACACCATTTGTTTTGATTAATTATACAGGAAAAACAAGAGATGTATTTACATTAGCACATGAGATTGGACATGCAGTTCATAGTGTGGCATCATCTCAAAAATCAATTTTGGTATCAGATGCACCACTACCTCTAGCAGAAACTGCATCCACATATTCAGAATTACTATTGTATGACAATATTTCAAATCAAGTTTCAGATTCAGAAAAAGCTACAATGCTTTCTGATAAGATTGACGACTTTTATGCAACAATTGGAAGACAGTCATTTTTCACCTTGTTTGAGATTGAAGCACATAATCAAATTGCAAATTCCATTACAGTAGATGACATCTCTAACATCTACAGAGATAATCTAAAAGTGCAATTTGGAAATTCGATTGACATATCAGACGACTTTGGAATAGAATGGAGTTGTATTCCACATTTTTACCATTCACCATTTTACTGCTATTCGTATTCCTTTGGAAATTTGCTTGCAGTTTCACTATTTCAGACATACAAAAATGAAGGTGAGAATTTTGTCTCTACTTATACAGACATTTTAGCTGCAGGAGGTTCACAAAAACCTGAAAACTAGCCAAGTTATAATTAATTAAAATGTGGGGCTGGCAGCCCGAGCCATCGGACTGCCAGCGTGTTCCCCAACGGTTTGAATTCGATGTCAATTATGCAGAATTACATTAGTGATTTAAACGTTATAGCCAAAAGCAGTAACCTAAATAAAATAATACAAGTTTCATGGTACATGTAAAAGGCATTATTGATTTTGGGAATAGTTTTTGGATTATTGATAATCACACCAGTTGCAAGTGCACAGTTGTTTGAAAAAGCTACATTTCAAGAAACGGCCACAATAATTTATGATGGAAAATTATCAAATTCAATAATAGCATCAATAGGATTTGAAACTACAAGTAATGATGAAATTAGAATTCCAGATGAATTGATAGAGAAGATAAACAATAATGACCAGATTAGGGCAGTATTATTTACAAACGCAGGACAATGTGTCATCGGGGTTACATCAGAACAACAATGTATTATGATTAATTTTGATTATCAGAGATTAAAGGGAGATGGAGGAATAAGACAAGTTCAAGATACAGCAAGAGAGATGTCAGGAGAAGTAATTGACGATTTAAAAGAAATATTTGGAGATGATGCAGAATTTCATTCCACATTCATACACACAGTTGATGATACAAACATGTTACTAGAAACATCAGGAACAGTGTCTGGTAGAGGTGCAGTTTCTGCAACATATGTGATGCCAAAACAGTCTACGGACTTTATATTTACAGATTTGGCTGGAAAATTAATTCCAAAAGACATTAGAGAAGCAGGCGGATTTTATTCTGTTTCAAAAGAATTGGCAAAAGAAGATGATTCAATAATTTCCATAAGTATGATAAAAAATGGAGACAAAAATCTATTCATGTTTAAAGTAGCAAAAGAGAATAAAGATGCAATAGAGAATATTGCAAAGATTGATCCATTGAGTGCACTAGGAATAAAAGAAATATCACGTTCAGATATTTTTGATGAACGAAATGTTCCATTAAATTCAGTAATACAACTAATAGTACTTACAGAAAAACAATCAAAAATTGATGCTATAACAACTCATGCAATTACAGATGTGACAACACTTGAAGGTATTTCACAGAAAGGATGGTTTTTCAGTAATCCCGCAGGAGATGTAATTGATGCAAAATTCCTATTTGGTCAAGATAAGGTTGCAACACATGGAGAATTAATAATAGAGATAGGAGAATGGGATGGAGAAAGTGAAATGTCATTTTATTCTGTAGAAGACATACCTAAACAAGATTATGAATCAATTGAGGAGTTTGGCAAAGGTGATCAATCAGAAGGTGACGAATCACAATATGCAGTATTAGCAATTATTATTGTGATAGGAATCGGAGCTGCAATATTTTATCTAAAAGGATACAAACCTAAACGTTAGAGAACTAAGCACGCTGCAGAAAATACGGTAGTCCATTTTCCAGACTTGTCACCTTTTGCAGTCATTGTGATGTTTTGTGACTTGTAGATTTTTCCAGAAATTGACCATTGTTGTCTTTTCTCATCCCAGCTTTTGTCAATATCAAATGGAATTCCAAGAGAGGATGCAAGCATTTGAGCAGCAATATCTTCAGCATAATCACCTGCCTGTTTTTCGTTTTGACCAAATGCATCATATTCAGATAGATATCCATAACGAGTTCGATCCTTTGGCAATGCCAAACCAACAGAAGCAGAAATCATTCTGTGTGGCTCGTTTGTTTGATTTCTAGAATATATGGTAAATAGAATTTGTCCAGGTTTGATTTTCTTCAAGCCGTCTTTTTTTGGAATTAGTTTTGCCTTTGGAGGAAAGATACTAGATATGAGAACAATATTTGTTCCAGCGATTCCTGCATCTCTAAGTGCATACTCAAAACTTGTTAGTTTATCTTCATGGATACCAATACCGCGTGTAAGAAATAATTCCTTTGCAACTAAATCAAGCATTGCACGGATGATTTTTTTGAAGGATTTATACTTTGATTTTGGTCAACGAGTCAAGAATTTCTTGACCGTGAGACGAGACATTGATTTCTCGCATCACATCATGGATTACTCCATTCTTGTCTATGACAAAGGTGCTCCTTTTTGCAAGACCTGCAATATTTGTTCCAGCGTATTTCTTACAAGCCTTCTTTTTTGTGTCACTTAGATGAACATATGGAATTTCATACTCTTTGACAAAATCAGCTTGAGAGTCAACTGAATCAACAGATATTGCAAATAGTACCGTTTCAGTTGCAGTGATTTGAGGATAAACCGAAATTACACTTTTTGCCATCTCAAAGACCTTCTTTGA
>LUPB01000008.1 GCA_001627235.1 Nitrosopelagicus sp. REDSEA-S31_B2 | reverse complement strand
GTAACTCGAAGTACTGTTCTTGTATCTAATTCAGCAAGCATTTCCAAAGTTTTGTTCCATCTTTCCCAGGAATCGTCATATCTTGGTCTGTTAATCTTAAGAAATGAATCATAATCTGACGCATTTGTTGACAGGTAAAGTTGTGTAGGTAGTGCATTTTCATCTGCAAGTCTTTGAATCATTTCTGGTTCTTGACCATTTGTTACAAGGAAAATTGATTTTGTAGCTTCTAATGATTTGAGATACTTTATCAAATCTGGCAACTTTGGATACATAGTTGGTTCACCTGATAGTGATATTGCATAATGACTAGGTGTGAGTGATTCCTCAATCTTTTGTTTATCTTGACTAGGATCCCCAAAATGTCCTACGATTAATTTTCTTCTCTCTTCCATGAGTTTTGACATGATATCTTCTGGTTCTGCAACTTTTTGTTCATCCATTTTCAATGAATCATAAAATTCCATAGGTCTCCAACAATAGACACATCGATTTTCACAATGCATTCCTGCTGGAGAAAACTCCATACATCTGTGTGTACTAATTCCATAATTATTTTTTTATTGTTTTACTTAAATCATGACATTTTTTAATAAACTATTCATCATGAAACTTTAATTTTGATTTGTGTTTTATAATATTATGAAAAAACATCTGTTAATTTTCACATTATTTCCCTTATTGTTTTTCTCAAATTCTGAATATGCATATTCTGAAACTATAAAATTATCTCAAGAAGGTGGCATGGAAATTGAAATCATTCACCCAGATTCAGTTTTACTCGATAGAACATTTTCCATTTCTTTTTTAATACAAAATAATGGTTGGGAAAGTAAACAAGACATTCGTCTAACATTAACTAATACTGATAATGCATTTGTTGCTGTTGCAGACGAACAGATCAAAATTGAAGAATTAACTGCATCAAGCTCATTTGGAACTACACTTGATTATGTTGTTAGTGAAGATGCTACTGAAGGAACACATTTCATCAATATCGACTACTCACAAGTACTCTTGAGTAATAATGTGGATCCTATGCCATTAACGCAAATGAATTTTGCAATACCAATAGAAGTTCAAAATCGACCCGAAATAATTATTGAAACAATTACTCCTGAATCTATTTTTGCAAATTCAGAATTTTCAATACAAGCCACTATTACTTCTGAGGATATTGATCTTGAAGATGTCACACTTGAAATAATTGCACCTGATGTAGAATTTAGAGGAGATACTTACTACAAACTATCTTCACTTGAAAAGCAGACTCCATACACAATTTCTGCAGAATTAATCACTCCTCTTGAAAATGTTACAACTGAATATACAATTCCTGTAAAAGTTGTTTTAACATATGTTGATGATTTAGGAGAAACAAATACTTCCACACAATCCATGCCTTTGTTGCTTAGACCTAAAACATTCATGGAACTTACTAATGATGGTGGAATATGGATTGGTGACTTCTTCATTGCACCATATGTTAGCATAGGTACCATAGTTGGTATTCCTGCTGGTACAATTCTATCTCTAATAATTCGTCGTGCACAAAACAAAAAGAAAAACTCGTCTAGTGACTCTAATTAAAAAAAAAGTGTATATAGATCAAAAAAGTGTTCCTGCCATGCTCAAGACAGTAAGTATTGCAGGAATTGAAGAACAAGGAGTTCCATTCAAAAGGGAGAGTACCAGCTTAGATGAAGCAACTCGACATGTTTCAATTGGTAATCTAACTTGGATAGAATGTGTTGTAGACGACATCGTAACTGAAACTCCAAAGATTCTTGAAAAATTAAATATTGGAATGGACTCTAGTACACTACTTTCTGGTTATCTTACTGAATACGAAGATGCAGGTGATACATTGGGTATCATGGTGCCTTTCATTTTTACTGGTGAGAATCGTACACAAACTTCACCATGTTTGATCTTTGTAAAAAAAGATCTCATCTTAACAATTCATGATGACTATGGCGGAAAAATTACAAAATTATACAATTATTCTAATTCTCTAATGAGAAAATTACCACAAACTCCTGAGAGTTGGGCTGAACGCCAAACAATGTTACTCTTCAGATTGCTTGATGAGGTTAGTGAAACCAATTTCTCTGCTCTTAGAACAATTGTTGAGCGTGCTGAACAAATTGAAATTGATCTTGCTGGTTCACGCCAGATTCACAGAGACTTGTCTACTGAATTGTCTAATATGAAAAGATCACTTTTGTCATTTCTTAATGCGGTTTGGGCAACACATGACACTGTTCGAAATCTAAAGTATGGTGATCCTGACATGCTAACAGACGACGATGACATCTTAGAAAAATTCGAAGTTATTCTTGCTACTTTAGATAGACAAATCCAAATGGCTGAAAACGTAATGGAAGTTATCTCTACTGGTATAACAGTAATTCAAACGGAATCTACCAATCAATTAACCAAACTCATTGTCTGGTTAACTGTAGCAGCTACTGCTGTTTTAGTTCCAAATACACTTGCGACAATATTTGGCATTCCTGGTTTGGAGTTCTCATGGGTTTGGGTTGTCCCTGTCTTGATCATAGCCACTGCGTTCTCATCAATTATCACATTTAGATGGACCAAACAGTATAGAATCTTACCATTTGGTACATCCAAATTCAAACGGATAAAGAGTAAATTAAGAAAATAGTCTTCACTAGTGTTTCATAGCTATAAGATTAATACAACAAAAAAATTCAGTTTCTTTGTGGCCTCTGTCGTCCAATGGCTAGGATAGGGGATTGTGGATCCCCGGATGGGTGTTCGATTCCCCCCAGAGGCCCCTTAATTTTTAAAAAATTCCAAATTTGCTTGATTCCATTTCTTCTTTTATAGCAAATTTTACTTTTTGTTCCCTTCCGTCCATTTTCTCAGATAACAATGAAACAAATTTTTTATCCAAACCTTTGCCTTTGTACTTTTCAAATTGATCTCCCATCATGTCTGCTAACTTGATGACCATCTCTCTATTCACAGAAACCACAAAAAAATGCCATCCAAATGCAAATTCTGAATCAGTTATGACAAAATCTTCTTGTCCGTGAACCATCTCTTCCATTCTTCCAAGAGTAGATTTTATTTCCTTACTGGTTTTATCATATTCTTGGGCTGAAACGTTGATGTTGATTCTTTGTTCCATGATTACCGTTGATTTTTGGAAATAAAAGGTTGACTTGATTATTTTAACAAGTGCTCAATCTCAATACCGAAGTATTCTTTGAGAATTGCAATGTAAGATCTAATAGATTCTGGCATCTCCTCCCCACATGCAACTCCAAGATTTTTTGCATTAATCCAAATTGTTAATGCCTGAATAATTACTAGAAATCTATCATTTTCAGGATTATCTCTGCCAATTGATTTTGTATATCTCTCTGCAAATTCCCATGCTGTAACAAATCCAATACATTCTGTTTCAAATACTGCTAACAACTGTTTTTTCAAATCATCTGTTTCAACAAATGGTGTCTTATTCATGATATATGGAAAATCAACTTTTTGTGGTAAACATCCTGGTAGCGGTGCCCATATTGTGATTATTTTAACATCATCTCCTAATTTTTCAAATTTCTCCATCAAACTTTCCATAATGTCTGGATCCATAAACCAACACAAAATTACACTTGCATCACTCAGGTCTGCTTCTAGTACATCATGTTCAATTAATCTTACATTTGAAATCTTGTCATTTTCTATACTCTTTTTTGCATTATCAATCATTTTTTTTGAATTATCTATTCCAACTGCACTTTTTACATTAAACTCCTGTCTTGCAATTGATAGACTTGTTCCTTCACCACATCCTAAATGATAAAAAACATCATTTTCTCCTAAATCTGCAAAACGAAAAATTTCTCTAATAGAATCTGGTGGAATTTGAATCTCTTCTCCTGAAAGGATATTTGATGGTAAAGTGGAAAGATATTCTTCTATTTTCATGAATTGTTAAAACCTTGAGGGAATTTATTCTCTTATACTCTCTAATACTGATACTGCCTGCCATAGGGTTGTTCTAACAAAAGATGGTACGTTTGGATCTTGTGTGATGTCATCTAAACTACTTATTGCATTTGCTGCTCTTACCGATAATGAATATTCATCTGTCTGTAACTCTGTTATTAAATCTGAGATGGTTTTTTTGAAATTTTTTGGTGTTGAATGACTAGTTGCTAGCTGATTTAGTGTTTGAATTGCACTTTCCATTGCTTGTTTGTTTTCTTCGCTCATTTTCTAAATCTCTATGAATACATCCTCTGATTCTACAACTACTGTATATGACTTTAAATCGTTAATTTTTGCAGGAAACTTCTCCATTTTTCCTGTTTCACAATTGAATTGTGCTGCATGCCAACCACATGTTACAGTTGAATTTTCTAAATTCCCTTCTGACAAACTTGCACCAGCATGGGTACATGTGTCATCACATGCAAAATAATTTCCATTCACATTTGTAACTAGAATTTCTCTACTATCAACAGATACTTTTTTCATCTGCCCAGAACCTAATTCTGATGTTTTACAAGCGATAATTCGTCCCATTGATTGAATTCGTTTAATATTCTTAATATTTTTTCTTATTTATGGAGAATATTCCAAGACTAGCAAAAAATTCTGATAAAGAACATGTTCTGAATTTCTGTGA
This sequence comes from Nitrosopelagicus sp. REDSEA-S31_B2, assembly GCA_001627235.1. Taxonomy (GTDB): domain Archaea; phylum Thermoproteota; class Nitrososphaeria; order Nitrososphaerales; family Nitrosopumilaceae; genus Nitrosopelagicus. The sequence goes on along the minus strand of LUPB01000008.1, from coordinate 14,603 downwards.
AAAGACATTTTCTTGGGGTGATTATATTCATGAAGTCTGGGATAGTTGGATTGATGAAGGAAATCTAATTGTTGTTACACAAAACGATATTCCCATTTCGATGACTCATGCTGCGTTTTATCCAGATGAAAACATGATCTGGATTGAAGGAATTAGAGTCAACAAAAATTTTCGAAAAAACGGCATCGCTCAAAAAATGATTTCTTATCTTGAAAAAACTGCTCAATCACAAAACTGCACAATATCTCGCATGCTGATTGCATCTGAAAATGAACCTTCCTTGTCATTGGCAAAAAAATTAGGTTACAAAATAATATCAAAATGGAATTATTTTTCTCTAGAATCAAAACCAATTGGTGAACAAATCCATATCATGTCTAATTCATGTATTGATTCTATTAATTTAGATTCACAAAATTCTCACTTTATTGAATCATGGAGATGGATTCCATTGACTGATGAAAGATTAAAAAAATTAGATTCTGAAAATAAAATCTTCTGTCAGAAAAACAATGAGAAAATTTCTACATTGGGAATAATTACCGAATCCAAATCATTTGAAAATACAATCATTCTAGAAATTATTTCTGGAACAAATTCTGAGCAATTGATCAAATTCACTCAAAATCTTGCATATCAAAAAAACTATTCAAAAGTTAGAATACTAACTGAGCTTGATTCATTACCTTCAATCCATAATCTTGAAAACAAATTCCCATTTTATCTTGTGGAGAAAAAACTCTAGTCAACAAATCTGACTTTGTTGTGAATGGTTCCCAAATTTTCAATTTCCATTTCAATTTGGTCTCCATCTTTTAGGTATGGTATGTTTGGATTATTCAATGCAACTCCTGCTGCTGTACCAGTTGAAATAATATCTCCTGGTTCCAGTGTTATTGATCTACTTAGTATTGAAATGATTGATGGAATTTTTATGAACATATTTGATGTTGTAGAATTTTGTCTAACTTCTCCATTTATCTTTGTTAAAAGCTTGAGGTTCTGTGGATCTTCAATCTCATCTTTTGTTGTTATCCATGGACCACATGGTGCAAATCCGTCAAATGATTTTGCACGAGTAAATTGTTTGTCCATTGCTTGAATGTCTCTTGCTGAAACATCATTTAGTATCATATATCCGAAAATTACATTCATTGCCTCTTCTTCTGAAATGTTCTTACACTTCTTACCAATTATCAATGCAAGTTCTATCTCATAATCCAACTCCTTAACAAAATTTGGACAAATAATCTCTGCATTGGTTCCATTTAGAGCAGTTCTTGGTTTGTTTACAATTGCCGGCTCTTTTGGAGGCGTTAATTTTTGCTCTTCAGCATGATCTTTGTAGTTAAACGCCAAACAGATTATCTTGTTAGGGTTTGGAATTGGTGCTAAAACCTCAAAATCTGACAAATTATGTTTGAACTCTATTTCATCCATTTTAGGAACAATTTCTTCATACCATCCATCAAACAAGAAATCTCTTACATTTAGTGGAATTGGTACTCCTGTGGAATGTGTAATGTCATCTTTGGTTGCAATTTTTCCATCTCTGACAAAACCAAAAGTTTCTTTGCCATCTTTTACTACTCTTGCAATTTTCATTTTTTCTCACTTGTGTGTAAATATGACTTGGTGTGTTGATTCTTTTCTACAATATCCAAATCTTATGAATTGGATTTCATCACCGTCTTTTAATTCTAAGTATGCCTGTTCAACATAGCCTTCAATTTCTCTAAGACTATCTTCGTTGAAAGTCTCACCAAAAAATAGCTGATCTGGCACAATAATTTTGATTTTTACTGATTCTCCCGCAACCCATTGTATCTTTTTTTCAATATTATCGGCATTTTCTGAAATAAATTCAGCTGTAAGATTTGAACCATCTTCTATAATCTTGAAAATTCCAATACCCAGTAATCTAATTGATTCTCCATTTTTCAATTCCTTTGCATCGTCACCTTCAATCATGACCGAATCATTCACAGTAACGGTTCTTTTTCCCAAATCTATGGTAGGATGATTTGGTAAATGGAACTCATTAGATGGGAGGTTTGTCACCTTCAATTCTTTTGGATTACGAACCATGTGCAGTCTAATGCTTTCTGAATCGATTATTTTCTTGTTAAATGCCTCTAGTGATGCAAATGGGGAAACAGTATCGTTTTTTGTTAATCCTAAGGATANAACAAATTTNTTTACCGCTTCTGGTCTAATTCCTCTTCTACGAAGTCCTTCCAAAGTTGGTAATCTTGGGTCATCATACCATGGAACCTTGCCGTTTTCAATTAGTGGTTTTAGAGCACTCTTTGATACCGGCATTCCCTCCAAATCTAATCTACCAAAAAAGATGAATTCCGATTTTTCCATTCCTAATTTGTCTAATATGGTGTGATGAAGCTCTTTTCTTAATTCAAATTCTTTTGATCTCATTGCATGTGAGACCTTGCTAATACTGTCAAAAATTATGCCTGCAAAGTCATATGTTGGCCAAACCTTGTATTTTTGTTCCTGTCGTGCGTGTCTTTTCGTGTTAATTCTGAATAATGCAGGGTCACGCATAGTTGTATTTCCTGATTGCATGTTTCCTCTAAATCTCAAAAGAGCCTGTCCTTCTTTGAAGCCTTTTTCATCAAACATCTTATGCCATAATTTTTCATTTTCTTCTACACTTTGTTTTGTACAATTACACTCTATCATCTCTCTTCTATTTTTACTAATGTTATCTTGACTACATGTGCAAACATATGCGTCATTTGATTTAATGATCTCATCTGCTTTTTGATACAGAACATCTAAACTATCTGAAACGTATTCGACACTGTCATATTTTATTCCAAGCCAATCCATTCCAACTTTAATTGCTGCATAATATTCTAATCGTTCTGTTCCTGGATTTGTATCCTCAAATCTTAAGATGAGTTTACCATTGTGCATTTTTGAATACTCTTCACTGATTACTGCTGCCTTTGCATGACCTATGTGTGGATAACCATTTGGGGCAGGAGGAAATCTTGTAATTATTTCTCTTCCTTCAGTATTTTTTAGTGGTGGTAAGAGACTTTGTTTTTCAGGTTTCTCTTTTTTTACTTCCAATAATTCTGGATATTTTTCTTGTATCTCTTTTTGTTGTTCCTCTAGTGGAATCTGATTAATCTCTGAAACAACTTCAGTAATTATTGGTGATATCTCTTTTGCTTTTTGTCTTAATTCTGGAACGTTTCCCATAATCTTTGCAAGAATTGTTTTATCTCTTGTTTGACCATCATGTTCTGTTGCATTTTGTAAAGCAAATTTTCTAATCTCGCTTCTTATCTCTTCGTCATTCATTCTATAATGCTACTAATTTTACAGTATCCATCTTTTTGTTAATTTGAAAATTCTTTGTAATATCACTAACTAATTCTGACTCTCCTTTTAAGATGAAAAGTTCCATACATTTGTCTCCTTCAATTTTACTGTGTAAATGCATCGTGATTAGGTCTTCAAAGGAATGCTTAACATCAGTTACCTGATTATCATATTCATCATTATGTACTACTAGCAAAATGGCATTAACATTTCCTGAAAGATCTTCTTTTTGTTTCTCCTCAGAAACAAAACTTCGTATCCCTGCTCTGATGGCATCTGATCTACCTGAAAATCCAAGACTCTTCTGTAAAGCATCAATTTGTTTGAGAATTTCATCATTTAATGAGATCGAAACAATAGGCATACGCACATTGTTATTAAGAAACATAAAAATTTTAACAAAATATTATTAACATTTCTTGAAGATTATTCATGCTCACTGTTATTAAGAAACATAGTAATTTTAACAAAATATTATTAACTTTTTTTACATTTATTAATAAATTCTATCACCTTAGAATTATGACGACAATGATTCAAGTAAATCTTGAAGTTGGAAATGTTGACAGCGCAGAAGAATGGACAAATGAAATTGTCAATGTTTATGCCGATATGGAAATATCTGACGTAAGCATCTCTGGAAATAAAATTTCATTTAAAGCTGGTCTTTCTGGAATGGATGATACCACTGGTGATGATATCAAACTAAAGATTGATGAGTATGCTACCATGTCTGATGTAGAAATCAAAAACATTTCATGCTGATAATCCACCAAAATTTTTATTTTTTTGTATTATAATTTTCAATTCGTAGTTACACTATTCTTTTAATCAAATCTAAAGAAAGACATTCAACAATTTATCAGAATGTGCAAGCACTAGCGTAAATGCAACAACTGCAATAATTTGTTTTCCTACCATTTTAATTGCAAACATCCATGACATTTCGCGAATAACGGTTAAGAATGTCACAATACATGGAAGTAATGTACCTGCTAGATAAACTCCTGTCAAAATTTGTATTGCTGAAAGAGAGCTTACCAAATTAGGTTCTGCAAGAAGTAATAATCCATCCTTTCGAATAGAACCAAATATTATTGCAAGTGAGGCGTCTTCTGGCAGATTGAAGAATTTCATTAGGAAACTAATCTCAACTGCAAAATAATCAATAATACCGGTCCAACTTATGATGGATGCAACAAATGTAATTCCCAAAAAAATTGGAAGTGCCATCTTAAAGAACTGACTGATGTTTGACTTTGATTCTCTCCAAATTGCACCTACTGTAGGTCTCTCAAAAAATACTTGCCCTTCAATTACCGGCATATTTAGATTGAGACGATTTTTCTTTCTACTTACTAATCTAGTGTAAAGAATAGTTGTTGCTGTCAAAAAAAGTAAAAAAGGAACAACCAACCAAGGCATACTTGCTGCTGAAAAAACAGCAATGGATGCACTAAATTGATATGAACATGCAGAGCCAAAACTTATCGCAGACACAGTTGTTCCTCTTGTACAACTTGAACAAGATCTACTACTAATGACAGCAGGAACATTACAGCCAAATCCCATTACTATTCGAGTTACATCTCTTCCACTCACTCCGATTCTCTTGGTTAGTGGATTGATGGCTAATGATGTCCTGTCTAATAATCCAGTTGATTTGTAAATCCCAAGTACTAATGCGTATATTACAACTACGGGAGTTGCCCAAACAAAAAGAAATGGACCCATTGACAAGAACCCATAATCCCCGACTAAAACATCCATTAATGGTGATGGTAGGGTGCTAAGACTTTCTATTGGTTCTCTTAACAGATCTGATATTATTGGATGAATAATTTCTCCAAAATAATTGGCTCCAATAACTGATAATATTGCAGGAGAAAGCAATAATGCCAGTCCAATCAAAACTCCTGCATGTTTTTTTTCAAGAACTGTTGATTCTGGTCTAATTGAAATTCCTGTATGAAATGTTTTGTTTGAGAATATACATGGATTCTCTAATGTCTCAAAAATCATACTCTTTTGAGACTCGGTAATTCTTCTTGCATCTAGGGCTATGATGGGAGTCTTAAGATCTTGTTCTAGATTCTCAATTATGTAATTATTTTTTGAATCAAATCTGTCCCAATTTGTTACTATTATCATTCCTTTCTTGTCTTTAATCAATGGGAGGAAATATTCAATATCATCATCTATGTTTGTGGCACTAACGACAAGCAATATGGAATCATCTCCTTGTATAGATGAAATTGCAATTTTTGTTGTTTCGCTGTCGGACTCAAAAACTATCCCTGGGGTATCGACAAAGGAAAATCTATCGTTGTTGTAAGATTCCTTTGAAACAGTAGACCCTTTGAAATTACTACTTTCTACCTCTTTTCCAGTAAGCGATGAAATTAATTGTGATTTTCCAACTCCCTCTTTGCCAATAACAATAATTTTTGGAGTTGAAGAATTTTTTAGCATGCTAAACCCTCCCACCCACATGATGGACAGAAACTTACTTCTTCTGGCCATGAATCTCCACAAGCGCCACAAGCTTTTTTTGTTTTTTGAGATTGTTGTTTAAGATTAGTTTGTAATGGCTCTAATGCTCCTGCATTATAGTCTTGTTCGGGTGGTTCAAAAGTTTGTAGAATTTTTGGAAATTTCTCAGATAGTATAGACCATTTTTCATCTAAGCGAATAGGAGATGATAAATGCTGACCTTTTAATGAACTATCACGATATGGTTGTCCCGCTGTTGTTAAAACCCATTCTTCATATCTTTGTAACCACTTCATGGATTTAAGAACTAATTTTAACATCAGACGTTTTTCATTAGAAGTATTTGGTATTGTACACTGTGGAATCTGTTCGGGCTCCCATATGTGAGATGGAAGTGAACTGACACTAAGTAATTTTGGTATAAATTCATGACGCCACAAAAATACTGCATCATTTTTTGTAGCAAATATCATCCCAAAACCCCAAAGAATTATTTGATCATCTTGTTCAGTTAATGAGTATTGACTAGTTCCTTGTGCATTATTTGGTGGTCTCTGTTTGGTAAACCCATATTCCAGTAAAAGATTTTTCTCGTATAGTATATCTTTACCAAAGGCATAGATTTGTTTTGTAAAAAATCTCTGCCAATCCTTTTGAATATATTTTGGAACATATTCTGAATAATTCTGGTTATCTTCTTCTGTTGAATTTTTTTTAGTCGTTTTTAATTTTTCAACAAATTTTCCTGTTATGCTAAACGGTCGTGTTTTCATACCCTGTAACCAATGAACTCTCTGAGGAAATTTTGTATATTAAGATTCTTACAAATTATTAATAATAATTAGTATAAATACCTAAAAACTTTAATATTCTTAGGCGTGAAAATGAATATGTTTGAAGTAGCCGTGGTAGGGGCCGGACCATCAGGCATTGGAGTGTCAATAATACTGCAAAAGATGGGCGTCAATTTTACAGTTATAGACCGCAATAATGTAGGCAGTTCTTTTCTTAAATGGCCAAAGCAGATGAAATTACTAACTCCTTCGTTTTTCAGTAACACATTCAAAATGATAGATCTCAACGCAATAACCTATGATACTTCCCCTGCATTGACATTGCAGACAGAACATCCAAGTGGACAAGAATATGCAGCATATCTGAAAAAACTTTCAGACCATTTTAAGCTCCCAATCCAAGGTAACACCAATGTGGATTCAGTATCAAAAAATGGAGATGTTTTTATCATCAAAACTAACAAAGGAGAAATCAAATCTAAATATGTAGTCTGGGCTGCAGGCGAATTTCAATACCCAAAAATCCATTCATTCCCAGGTTCAAAACATTGTACACACAACAGTTTGATTTCCAATTGGGAAAATGTTCAAGGTGATGAATTTTTTGTTATAGGTGGTTATGAAAGTGGTATGGATACTGCAATTAATTTAGCAGCACGAAATAAACGCGTTCTAATAATTGACAAAGATAATTTGCTAGAAAGTGAAGATATAGATCCTAGTAGAACAATATCCCCATACACAAAAGACAGATTGAGAAAAGTCAATACTGATAATCAAATAGAGTTTCATACTGGAAGAGTAATTAGGGTAGAAAAGGAAGATAATGAATATGTAATTTTTACAGAAAAAAAGAAAATTCGTTCCAAAACAAAACCAATTCTTGCTACTGGTTTTAAAGGAAGTCTTTCATTAATTAAAGGACTGTTTGACTGGGAGGATGGAAAAGCACAATTAAACTCATATGATGAATCTACAAAGACTCCGGGACTTTATGTAACAGGCCCAATGCTACAATCTCATAATATGATTTTCTGTTTTATTTACAAATTTCAGCAGAGATTTGCAGTAGTTGCAAATAATATTGGAATAAAATTAAGTAAAGATGTCACTGTAATTGAACAGTATAAAAAAGAAGGAATGTATCTTGATAATCTTGAAGATGCCAAAGACGAGTGTGCATGTTAAAAGTTGAAAATCTTAGAAAAAAACTTGCAAGAATGTTTAAACCAGGTGGTATGGTCAGACAACAAGGAAGATACTATCTATTGGTTAGGTAGAATCCACGCATTTATGAAAATGGCAGAAGAACATAATTATGAAGTCTCTCTTTCAATAAAACTTGAAAATTGTAAGATTGAAGAAAAATAAAATTTGAACAATAATTAGGAAAAACAATCGCCATTTATTCTTATTAAGAAACATCGAAAATTTGACAAAATGTTATTAACTTTTTACACATTTATTAATAACATTTTTTGATTATTACTATGGCAAGTTTGGATAGTCTGTTCGATACCAACCACATGCTTCGGTCATACTCATCTACTTGCCATCTTTTTTCTTGGAGTGATTATCAATGAATAAAAATTCATCAATTGCTATTGTAGCTGGTGTTGCTATTGCAGTAGCAGTAATTGCATCTGTTTTTGCATTTAGTGCAATTTCAAACGACTCTGTACCTATGGATGTACCTGATGAAGTAACTCAAGTTAACATCGTTCCACCAGAAGAAAAAATAACAGTCTTAACATCATTTTATCCATATCATGAGTTTACAAAAAATATAGCTGGTGACTTTGCTGAAGTTAAACAGTTTATGCCAGCTGGAGTAGAGGCTCATGATTGGGAACCTCGTGCACAAGAGATTCAATCCTTACTACGTGCAGACGTTTTTGTTTACAATGGATTAGGAATGGAATCTTATGTTGATCAAATAATGGAATCTGGAGAATTTGACAATGTTTTATTTGTTAAAGCATCTAAAGGTGTTGAACTAATAGAATTTGAAGATGATCATGGTGGACACGATGAACATGATGATCATGCAAAAGAAGAAGGACACGATGAACATGATGATCATGCAAAAGAAGAAGGACACGATGATCATGACGAACATGAATCTCACGCAGAAGAATTTTACGAAGAAATTGCATTAGTAATTGAAGAATTTGAACATGGACATATGACTGAATCACAATCTATTGAAGCTATCGAAGAAATACTTCATGAACATGAAGGAGATGGACATGAACATGGAGCTGGTAAAATTGAAGAAATTGAACATGTCTTACATGAAATTGAAGATGGTGACATTGAAGGTTCAGAAGGTCTAGAAGAAATTCATCACTTAGTTTCTGGCGAAGATGTACATGATGAACACGCAAAAGAAGAAGACTATGATGAACACGATGAACACGATGAACACGAAAAAGAAGATGGACATCATGGACATGGACATCATGATTTTGAATTCGATCCTCACATTTGGTTAGACCCAATTTTAGTAAAACAACAAGTTAACGTTATACGAGATGGATTAATCGAAGCAGATCCTCAAAACAAAGAACACTATGAAGAAAACGCTCGTATCTACAATAACAAAATGGATACATTAGATATGAAAATAAACTCGGCGTTATCCTCATGTCAAAAAGACACGATTGTCCCATATCATAATGCATTTAGCTATCTTGGAGAAAGATATGACATACATATCATGGCTCTCGGTGGTATGGCACCTGATTCAGAAGCTTCCGCAGCGGAAATTGCTGAATTTGTAGATTTTGTTAAAGATAATGACATCAAAGTAATATTTTCAGAAGAATTAGTTGATCCTAGACTTGCAGAGGTAATTGCAGCTGAAGCAAATGCTCAGGTATTATTATTTAGTCCACTTGAAGCATTGACTCCCGAAGAAGCAGATAGAAACGTATCTTACATTGACAAGATGGAAGATAATCTTGATTCGCTAAAGGTAGCTCTTGAATGCCAATGAAAGGATGTAATAATGACCCACCAAAGTCTCAAAAAAATAACGACCCAACTGTAAATGAAATTCAAATTGAAATAAATGACTCTTCTTCCACTCATAACAATAATTTTGCAATAACATTAAAGTCAAAAAATGTCGATGTTGACAAATTACTTCCTATGGCAAAACAGTGGATAAAGGAACATAAACAAAAGACATGGCAAGGTGTGTGACTTGAATAGTAGTGTGGTTGGTACTATAATGGTGGCTCTTGAATGTCGGTAACGTCTGTATTAGATGTAAAAGATCTTACCATAAAATATGCTAATTTTCCTGCAGTAGATAACATTAGTTTTGATGTACAGCAGGGTGATTGTCTAGGAATTGTTGGACCAAATGGTGCTGGCAAGACTACGTTATTTAGAGCAATTCTAGGATTACAGTCATTTTCTGGTAATATCAAATTATTTGGATATGATAATTCAAAGTATAATTCAATCATTCCACTAATTGGTTATGTCCCACAAAAGGTAACATTTGAACCAAATTTTCCTGCAACTGTTTCTGATGTTGTTTCAATGGGTTTAATTTCTGATAAACGCATAGTCAAGGGAGCAAAATTAATTCAAGAATGTGGCTGTTGTTGGAATAGAATATACCAATCAATAAAAAAGAATGATGATAAAATAACTCAAGCCCTTCATACCGTAGGCTTAGAATCTCTTAGGGATAGAAGAATTGGTGAATTATCAGGTGGAGAATTACAACGTGTATTCATTGCAAAAGCCTTAGTAAAAGATCCTTTATTGTTAATTCTAGATGAGCCTGTTGCTAGTGTTGATGTTGAATCACAAACAAAATTCTATAATGTAATTAAAACAATTAATGAACAAAATAACATAACAGTAATCTGGTCTTCACATGACCTTGATGCAATATCAAAATACGCAAACAGAGTTGCATGCATGAATAAAAAACTCTATTTCCATGGAGAGAAAGAAAAATTCTTTTCAGACAAAGAACTTCTTAAAACTTATACTGAATCATCAATGCAAATGCACATGCATGATCATAACCATGACATGCATTAATGAGTTGAAGTAAAATGATCCTTGAAGCTCTTTCTTACGCATTTATGCAAAAAGCATTGATTGCAGGAGTTGCAGTTGGTATAATCTGTTCATTTATGGGAACATTTCTAGTTCTACGACGTTATTCTTTATTTGGTGATGGAATTGCACATGTTGCATTTGGTGGTATCTCGGTTGGTTTATTCTTAGGAGTATTCCCATTATGGACTGCATTTATTGTCTCGATATTAGGTGGATTGGGACTTCAAAAACTAAGACAAAGCACAAAGATATCTGGTGATGCAGCTGTTGCTGTAGTTTTGTCTTCTGGATTTGCAGTTGGTGTAATTCTTGTAAGCGCATCAGGTGGATTTTCAGTAGATCTTTTTAGCTTTCTGTTTGGAAGTATTCTTTTGATAAGTGATGAAGATCTTATAATGATTCTTACTATTAGTACAGGCGTTATTGCAACATTGATTCTTCTACAAAAACAATTCCTTCATCTAACATTCAACGAAGAACAAGCTAAACTTGGAGGGTTACAAACAACTTTGTTAAATTACGCTTTTGTTATTCTTGCTGCAATTACTGTTGTAACATCATTCCGACTAGTAGGAATGTTGTTAATCTCTGCACTTGTAGTAATTCCTAATATTACTGCAATGATGTATGGTAAAGGATTCAAAAAAACAGTTGGCATATCTCTAGGAATTTCAGTTTTCTCTGTGATTTCTGGCATACTTGTGTCCTATTTTTTCAATGTTGCAGCATCGGGAACTATAGTTATCATTGCAGTTGGAATTCTTATTGGTACTTTGGTCTTAAAATCAACAGGCATATTGCGTAAAGTCGACATCAAAACCCCTTCAAAAATAACCCATAACAGTTAGGTTGAATACGGCATGAATGCTTCATTACTAGATCAAGGAATCATAAATTTTGAAAATGAAAACTTTACAAAAGCAATAAATCTATTTGAAAAAATCCTAAAATCAGATCCTGGAAATTCTGAAGCAATAATTAACAAAGCATCTTGTCTTGCAGAAATTGGAAAATATGATGAGGCAATAAAACAATTAGAAATTTTTCTTAAGAAGAATCCAGATGATTTTGTTGCATTATACAATAAGGGAACGACACTATATGATATGGATAAACATGAAGAAGCATTGGATACATTTGATTCTGCATTGAAAATAGATTCAAAAAATCCTCATGCACTTTGTAACAAAGCAAATGTTCTTGTTGCGTTGGGACAACATGATGATGCCATACGTGTGTATAATTGTGCTTTACAGGTAGAACCAAAAGATGTTGAAATCTTAAACAATATTGGAATTGTTTATGCCGGACAAAAAAAGCATAAAAAAGCAATAAAGTTTTTTGAATCCGCACTTGATACACAAAAAGATGATATTGATTCATTGTGTAATCTTGGAAATTCTCTTTTAGAAATAGAAAAAAACAAGTTAGCATACAATTGTTTTAGAAAAGCAGTAAAACTCAATCCTAGCGATTTTGATGCAACTTTTCGTCTGGCAATAACATGTAATAATTTGAAAATGCCTGAAAGAGCCTTAATTTACTTTAACAAATTACTCCGTCGTGATAGAAAAAACATTGATGTTCTAATCAACAAAGGATACTCATTACATCTTATGGGTAAATACAGAAATGCTATACTCTGTTATGACAAAGTCTTAAAACAAGATCCAAAAGAAATGAATGCAATATTCTACAAATCAAAATCTACTGCAAGACAAAATGATGAAAAGAAAACATGTGAACTAGTTTCTAAATTATTAAAATTTGATTCATCAAGTCACCATGACCATGACCATGACCATGACCATGACCATGACCATATGGACTTTTTAGAAAAAATTCAAAAAGATTCTGACTTTAAAAAAATGAAAAAAAATGCTAATTTCTTGTTCATGCTTAAACATAACTAAAATTTTCAATATTTCGTTATAATTTCCAATTACGTCTACTGAAATTGTTAAAACACTGGATTGTCATCTATAACGGTATGATAAAGACTCCTTGTCCATTATGTAACAAAGAAATGAATGAACACAACAAGAGTCAGATTGAAAAATGTCTATGGAGATTTGTCAGAGAAGCAAAAAATCCTGTTGCATACGCATCAATTAATCCAATAAGATGTCCAGAATGTGAAAAACAAATGCTAGATCACACCGTTCCTGAAGCAAATGAATGTGTAAATCAATTCATAGCTGACGTTGAAAATTTAGAAATTAACTAAAGGCTTCTTTTAACTACAAAATCTAAAAGACTAACCATCTCATTTTTGTCGCTACCTGAGTAACTATCTAGTGATTTTGTTGCCTTTGTTGCATATTGTAATGCTTTTTTACGTACTTCCTCTTCAATTCCAAGTGAACGAATTGTATTAACTGCAGTTTGTACGTCCTTTTTTGCAGCATTAGATTTCCCAAAAACTTTGAGGATTTTCTTCTTGTCACTTCCTCTTGCTTTTCTAATTGCTAAAAGAATTGGAAGTGATTTTTTACCTTCACGAATATCATTTCCTACCGGTTTCTTTGTTACTTTACTGTCTCCCATTATTCCAATCAAGTCATCAGTAATTTGAAATGCTATTCCTAAGTTACGTCCAAATGATGATAGATTTTTCACATCTTTTTCTTTTTTCTTTGCACAAATTGCGCCCATTGCACATGATACCTCAAAAAGAACGGCAGTTTTTTTCTCAATCATTTTGATATATTCTTGTTCAGTTGGAATTCTCTTATTTTCAGCAAGTTTTACATCATCTACTTGTCCTTCACAAATTTCTACACATGCTTTTGATAATTTAGTAACTAATTGAGTAGTATGAGCAGGCGATAGTTTTGACTTTGAAGAAATTGTATGATATGCTTTAGAGTACAAAACATCTCCTGCCAGAATTGCTAATGGCATGTCAAATTTGTTATGAGTAGTTGGAACTCCATGTCGCATCTCATCGTTATCCATTATGTCATCATGAACTAGTGTGAAATTGTGAATCATCTCAACTGAACTTGCTGCAGCTATTGCATCTGATTGTTTTCCGCCCAAAACTTTACAGCTTTTCAAAACTAGGTATGGTCTTAGTCTTTTTCCACCGTGTACTATCAAGTGAGCTGCTGCGTCATAGAGTTGTTTTGGCTCACCTTTTAGCTCTTTTTTGAGAAATTTATTTACAAATACGGCATTTTTTTTAATTGATTCAGATGACTTCAATTTACCAATCTCCAATTGTTCTCAGGAATGTAATGTTTAATTGCTTTTTCATAATTTTGTTTTAATCCCTCTTTTGTCCATTCTGAAATTAACGAAGAAAATTTTGTTTTTGTCTCTGATTCACAGTCATCCAAATAGTACAATGCAATGACCATCCATGGGCAATAGATGTCTCTGTTACTCTCAAGTTCTGCATTCATTTCCTCAGGTGAAATCCACTTTATTGCAGAAATCTCATCTTTGATTAGTGATGATTCATCAAAGTCATCAACAACTCCCATTAGTGTACCACAAACTTCGTTTTCTGAACCTACGTCCTTGTATGGAACATGATATTCAAATTTGTTAACATAATTCATTTTACATTCTATTCCAATCTCTTCAGGCATTCTACGTTCTGCAGACGAAACGTATGTCTCGCCTTCTCTTGGATGACTTGCAACAGTACCATCCCAATCTCCTGGCCAAAGCATCTTTGAATCGCTTCTTCTTGTAAGCAGTAATTTTCCTTCGTTGTTGAAGATTAATGCAGTAAATGCTCTGTGAAGTTTTCCGTTCGGTAAGTGACATTTCACCTTTTCTTCTTTTCCTATTGGATTGTCATTTCCATCAACTAAAATTACAAATTCTTCCATGATTATTTCCTGAATAGAGTACCTTCAAATTTCTTTC
>LUPB01000079.1 GCA_001627235.1 Nitrosopelagicus sp. REDSEA-S31_B2 | reverse complement strand
ACATTTTCCATCGATTCAAGTCTCTTTGATAATGCTGTTAGGCAATTATCTGATTTCTGAGCATCATGGTTTTCAATATCTTGTTTACAATTGAAACAGGTTACTGCCATACGACTACTAATTTTCATGTGCAATATAGGTATGATCCTACAGAAATTGTAATTCCACTAGGATATTTCTAATCTGATATTCTAAAATTATCTCTTCTTAGATTTTGATTTTTTTTGTTCAATTGATGCTTGTGCTGCTGCAACAATTGCTATAGGGATTCTATGTGGTGATGCACTAACATATGAGACATCTGCAGAATGACAGAATTTAATTGAATTTGGATCTCCGCCATGTTCTCCACAAATTCCAATTTCCAAGTCTTTTTTCATATCTCTTCCTTGCTTAATTCCAATTTTCATGAGATGGCCTACTCCATTAACATCAATTGATTGAAATGGGCTTGTCTCTAAGAGTTCTTTTTCCATGTATTCTGGAAGGAATTTTCCTTCTGCATCTTCTCTACTGAAACTAAATACTGCCTGTGTCAAGTCGTTTGTTCCAAAACTGAAAAATTCTGCAGTATCTGCTAACTCATCAGATGTCAAACATGCACGAACAACTTCTAACATTGTTCCAAAGTTTATCTTAAATTTCATCTTGTATTTTTGCTGCATCTGTTTTTTTACATCATCATAAATTGATTTGATGTAATTTAATTCTGCCAAACTGCCCACCTGTGGAATCATTATTTGTGGTTTTGCGTTAACTTTTTTCTTTGCAAGTTCTGCTGCAGCTTCGAACACTGCAGTAATTTGCATTCTGTATATTTCTGGATATGTGATGGCAACTCTCACTCCTCTATGTCCCATCATTGGATTTATTTCTGCTAATTCTCGTGCTCTGTCTAGAACTCGTTTTGTCTTTTCACTGTTATCATTTTCTTTAGTCATTTTCTCTTTTAGTTCTTCGGGATTTGGTAAAAATTCATGCAATGGTGGATCTAGTAGTCTTATTGTAACTTTGTATCCTTCCATTGCCTTTAAGATTCCAATAAAGTCACTTTTTTGCAATTCTTGTAGTTTCTTTAATACTTGATTTCTTTCATTTTCTGATTGTGCCATAATCATTTCAACAAATAATCCAATCCTATCTGTCTCGTTAAACATTCTCTCTGTTCTACACAATCCAATTCCCTGTGCACCATATTGTCTTGCAAGTTTTGCTGCATCTGGTGTATCTGCGTTAGCACGAATTCCTAATTGTTTAGTACTTTGTGCCCAACTAAGAATTGTTTGAAAGTCTTTAGTTACTTTTGGTTCTACTGTAGGAACCTCTCCGATGAAAACTGTACCTGCACTTCCATCAATTGAAATCATTTCATTTTCTTTAACTGTAATTCCGTTTGCAGTACATGTGTTATTGTCATAATCGATTTTTAATTCTGAACATCCTACGATACATGGTTTTCCCATTCCTCTTGAAACAATTGCAGCATGTGATGATTTTCCTCCAAGACTGGTTAAAATTCCCTCTGATGAGAAAAATGCTGGAACATCTTCTGGTTTTGTTTCTTTTCTAATTAAAATGACCTTTTTTCCTGACTCTCCCAATTCAATTGCTTTTTTAACATCAAAGATGGCAATCCCACTTGCAGCACCAGGTGATGCTGCAATTCCTTTTGCTAATTGTTTATGCTCTTTAATTTTTGATTCATCCATTGTTCTATGCAATAATGCTTCAAGTTGCTGTGCTGGAATCCTTGTTAATGCTCTGTTTTTATCAATTAATTTCTCTTTTACCATGTCTACTGAAGTTTTTACAAGTGCTCCTGCACTCATCTTTGCAGTTCTTGTTTGTAACAAATAGAATTTTCCTTGCTCTATTGTAAATTCAATGTCTTGTGGTTCTCTGAAATGTTTCTCTAATTTTGCACATGCATTACTCAATTCTTTATGTGATTTTGGCATCTCTTTTTTTAATAATTCTACATTTTTTCCAGTTCTTACTCCTGCAACGACATCTTCGCCTTGAGCATTTGTAAGATATTCTCCTTCAATCTCTCTTTTTCCATTATGTCCGTTTCTTGTAAATACCACTCCTGTTGCACTGTCATCTCCCATATTTCCAAATACCATTGTTACAACATTTACTGCAGTTCCATTTGCAATATCTTTAGTAATTCCATTTTTCTCTCTATAAACGACTGCTCTTTCTCCCATCCAACTTTTGAATACCGCTTCAATTGCTAATCCTAATTGTTCGTTAGGTGTATCTGGGAATTTTCTCTTTGTATGTTCTTCACAAATTTTCTTGTATTCTGCAACAATTTTCTTTAGTGATTCCACATTTAGCTTACTGTCATCAGTTACTCCTTGTTTTGCCTTTGCAGAATCTAAAACATGATCAAATTTTTCATCATTTACTCCAAATACAACTTTTCCAAATAATTGGATGAATCTCCTGTAAGAATCCCATGAGAATCTTGGATTCTGTGTTTGTTCTGCAAAACCTTCTACTGTTTTTTCATTTAATCCTAAATTCAAAATTGTATCCATCATTCCTGGCATAGAAATTGCTGCTCCGGAACGTACAGAAACTAAAAGTGGATTTTTTGTTGAATTCCATTTTTTTCCTGTCTTTTTTTCCATCTTTGTAATATTTTTCATAACTGCTGGCATGACATCTTTTGGAAGCTTTCTTCCATTATCATAATACTTGTTACAAACTTCTGTCGTAATTGTAAATCCTGGTGGAACTGGCAATTTTAGGCGTGTCATCTCGCTTAGTCCTGCACCTTTGCCTCCTAGCAACATTCTCTTTTTGCTGTCGGCCTCTTCAAATGCGTAAACTGGTTTGTTTTTTGCCATGAAAAATTTGTCGATTTACTGGCTTTTTAAACCCTTACAAAACTCTGAGATTATTTTTTCCCAGTTTTTTGCTTTGACAATTCCACTTGCAACAAGTATTCCTCTTGATCCAAGCTCTCTTGCTTTTGATACATCTTCGCCTGAAACAATTCCTGCTCCACACAAAAGCTTTGTAGAGTTTTTTGCAGACTTGACTGCTTGTACGGCATTCGTAATCAATGCTGGTTTTTCTGTAGAAATTGCCCTGCCTGTGCCAATCAATTCTGGAGGTTCTATTGCGATAAATGTTGGATTTAATTTTGCATATTTTTTTGCCTCATTGACATTTTTTACACATAGAACTGTTTTGAGCTTTAACTTTTGTAATCGTTTGACTAGTGAGATAATCTCTTTTTCAGAAATTCGATGCTCACTATGATTTATGATTGAACCTGAAACTTTTGACTTTTTTACAATTTCAGGAACCATGAATCCGGTGGTACTTCCAACTTTTTTATCGTCTACGTGCTGTGCCAAAACTGTAATCTTGAATTTTGTGATTAATGGAATAAGATTATGTGGGGGTGCTATGGCAATTGATACTTTGTATTTCTTTGAAATTTTTTCTGCAATTTTTGCCATCTTGACAATCTTATCTCCAGCAATTTCGTCATAATTTTTACAATTTATGATAAACATGTTATTTCCTAATTGATTCGAATGCTTTCTCATATTTTAGCTTCATTATGAGAACTGTCATTGTAAGAAACATGGCTGCTACATTAACACCTATGATGTAAATATCATCAATTTCAATTCCATAAATAAGCCATAATACTGCTCCTGAAAATATTGCAATGACCAAATATTTTGAAACATCTTCAAGCTTCTTTGTTTTATAGCCTTGAATTATTTGTGGAACCCATCCAATGAGGATTAAAACTCCTGCTGCTATGGCAACAATTCCTAAAGTAAATTCGTCAAGCATATCTAATTCCAGAAAAATTGGTCCAGTCCTGTTTGTTTTGGTTTACCAAGAATGGTGTCAAAATCTAGATCCATTGATGATGTAATTTGCTCCAAAGTACTTTCCATAAACTCCATGTATTTTCCAGAGTCAATTTCATCTTGCCTTGCCAATTCCACTGGTTTTACACCCGGCTTATTGAGTATTTTAACATATGATATTATGTCTCCTTTCTTTATCTCTCTAGTTGTTTCCAGTTGTTTTGCAGCTCGTATGTGTTGTGGGATTGTTTTGACATATTCAGCAGGTGCTTTACTGAGTGTAACATTAAATGTTAATTCTTTCAATGGAATACTTTTTTCTTGAACTTGTTTTGCATAATCTGCAATTTTATTGCTAACCTTCTTTTTTGCATTCTCAAACTGTTCTTCATTTTTAACTTCTGCAAGAATGTCTAGTAGTTCATAAAATAATGTCTTGATAAATGGAGGTGTATGGGATTTTTTTCCTGTTAGACCTTTTACGTCAACTTTACCCTTTTTTGTAACTCCAAAATAATTTTTTTTCCTATTACTTAATACCACATACCTGTATTCCTTATCAATCTCTAATTCTACTCCGTGATCATCTTTTGCTAGTTTTATGACATCGTCAATTTGTTGCACAGTTGGTTTTTTTACAAAAAGTGAATCTGTATCTCCATATAGAACCTCTAAGTCTATTCCTTTACATTTTTCAATTGTATCCATAATGATGTATCTTCCTAATGCAGTAGTTGCCTCTGCTGCTGGAAGAAAATACAATGGGAATATTTCTGCACCCATAACTCCGTAACTGGCATTAAGTATGACCTTCAAAGCTTGACTTACTACTGTATACAGCTGTCTCTCTTCGTCTGTAATGTTTTCTTTTTTTGATAAACTTTTGTAATAATTGACTCTCAAATCTCGCAATGAACCAATAATTAATGACGTTAGTCCGTTCTTTTTTGTACATCCCCAATGAGACGTTCCTGGTATTGCATTCTTTTTACATTCTTCGTGTGGACATCTAACAGTTTCATATGATAAATTATTTACTTTGATTATGCTTGGATATAGACTTGCAAAATCCATTACAGTTACATCAAAATGTACTCCTTCAATTGGTTCTATCACTAAACCGCCTCGATATTTTTTATCTTTAATCACTGCATCATTTGCCATTCCAGCTGATTTTTCTTCAATTTCATTTCGTCTTGGTATAAGAAAATTATTTTTTCTGTGTTCATAATACAATAAACTGCGAATCCATTGTGAAACTCCCATTCTTGAAATATCATCAATTGGCATTCTTGCAATTCTTGTAATTACGACTAGAAGATTCATGAGTAAATCTTCATTAAAACTAGTTAGCTTGTATGTTAGATATGCATCATTTTGACAATATTTTGCAATTTGATAGTATGTCATATTGTCAATTTCTACTCCATAGTCCATTTTTTGTTCACCTAACACTCCCTTTGAAACGCTATTGAGAGAGAAATCAGAATATTTTTGTGAGAATACGTAAATTTGAAATGCTTTATTTGAAAACGTCCTGTACAAATCTAAATGAACTCCTTTAGTCAATGTTGCAGAATCTTTCATCATGTATAATGGATTTACATCTTCTGAAATCCCTAATCTTTTTGCACGATTATACAAATATGGTAAATCAAAACCATCTCCGTTGTATGTGATTAATACTGGATATTTTTTTACCAACCCAAATGCATCTTCAATTAGCTTTTTTTCCTGATCTTTTTCATAAAACACTACTTCGATATTTTTTTCCAAGTCGTTTACTCCTTCTTCAATTCCATCTCTTTTTAAGACGAAAACCCTTCTCATACCGTCACTTGCTTCAAATCCTATAGCTGTTACTTTTTTGTCCGCAATTTTCACGTCTGGTAATCTCATTCCATCTGTTTCTACTTCTATGTCTAGACTCATTCTTCGAATTTTTGGCACAGGTTGGTTTAGAAGTTCTGCCCAGTTTGATACTTCTTCTTGAAACTGTTTTGTATCTGTCATTCCTGTATTAGCTAATTTATCAAAAAGCATACTCTTCATTGCAAGATTTGTTTCATCAGACATCTCAAAGTCATGAGGAATTATCTTATCATTTTCAATTTTATAGTATTTTCCAATGATTAGTGAATTGTCGTAAAGATAGTTTTCATAATATTTGATATCTGATTCCCACGATTCTACCACATTTCTTATACTTTGTGTTGTTTGTGTGCCTCCTATTGCCAATGGGTCTGTCACAATAATCTTTGAAATTGGAATTTCTTTGTCTTTTAATGTGTCAATTTTTTTGACAGTTTTAATTTCTATAACGTCATCTCGTTCTGATAAAAATTCTAAATCCTCTGGAGCCATTTTTGAAAAACAATATGGTTGATGCCCAGTTTTATCTTCCCATATGTAGATCTTTTCAGATTCTGGATTATAGAATTTGAGGCTAACTTTCTTGGTTTTTCCAAGATATGCTGCAGAAATTAATAGTGAATTTGGAATATTAGCTACTTCTTCTTGTTTAACGTTTTCAACTGCTTCCATGTCTATTCTTTAGGCTCAATCATTTTGCTAGCCCACTTTTCAATTTTATCTTTGTTTAAGATTTCAATCTCAACTCCTGCTTCTTTAATTAAATCATAATCTGTCTCAGGATATTCATCTAGACACACAAATTTTTTAATCCCAAGTGTGATTGCCATTTTTGAACACTCTAAACATGGAACAAACGTGGAATACAATACTGCTCCTTTAACCCCTGCTTCTATTCCCAAAATTGCGCAATGCATTATGGCATTGGCTTCTGCATGATTACAAAGACATCTTCCTAATCCTTCTCCTGATTTTACCTTCCCTTCCATTCTGTCGCTACATCTTTGACATCCACCTTCAAAACAATTTTTTATCCCTGGTGGTGTTCCATTATATCCTGTGGCTAATTGTCTATGATCTCTTACTATTACTGCACCTACGCTTCTTGTTATGCAATTAGATCTTAATGATGCAAGCTTTGCTTGTAACATGAAATATTCGTCCCAATTTGGCCTCTCAAAATTCTCAACCATGAAAATTCTTTGATCTGGCATCTTATAATGTCATTGCATAAATTCTATCTTTTTTGATAAACCATTGGGTTGTATCTAATAAATTGGAAATATTAAATGACAAGTAAAACTGATCTCACTTTATGGGATCAGATTTTTTTGAACACAAACTGATTAAACCAAACTCTATTGAATTGCGTGATTATCAAACAAATCTTTCTGATGATGCAAAACATGAAAACTCTCTGGTAGTACTTCCTACGGGTCTTGGTAAAACTACAATCGCATTGCAAATCATGGCTCATGTACTCTCTCAGAATAAAGGGGGAGTCCTATTTTTGGCACCCACTCGAGTACTTGTAAACCAGCATTATGATTTTCTTAAAGAAAATCTACTTTTAGATGATATTGGAATTGTTACAGGTGAAGATTTGATCAACAAACGAAAAAAATCATGGATAAATAGCGTCATTTGTGCCACTCCTGAAATAACCCGTAATGATTTAGAGCGAAACATGATTGACACTGAGCAATTCAGCCTTGTGATATTTGATGAAGCTCATAGGGCAGTTGGAGATTATGCGTATACTGCAATTGCACACCATTTCAAAGATAAGGCCCTAATCCTTGGGATGACTGCAACCTTGCCAAGTGAGAAGGTAAAAGCTACTGAAATTATCACTTCTTTGGGAATACAAAACATCTTACAACGAACTGATGAGAGTCCTGATGTTCAACCCTATATCCAAAAAACTGATACCGAATGGATTATGGTTGATCTTCCACCTGAAATGAAAGCCATACAAAAATGTCTACAACTTGCACTTGATGAACGTTACAAAACACTTCGAAAAAATGGAATACAAATTGGTCAAAACCAATCCTTGTCTGCTTTACTCCGAATTAGGCAATACGTTTTAACACAAAATCGTATTTCAGCAAAACCCTTGTTCACTGCAATTAGAATCACATATGCACTAAACATATTTGAAGCTCATGGCGTTACCTCCTTTCTAAAGTTCTGTGATAGAACCAAAGCAAAAAAAGGCGCTGGAATCAAAGACCTTTTTGAAAAAGATCCTAATTTTATGAGAGCCGTTGAATTAGCAAACTATGCAAAATCTCAGGGCATTGAACATTCAAAACTTCCAAAGCTACAAGACGTCATTGCATCTGTAAAAGATAAAGTCTTAATTTTCACAAGCTATCGGGATTCTGTTAATGTTATTAATGACACACTAAAGAAAATGGGAATTAATTCTGAAATTCTGATTGGAAAAGCAGGAGATACTGGATTAAAACAACAAAAACAGATTGAAACTGTCCAACGATTTCGAGATGGGGATACGAAAGTATTGGTTGCAACACGTGTAGGTGAAGAAGGACTTGATATTTCTGAAGTAAATCTGGTAATTTTTTATGATAATGTTCCAAGTTCTATACGATTTATTCAACGAAAGGGAAGAACTGGTAGAAAAGCTGCAGGACGTTTACTTGTATTAATTGCAAAAGATACAATCGATGAAGCATATTATTGGATTGGTCAGCGAAAAATGAAATCTGCAAAACAGATGGGCGACAAACTTTCAAAAAAGATTGAATCTGGTGAATTAAATCCTACTGAATCTCTAGATAGTTTTCTTTAAGAATCGTCTTTATCTTCATCTGAGGTCTTTTTATCTCCGCCAGGACCTACCATTTCTTCAGGTTTAACCTCATTATCCCATTTTCCTCTAATTCCTTTTAACAATGCTAATCCTCCTGCAATCAAAATACCAAAAACTCCTGCAAACATCAAATTCCTATCTTGTAGTTGTTTTTCGCAGTCAATCTTTACTGGCAAATTTTCATCAGTATAATCATAACACTCTGAAAATTCTTTTGTTTGAATTGTAATGTCTTGATATTGTGTTCCAAATAGTGCCATAACTATGAATCCTATAGATAAGACTCCCACTCCGATCATCACAAAACGTATGTCGCTCATTGTGTAATTTATGCAGGTAGAATATTTTAATGAATTTGTAATTTTTGCTTTAATTTTCTAGAAAAAGCGTATATTGTACATGACGAATATCACTACAAATGGCGAAGTGGGCAGATTTTGTAGTTAGCGCAATACAGAAAGGATCTGGTCTTGCAAACATATCTCATGTACAAATTCATGAAGATTTGGAAAATGGATTTGGCCCTCCACAATTAATTGACAAATATCAACTATCTTCAAAAATTCAAAGAGGTATTACATTCATTACGGTTTTTAAAAAAAATGAAAATGACTGGGCTCCTGGTGAAAACATCAGAACATATGTCAAAGATGGCGAAGCCCACATTAGAACTGATGATAACAAAGTGGATGGTGATAATCTTGGGAATCTTCCATCTGTCGATGAACTTGAAATTGTATTTACAGAAATAGAAAAGGAAGAACCTAAAGTAATTCTACCACCACCTACACCACAACCTGAACCAGAACCCGAACCCGAACCCGAACCCGAACCAGAAGTTTCAGATGCTCCAAAAGTCAATGATAATTCAGGTGATTATGAATATGAAGATTCACGACGTGAAATACTTGCAAAATCTGCAGAAGCTGCACGTTCTCAAAAATCATTACCAAAAGGTTGGTCTGCCGAAAAAGCTGCAAATGATGAAAAAGAAATCATAAAAAGTGAAGTTGAAAAGATGAAAGAAAAATTACATCAAAAAGAAACTAGAGATAAAGAATTTGCAGATTATGAAAAAAAATATCTTGAAGAGATAGAAAAAACAAATTTACAAAATAAAAAATTAAAAGAAGAATTACAACAAAATGAAGATGCACTTCATGAAGCACGAATCGCTAGAAGATTAGAACTTGAAAAAGCATCTGGAAAAAATTATGATGAATTATTATCAAAATCTAAACCAGAGCCTGAGCCACAACCAGAGCCTGAGCCACAACCAGAGCCTGAGCCACAACCAGAGCCTGAGCCACAATCTGAAAATAAAAAATCTGTAGAAAGTCGTATTTCTGGAATGTTCAAACGTAAAAATTCAACAAAAGATGAATCTTCCCAAATTGCAGATGATACTAGAAATTTCATCAGGAAGAGACGTGTTGCACCTCGACCCGAACCTGAACCACAACCTGAACCACAACCTGAACCACAACCTGAACCAACAACTGTAAGCAAGGCATCAAGTACAATTGATGAGAATAAAAAACGAGAACAATTGGCACAAGAAGCACAACAAGCACGTTCTCAAAAATCATTACCAAAAGGATGGTCTCCTGAAAAAGCAGAAGCTGAAGAACAAGAAAGAATGGCTGAAATAGAAAAAGCCAAAGCTGCTGAAGAAGAACAAGCAAGAAAATTAGAACTTGAAAAAGAACTGGCAGATGCTAAAGCTGCTAGAGAAGAAGCTGAAAGAAAAGAACATGAAGCACATGAAAAAGAAATTGCTGAAATCAAGGCTCAAGCTATTGCTGAAGCAAAAAGGCAGGCTGAAGCTGAGGCTCAAACTATCCGTGATAAACTTCAACAAGAAATTGATGCGGCCAAAGCTGCTCAAGAACAACTACGTAAGGAAGTTGAAGAAATAAAACTTGCAAAAGAAAAATTGGAACAAATTGAACAAGAACGAAAAGATGCTGAAGCAAAAGCTGCTCAAGAACAATTACAACGTGAATTAAAAGAGGCAAAAGCTGCCAAAGAACAGCTTGAACGTGAGGAGGCAGAAGAACGAGCTAGAATTGAGGCTGAAGAAAGAGCAAAACGTGAAGCAGAAGAAAAAGCAGCTGCTGAAGCAAAAGCTGCTCAAGAACAATTACAACGTGAATTAGAAGAAGCAAAAGCTGCCAAAGAACAGCTTGAACGTGAGGAGGCAGAAGCATCTTCTCCTGAACCTGATCTTGCAACTGAGATTCAAAATGAATTAAATGAATTACGCAAACAATTGGAAGAAACTGATGACGATGAATCTTCTGATGAGGATTCTGAAAATGAATTAATCATTAGTACTCTAAAAACCGCCGTTGATGAAGGATGGACCAAAACAAAAACTGTTCAGGAATTAAGAAAATCTACTGGTCTGACAGTTAAAAAAGCACGAGAATACGCTTCTGAAGTTTTCGGATAGTCTAATTCTCCAAAATTATTTGGCATGATTTAATAATTGTATAATGACTATTTTCATCATGAGTAAATGGGCTGACTTTGTAGTTAGTGGAATGAAAAAAGGATCTGGTCTTGCAAACATATCTCATGTACAGGTACATGAGGATTTTGGTAATGAATTTGGAAAACCAGAAATCATTGATAAGAAAACCCTTGCCTCTCATATCAAAAAAGGGAAGACATATCTCACAATTTACAAAAAAAATGAAACTGATTGGGAACCTGGCGAAATCATCAATACATATGTTCTAGATGGAGAGACTCACATTAGAACTGACAATAATAAAGTCGATGGTGACAACCTAGGAACCTTACCTGAAATCGAATCTTAATCTTTAGATAAGCCAATTTATTCTGTATTTTAATGGGAATATCTGAAATTAATTATGATATACAGTTTGAGCCAATATTTTCGGATTTTACTTTCAAGGGTATTGAAATATTATCTTTCAAAACATCCTCATCAAACAAATTTGTCTTAAATTGTGCTGAAATTAAAATCCAGAAATGTTACATCATATCAAAAAGTAAAACAATTGATACTACATTCAAACTAGATGCAAAAAAAGAAACTCTTTCTATATCTACAAAATCTAAGGTTTCTGGAAAAATCAAATTATGCATTGAATACACTGGAATCCTTAATGATAGATTATTGGGCTTTTACAGAAGTAAGTATACTGATGCAACTGGTAAAACAAAGTATCTGGCAACAACTCAATTTGAGGCAGCTGATGCAAGAAGGGCATTTCCATGTTGGGATGAGCCTGCAACTAAGGCCACATTTGATGTATCTCTTCTTGTTGAGAAAAAACACATGGCTGTATCTAACATGCCTATAAAGAAAAAACAAAATTTTGGTTCCAAAATAATCTATGAATTTGAACGTACTCCAATCATGTCTACATATCTTCTCTATCTAGGTGTAGGGGAATTTGAATACATTGAGGACAAATTACGCAATATCCAAATTCGTGTATTAACCACAAAAGGAAACAAAAGCAAAGCAAAATTATCACTTGAATTAACCAAGAAATTTCTAGGTGAATATGAAAAATACTTTGGAATAAAGTACCCTTTACCAAAACTTGACATGTTAGCAATTCCAGATTTTGCTGCAGGTGCAATGGAAAACTGGGGTGCAATAACATTCCGTGAAACAATCCTGTTATATGATCCAAAAACATCTTCTACGCGAACCAAACAATTCATAGCTGAGGTTATCTCTCATGAGTTGGCACATCAATGGTTTGGTAATCTCGTCACTATGAAATGGTGGAATGATTTGTGGTTAAACGAAAGTTTTGCAACTTTCATGGCAACTAAAATCGTTGATAAATTCTATCCCGAGTGGGATTTGTGGGACCAATTCCTTGAGGATGCAATGAATACTGCCATGTCACTTGATGCACTAAAAACATCTCATCCTATAGATGTAAAGGTAAATCATCCTTCTGAAATTAGAGAAATTTTTGATTCTATATCATATGATAAAGGTGGATGTATACTTCGCATGCTTGAACATTTTGTTACTGAAAAAAATTTCCAAAAGGGATTACAAAAGTATCTAAAAAAACACGAATACTCTAATGCAGAAGGAAAAGATTTGTGGAAATCAATTGGGGAAGTGGCAAAAAAACCAATTGATAAAATGATGAAAACCTGGATTAACCAAGTTGGGTTTCCAATCTTAAGTGTTAAAAGAAAAGGCCAAGAACTCTCATTAAAACAAAGTAGGTATTTGCTTGAAGAAACAAAGTCAAGTCAAAAAGGAATTTGGAAAATACCTCTTATTGTAGATGAAGGAAATGTTTCAACATCTCATATTTTAGAAAAAAAATCTGGTTCCTTAAAACTAAAAAACAAAGATCGTAATTTCATAATAAATTCTGGACGAACCGGCTTTTACAGAATGGATTATGATTCTGAAACTTTAGATAATCTCTCTCTTCTCATAGATGAAAAAATTCTAAACTATGTGGACCGTTGGAGTATTCAAAATGACTATTATTCTCAATGTGTGACTGGAAAAAAGAAATTACAAGATTATCTTGATTTTACAAACGCGTATTTTGATGAGGATAACTACATTTCTTCTCTAAATCTTGGTCAGCATCTCTATTCGTTATACTCGTTAACTCATAAGGAAAAATTCTCTGATGAGATAAAGCAATATGCAATTAATTTCCTAAGAACTATTTTTGAACGCCTAGGCTGGGATTCAAAAAAAGGTGAACCTCATACTAATGCTTTATTGAGAAGTTTTGCAATTTCCGGATTGGGAAAATTAGGAGACCAGGAAATTCTTGAAGAATCTAAGAAAAGATTTGATAAATTTCTCAAAAACCCAAACAGTCTTTCTGCTGACCTACAAGAAACTGTATTTGTTTTAGTGGCATGGCAAGGTAATGAATCAACATATAAGAAATTTTTAACATTATACAAAAAGGCAAAATCTCAAGAAGAAAAACTTCGCTTTTTAGCCGCAATGTGTAATTTCCAACAAAAGAATCTGTTACTCAAAACACTCGAGTTTACATTGGGTCCTGATGTTCGCTCTCAAAATATTCAAATGCCGATAATGAGAATAGCCGCAAATATACATGGAAAAGATTTCTTATGGGGCTGGCTAAAAAAGAACTGGAAAAAAATTATTAAAAAGGCAGGAATTGGAAATCCTCTACTAAATAGGGTGGTCGCAAGTATTGGTCAGGTTATCGATGCAAAACAAGAAAAAGAAATACGCCAATTCTTCAAAGCAAATCCTCTAAGAGGTACTGAGATGACACTTGAACAAACTATGGAACGCGTTCGTGTTTCCACCAAATTCCAGAACTCAATCAAAAAAGAGTTTTCATAATTGATTTCTCCCAAGAACTTCATACTCATATTGATAGCAACTATTGCAGTTAGTTTGGTGATACTTCTTAATCCCTCTTCTGAAGATGAATCCGATTTTAGCCATTTTACTTTTGATGCTGTGTATATCAAAGATCAAAATTCCATTATGATCACATTTTCAGATACCACTGGAAAATCCTCATTTGCAATTTTGGAAATCTTAGGCATGGAGACCACATATCATAAGGAATTTGAAATAGTTAATTCGGAATTTTCTAAAACTGTTCCTATTGAAAAAATCCCAAAATATGGTTGGAAGACAACCCCTGTAACATTAGAAATTATGTACGATGACACTATTGTGAAAATGAAAACTGAGATTCATGAAGAAGGTAATGCGCCTCCAGAGATAATTTTTAGCACCAGTCTGTCAAATTAGCATTAGTTTTATACTCAATTAGCATCATTAAATCATGAGAAAATTTGGAATAGGCTTAATTGTTCTTTCAATATCTTTAGCAATTAGCGGATTTACATTTGATGGTGCATTTGCTGAAGAAATTAAAATTGAGAATGGCCGTGGTTCTTCAGAGCCTGGTTGTGAACTAACCAATCTCTGCTTCATTCCAGCAGTTTCCACTGCTCATGTTGGTGATAAAATAATATTTCTCAACGGTGATGATGCCCCACATACATCTACTAGTGGAACTCCCGCTAGTGGACCAAATGGTATCTGGGATAGTGGTTTACAACAACCTGGTGTAGACTTTGTATTTATTGCAACCAATCCGGGAACTTTTGATTACTTTTGTATGGTCCATCCATGGATGGTAGGTCAATTAGAAATCTTACCTCAAGGAGAAGACGCTTTTGAAACTACTGAAAAATCTGGAACTACTATTGATGACACTGTATCTATGATTTATGGCGATATGACACCGGAAATTTCACAAAAAGAACCTGGTGCAGTAAGTGAAGTATTTGCAAACATAGTAACAAATGACGCTGAAAAGGGTTCTCCATTAACAATCGAAGTTGAATTTTTAGAGTCTGATGGATTTGTGATAAATCATGTCAATTATGATATTATTGCATCCCAGAATGGCAAAGTAATTCTTGCAGATAACGGTGCACATCGTCATCTATTCAAGTATCCTGTTCACACAACAGATGCCTTGGAATTTGATCCAAAAACACATCCTGTTGATATTGATGTCACGTTCCAGGGAATTGGACATTTTGTGGGTTCATTAACTGAAGAATCTATCTTAGGTGTTTATGGTCCAATTGGTCAAACATCCACTTTCCAAGTTGTACCTGAATTCGGTGTGGTTGCATCATTAGTACTTGTAGTATCAATTGTTGCAGTAATTGCACTTTCTACAAAAACTCGTCTTGTTCAGAAATTCTAAGATAACTCGCTTTTCAGATTTTTCAATGATTGAGCATAAAAATTTGATAAAAATTCAATAAATTCGTCGAATTCCTTTTTTGTATTATCTGATGCAAAATATGATTCCCATGTGACTTTGGTATTTTTGTTAGATTTTTGAACTGAAATTGTAGCATGATATGCATTTAGAGGAAGACCAGATATGGCAATATATGAAAAGTATTCTTTAGGTTTCCACCCTACTATGTGTTCTTCAACGTCTGAACCATCTTCAAATGAAATTAATCTTTTAGATCCAACGCCTGACTTCTTTTCACTAAGATATTTTGTTGATTTTTGTCCATTTAACCAATCTAATTTTGTAATCTTGCTGATTTTAGTCCATACTTTTTCTAAATCAGCATCTATTGTAACTGATTTTTTTACTGAACCTGAATTCATATTATTTCACAACACTTCTCAAATTTATATAATTCAACCATTCATCAACAGATTATGGTTTTTGGTTGGGGTAAAAAGAAGAAGCAAGTTGAAGTTGAGGAACATTTTGAACCTGTTCAACCTACATCACAATCAATCACGTTAAATGAAATTCCAAAAGTTCTAGATGATCTTGTAACTTTGAGAAAAAAAACACTTGTTGCAGAAATTAAATCCCATCGAAATCAACTTGACCCTAAAAGAGAACTAACACTAAAAATTGCAAATGAGTTAGAAAAAGACGATTTAAATTCTGATGATCTTGACCCTCATTTTCAAATTATGGTAAATCGAGGAAAAAAAGAGGTTATTGCTGTAATTAAAAGAGAATTTGCAAAACCTTTCCCAGAAATCAATTCAGCAGAAGATGCAATTAGATTCAAAAAAGTATTTTCTACTGGGATAAACAAAATCGGTGATATGTTAGGTAAACATTCTCGATTAATTCACATTCTAGCAAAAAAATATGCAAAAAAATTCACTGATGATTTTGTCACTCTGACTGACGATCTAAAAGAGATTGATAGTCTGATTGGCAATCTTTCTCAAACCGAAGAAAATACAGAAAAAATACTAGAACTGATCAATTCTAGAACAAAAACACTAGAAAAAATATCGAAACAAGAAGCACGTATGAATGAATTACGTAAATCCCTTGATGAAAAGAAAGGAAAAATCACTGAATTTAAAAAAATTATTGATACTATCAAAAACTCTTCTGATTATAAAATGTACCAAAGTACACAATCTGAATTGTCAAATTTTGATTCTGAAGAAAAACAAATACGTCATAGTATAGATG
>LUPB01000078.1:1748-4396 GCA_001627235.1 Nitrosopelagicus sp. REDSEA-S31_B2 | reverse complement strand
GCAAAACCAATGACATCTGCAATGTTTGGAGTTCCAGCCTCAAATTTGTAAGGAAGATCGTTCCAGGTAGTCTCATATTTGTGAACTTCACGGATCATATCGCCTCCACCAAGAAACGGACTCATTTTTTCAAGAATTTCTTTTCTAGCCCATAGTACACCAACACCTGTAGGACCTAGCATCTTATGACCAGAGAATGCAAAAAAGTCACACCCCATTTCATTGAGATTTACTTTCATGTGAGGTACTGATTGAGCACCATCAACTAGAGTTAAGACTCCAGCGTTTTTACATTTAGAAATAATTTCTTTTACAGGAGAGATGGTTCCTAAGACATTTGACATATGGCTAAATGTGACAAGTTTTACTTTTCGAGTTGCCAAATATTCATCTAGTTGCTCAGTTTTTAATTCTCCATTCTCATTTATGTCAATGTACTTTAATTGTGCCTTCTTTTCTTGTGTGAGTAATTGCCATGGTACGATGTTTGAGTGATGTTCGTATTCGGTGGTAACGATAATGTCTCCTTCTTTTACATTATCACGACCCCATGCATATGCAACAAGGTTGATTGCTTCAGTAGTTCCTCTAACAAAAACAATTTCTCTAGAATCTTCAATATTTAGGAATTTAGCAACAATATCTCGAGTTTCTTCAAAGGCCTCAGTAGATTCTTCTGCCAAAGCATGAACAGCACGATGAATATTTGAGTTATGATTTCTATAATAATCTGTGATTGCATCAATTACTTGATTTGGTTTTTGAGTGGTAGCAGCGTTATCAAAGTAAACTAATTTTTTATCTTCTCTAACACGTCTGTTTAAAACGGGAAAATCTTTTCTTAAGTCTTCAAATGAATCAATTGTAGATTGCATTTAATCACCTGTATTTGTAATGCTGTTCGATTTCAGCATTTTCATTATATCTTGTTTCTTCAACTTCAACAATTGCTTTGAGTTGTTCATCGTTGTTAATTGATAATTCCTTTCCTTCCCATTTTGATTCGATGAGATATGCAATCCATGCACGAATTTGAGTAGACATTGAACGAGACATTGGTTCTAAGAAACCTTCTACAATAATTCTCTCAGATTCTGCTCTACTTAGGCAACGAGTTCCTAGATAGAAGATTTGTTCTTCATCCATTTGTGCTACAGAAGCAGAGTGTGTTGCTTTAACATCATTTGTAAGAATTTCTAGTCCAGGAATTGCATCAGATTTTGCATCTTTATCTAATAATATTGAACGTCCAGACAAAAATGAGTTGGAATGAGCAGCATTTTCATTAATTTTGATCATTCCTTTAAACAATGATTTAGATTTGTTTTTCAGAATTGATTTCTCAACAACTCGTCCTTCAGTAGATTCTGCATTGTGATTAACTACAGTGTTTAGATCAAATGATTGGTCATTATTACCAAATACTACTTCAGAATCATTTGTTTGTGCACCTGTTCCATTTAGATGATAATCAATTCTATATCGAGATAACATTGCGCCAAAGAGACCAAGATACCAGTTAATTTTTGAGTCTTGTGCAATTTGTGAATTTCTAGTTGAGAAGTTGATTGAAGATTGATCCATCATTTGTAGTGTTGTAACATCTAGATGACTATTTGCACCAACCGTTGTGTTCAGTAATTCAAGATATGCTTGTTGTTCATTAGCAGGAGAATACAATTCTTGAACAATGTTTGCTTTAGCATTATCTTCAACAACTATAACATTTCGAGATATTGTAGAGATACCATCTTCAGATAAACATGAGAGAAGATGAATTTGTTCATCAATGATTTGGTTTTTTGGAATATAAACAAAAATTCCAGAATTAAATGCAGCATTATTCAAAGCTGTGAATTTGTCTTCGTTTGAGTTTGACGATTCTATTGCACTTTGAATGATGTCTTGATTATTTTTTAATGCATCATCAATTGAAGAGACAATAACACCCTTAGATTTCAATTCATCAGAGATACTTACAGATGCGATATTTGAACCAATTTGGATAATGTTATTTTCATTTTTCATCTCATCAATTCTTCTTGAGAGAAAATCTGGGATTTTTGAATCAGAGTTTGTTGATAAAGATACTTTGGAAGGATCCATTCTTTTTGCATCAGTGTATTTGTTGTATAATGGAGAGACTTCTACAGGTAATCCTTCATAGATGCTTAGTGAATTTTTTCTGTATTTTTTTAACCATTCAGGTTCATTTTTTGAAGAAGATATCTCTTCTATTAAAGAATCTTGAATTGAGGATAGTGCAATTTGTTCCATGATTTATACTGATTTTTCTAACCTACAGAATTATCCATCTCAAGTTTAATGAGTCGGTTTAGTTCTACTGCATATTCCATTGGAAGTTCTTTTGTAAATGGCTCCATGAAACCATTAACAATTAATGTTAATGCTTCTTCTTCAGAAAATCCACGAGTCATTAGATAGAAGATTTGTTCATCACCTATCTTTCCTACAGTAGCTTCATGAGTGATTGTTGCGTCTTCTTGATTAATTTTCATGTATGGGTAAGTATCAGTTTTGGATGTTTCATCAAGTAGTAGTGCATCACATCTTACAGTAGATTTTACATTTGTTGCACCTTTTGCAACATTAAGTAATCCACGATATGTTGAACGACCATCAGAACG
>LUPB01000078.1:0-1710 GCA_001627235.1 Nitrosopelagicus sp. REDSEA-S31_B2 | reverse complement strand
ATTTTACTTCCAATGTTTCCATCAATCCATTCAACAGTTGCGCCATCATATGCATAAGCACGTTTTGTAACAAGATTGTATACGTCGTTACTCCAGTTTTGGATTGTTGTGTAACGTAATTTTGCATCTTTATGTGCAACAAGTTCTACTACTGCAGAGTGAAGTGATTCTGATGAATATACAGGTGCAGTACATCCTTCGATATAATGTACTTCTGAACCTTCATCAGCAATGATTAGTGTTCTTTCAAATTGACCAATATTTTCTGCATTAATTCTAAAGTATGCTTGTAATGGCATGTCAACTTTAACTCCTGGTGGGATGTAGATGAATGAGCCTCCACTCCAAACTGCACTGTTTAGTGCAGCAAATTTGTTGTCTTCAGGTGGAATCATTTTTCCAAAGTATTTTTTGAAAATTTCAGGTTGTTCTTTTAGTGCACTGTCAGTGTCTAAAAACAATACACCTTGTTTTGCTAAATCTTCTCTAAGATTATGATAAACAACTTCAGATTCATACTGTGCACCAACTCCTGCAAGGAATTTTTTTTCTGCTTCAGGAATACCTAGTTTATCAAATGTATTTTTTACATCTTCAGGAACATCATCCCAATTTTTCTCAGTTTTTTCAGAAGCTTTAGCATAATAGTAAATATTTTGAAAATCTATTTTTCCAAGATCTGGACCCCATTTTGGCATTGGTTTTTTCATAAAGGCTTCATACGATCTTAATCTAAAATCAAGCATCCACTGTGGTTCATCTTTCATCTTACTAATTCCGATGACAGTTTCTTTTGAGAGACCTTTCTTGCTCAAATGAACATACATTTCAGTAGAATCTTTGAAATCATATTTTGTATAATCCATGTCAAGATTTTCTGTTGCCATAAACAAAATACAACATTGTTATTATAAAAAGTCGAGGAAATTTAGGCTAGGCTAAATAGGTTAAGCTAATGAAAGCTCATTTGCAATGAGATCTACAGAACCTGCTACAGTGTGTACATTAGCAATAATGTTCTGAACATCGAATTTCTTCAATTCATCAGCAGTGAATGGCCCAATAGCTACTACTTTGAGATTATGTAGATGTTCCAATAGTTTAGAACGTTCAAAGTCTTTTTCCATTATTTCAAAAAATGCACGAACAGAAGAGGCACTAGTGAAAATTATTCCGTCAACAGAGTTTTGTGAGAATAGTGTTCGGAATTCATTCCATTGAGTTGTATCTCTAAATGCACATACATCATAAAGGTATAATTCAATAATTTCAAGACCGATTTTTTCAAGAAGATCTTTTAGAAATGGTGTTGAAGCACCACTTCGAGGAACAATTACTTTTTTTCCAACCGCGTTTAGTTTTGTAAAGACTTCTCCAACACCAACTGAAGAATATCTATCAGGCATGTGTGAGACTTTGATATTTTCTTCTTCAAGAGCCTCTTTTGTCTTTGGACCAACTGCAATTACAATTGTGTTAGTAATTGCAAGTCGTAGTTCATCAAATTTTGAAGCTTTTTTAGAACTTTCAATTAATAGTTTAACAGCTTTAGAACTCATGAATACAGAGTAGTCAGGATTTTCAGTTTTTATTGAATTTAGAAAATCATCTACAATTTTTTCACCTTTACTGACAAGTTCTATTGTAGGCAGTGTGATTGGAGTAGCATTACGTTTGGTAATTAATTCAATAAATTCTTCAGAGTCATCC
>LUPB01000077.1 GCA_001627235.1 Nitrosopelagicus sp. REDSEA-S31_B2 | reverse complement strand
TCCATGTTCGGTATCTTGTAAACCAACACCTTTTGAAAGTAAAACTCTTTTTCGTGCCATTCCATGAAGATCTCCTCTCATTGGAACACCAGATTTGTCACTTCCACCTGTAATTTTCAATTTTCCTGCTAATCCTACAATTGCAGCATCAGTTTCAGCACCGATTACAAGACCCATTAGTGGATTTGCATCTCCTTCTTTGAGTTCCTTGGTAATGGATTTACCTTTAACATCTGAAATTGTCAGTTTGAAATTAGCCATTGCGATCTCAAAAATTTGTAAACTACTAATTAACCTTTGGACAAATTTACTTTGCAAAAATCTTTAATTCATTTTTATCTTGAGTATAAGCATGGAAGAAGAGGTCGAGTGTCCAAGATGTGGTGAGAAGATGCTTGACGTTCAGGCTTGCCATTTAATCTGTCCTAGATGCGGATCGCATATGGATTGTTCAGACAAAGGTTCAGTTTGGTAAATTAGAATCCAGGTCTATCTGGAATGTAATCTGTTGACATGTTAATTGCTTGATCTTTCATAATTTCCAAATATTCATCATATGATTTCTCAAATTTACAGTGTGGGCATGTCACTTTTGTGAGATCATCATTTACTTTTGCTACGTTTTCACATTCAGGACATCTTGCATCAAGCATAGATCACATAATTATCTAAGGTATATAATACTGATCGAACGTAGATTGTAAGATTTTAAATAAAATTAGGATAGAGCATGAATATGAGCTATAATGAAATTGCAGAAACCTTTTCTGAATACTCAAAAGGCAAATCATCAAACTGCCAACATCTAATTGAGTTATTTCAACAAGCCATGATTCAGATGGAAGAAGAAGAGCAACTGCTAGTAGTAGAACATCCTAGGACGCCTGTAAAGAAAATCATTCCACGATCTTTTGCATTAGGTGTAAATTTGATGTAACTTTGATAGTCTTCTTTTGCTTCATTCATCTTATTTTGTTGTTGTCTAACATAACCACGGTTCTTGTAGATAGGACCAAATCTATTATCATTAATTTCAATTGCATGTGTGTAATTTTTTTCTGATTTGTCAAACTGTTGATTTTTGAGATAAAAGTTTCCCAAACCACGATAAGCCAAGTAACAGTTTTTGTTCTTTTCAAGACTTTTCTCATAATATGATACACAATCAGGATTACTCTGTTCATTTAGAACACCGCCTAAAAGACACAATGCAGTGGAATTATCAGGATTCAATTCTACCGCTTTTTTGAGTGAATTGATTGTTTCTTGGGTTTGTTTTTGGAGGCTGAGTCTTTCAGATTCAAAGCAAAGTCTGTTTGATTTTGTTTTATTTTCATCAGATTTCAGTGAGGAGATGATATCAGTTGGGCCTAACAGAACCATTAAACATCCATCTTCAGACCAGAGTTTTTCAAATCTTTTTTCAGGTATAACACCAACTTGAATTCCTTCTTCGGAGGGTTTTTGTTCTGGAACATAATGAAAAATTGTTTTTTCATTGTCATCATAGCCAGATATGATTGATGCATGTTGTACAACATCATGTAAACCAGGAAGTATTACGATTGGAGGAATTCCCATGTCAATTACTTGTTTTAGTTCTTTTATACTCGAGTGTAAGATTAAACTAGAAAGTCCATGACGCTCTGCAAGATTAATTCCTTCAATGAGTATGCTGCCATTCATTCCTGCATAAAGTTTGCTATCATTTTTTGACCATCAGCAGTCATCTCAGGATGAAATTGTGTACCATAAATTGCAAGTTCCTTATGTTTTACAATCTCATTTTTACAGTTTTCAGATTCTGCTAAACAATCCAAAGAATTTCCAAGCTTGGCAATTTCGTATGAATGACTTTCAAAGACAGTTTTTTTTCCCTCACACAAAATATTATCATTAGAAGTAATTTCTTGTTCACCTCGTATCACAGATGATTTACGAATGGTACCACCTAAAGCAAGAGCTAAGATTTCTGCACCATAACAAATTCCTAAAAGTTTCTTTTTTTCATTTACTGCGTGCAGAATAATTTTAGAGTTTTTTGCATTCATTTGTGAGTCATTGTTACGTCGACCTGACAAAATGAAGTAATCGTATCTGGAGATATCATCAAGATTGATTTGATCAGAGGATTTTTGATCAAAGTTTATTCCAGAATTTGAAAGAGTGTTGGCTATATCTTTTGTAAAAACAGAGCCATTATCAACTAGAAGCAACACGCTAGTTCTTTCCGATTTGTATCTCGATGTAGTGAATTTCTGCAATTCCATCTACAATGTTAACTACTCCAAAGTAGAGAGAAGTGTCTTCTTCCCACATCAATAATCTAGAGGTTCCACCTGCAAATTTACTTACAAAGTCATCTATCATTTCTTGAGTTGCAGGTCCATCTGATTCATTAAAGAATACAATTTGACCTTCCTCAAATGATAATGGGAATTGTATTGCAGTTGGTTTTGTTATCTCCAATCCACTTTGACCAATCATTTCCATTATTCTATCAAATCTCTCATCCTTGTCTAGTTGTACAATGGTTTCACCATCCTTACTTGTTGTGACAACGCCAGATAGTTTTTGTAAATATGCTTCAAAGGCTTCTTCCTGTGTTTCACCTAATCCAACATAATATTCTCCTGTGAATGCAGCACCAACTGCAGCAATTGTACCTAATTGTGCTACAGAGCCACCTGCACCTGCAGTGTATACTGGAATAAAGTAAGTATCTTGATCACCTACACGATACAAAATGTTATCACCAATTCTAGGATTTCTCAACAAAGTTTTGAGTTGTGCAAAGTCAGGGTCACGGTCAAGTGCTTCTCTAACAGATGTTGGTCCTAATAGTTTTGTTTCAGAATCTAATGGTACTTCATAGAAAGTCATCTTACCAAGATTATTCATGTCATTTTCTACAACCATGTATCCTGCCAAGTTACGTCCTTGTGAACCACGAAGTTCTAGAGATAACAAGCCGACAAATTCAGTTTGTTCAAATCCTGGTGGCTTTGCTTGAATGTAATATGTATCCAATCCTCTAGGAATTTCATAAAACTCATTTGCTTGAATGAATGTCTCAACATCTTCTACGTGGTAAATGTTGTACATTTCAGTTTTCCAACTGAATAGTTCTTCTGGATAACGAATTTGTTCATCAAGCCATGCAGGTGCTTCAATAATCTGATCTTCGTATTGAGCCATCAACATGTTTGAGAAAAAGTCATCTCCATTTTTGATTAAACTGATATCACCATCATACGTATCAACAAGCGCAAAGCCTGCCAATCTCAAATATGGATTTCCTGCCGAATATGGAACATCTCTTGTATCAAATCCAACAATTAATGGAACAAGCCAGTAGGTGTTCTTACCATCTGTAACAGGATAAGAATCAAGTTCTTTTCCAAACATGTTATACAAGAAATAAGGATAAAGTGTCTGCATTCTTTCGTTTACATCTTTGTATCTCATAATGTGAAGTGATTCACCAGGATATGAGAGAATGAAGTTTGGTTCAAATATCCATGAGAGTGGTGGTGGTACATCAACACCTCCAGCACCGTCATACGTTGCGCCATTAAGTTCTGCACTATCTACTCTGTTTACTGGATAACCAGACCAGGTTTCATCTAATAATCCACCTTCACCATAGTAAATTGCTCTTTGTTCGAATAGTTCAGAACTATCAACAATTGTTCCTTCTGTTGCTTCCAATGTAAGGAATCCTTCAGGGACGTGTGTGTATACAAGATGTTCGTTATACCATTGGTTTTCAAGACTTACAGATGATGGTAAGATTGGTTTCATTGATGCTGTCCAGTAAAGTTTGTCATCAAATCGAAGAATATCATTATCTTCAAAGTCTACATAAGGAATAAGTCCAATTTCTGGTTTGAGTTTTGCAAATGCTGCATTCCAGTCCCAAACACGAATTTTACTTAATACATCTTCATTTTGATCAATGTAAGACTCAATCACGTTTGGATTTACAGACGTGATTTGTACTTCGTGTGTATTTTCGTTAACCATATCAAGTTCTGCAAGATAACGGTTTACTCCAATTTGTTGTGCAGTGTATGGTCCAAGATATTCAATTTTCTTTGCATCTGCTACACTGTTGTTTACACCCATTGCAACGCCAACAATTAATGCAATTGCAATTATTGCTGCAACACGAATGTATACATCACGTTTGAACATGTGAGTGAGAACACGTGCACGCATTCTATCAAAGATTGAAAATGCAATAAGAGCAAATCCTACAACAAAGGTTCCACCTATTGCGTATCTTGTATTATAATCAATTGTATCTGTGAAGAACATGTTAAAGGCAGCCCAGATAATTCCTATACCAATTACTGCTTCAATTGTTGCCATGTAGTTTAGATATCTTGGTTTACCTTCCTTGGTATCATGTAGATACAAAGTTACAACTTTGATAATGTAATGTAGACCTACAAAGAGGATTAAACGAAGACCAATAGCTCCAATTATTGGTGGAATTAGAATTAGAAGTGCAGGAATCATTGGTGTTACATTATCCATTGCAAATGTTGGATCATTTGGTGGAGTAACAAATGGAAGTGTGAATAATGTTGAGATGTTTTCAACACCCAAATCATTTCCTTCTACAACATACAGTAAACCAAATCCAAACATTAGATTTGCAAAGAATGCGCCAAAGAGGAGAATCTTTGTGATTTGCCAAAGTGCAAAGTGTCCTCCAGATAGTTTGTATTCTGAAAAGTTTGGAACAGTTTGTTGAACCTGATCTTGAGGACCACGGTTCATCATGTTAATGGCGGTGTTTATGAAAAACCAGAAAATAGATGATCTTTTTGCGGCGTTAACTCGAAGTAAAGCTACACTTGCAAGTGAAACACCACCAATGAGTGAAAACATCAATGGTTTGGTAAAAACGTCAGCAAACTCTGTCACGTTCATTGACAAAACTACAGCCTGATTTCCGGCTAGTGCAAAGATGATTATTCCAATTATTGCAACAATACCAAGTTTGATAAATTTGCCAGCATCTGGTGGAGGCTGACTGCTATCTTCATTTTTTGCACTATACAAGTTGAAATAAACTCGATTTTCATTAAATTAATACCTTATTGGTAGAATTACAAAAAATCTACAATTATACGCTTGATGCTATGCCTTTACACATCATATAGACCGCAGCAAACTTTGGAACAGACACTTGTTCGTTGTTAAATGGTCCAAACTTTTTCTTCTTTAATGAAAACTCGATCGGGCAATTTGCTGCAACTTCTATTTCTTCATCATCAATGAAACATGCATCTACGTATGGATCAAATTTTTTCAAGTCCTCTACGAAAATTTTCGTAAGACCGCTCTTGCTGTTGATAGAACCTGGTAATCTAAAAATTCGATGTATGTCTTGTGTAACATTTGGATCAATCTTTATTCCAATTGAATCTCTAAAATCTTCTAATTTTTTTTGAAATAATGCATAACCACCTGAAACAATTTCTTGAGAAATTTTTGGGCGGTTTGATTTTGTACCAAACAAATGCTTTGCAAGTCGTCCATTCCATCCATCATCATCAAATTTAGGAAGCGATGATTTGTTCATGTTAAATTTTCTAAATCCAAATGTTTCAGGAATACTTCCACGAAACATAATGTAATCAGAAATTTCTGCTCTTTCTTTTGAACCCACATTTTCATATTCTGAATTTGGGACATAGATGTGAAAGCCTTCATTGCCAGAGAAGAATATTTTGATAGTTTCTTCGTTAATACCTAAATCATCTACAAGAATTTGATTTAGTTTGATGACTTCATCTTTAGTTGATTTAATGCAGTCATTGCAGGTTAATGTTATGAATGAAAGTTTTGAAGATTGACAGTTTGGACACGATGTATTAAGTTGAGAAATCTCATTGCAGTCAGAGCATTTGATTAGTGTGTTATCTTTAGGATGTTCTTTTCTTAGATCCTTTGCATCAATATCAAAAATTAATTCTGCATTTTGCCAATCTTTTTCAGACATTGGGAGATTTGGAAACATGTATCGTGCATTAGAACAATAAACATCAGAAGGTTTGTTTTGCATTAATAGTAGATGTAGTTCTTTATCTGATTTGAGAGAGATATGTCTGTTCATTCCTCCGTTAAATTTTTGGTAACCAAATTCTCTTTGATTAGGATCTTCGGGTACATGTAAAAGATCAAAGTGTTCAAAGTAAAATTTTTTGAAAGTATCTTCTAGAAGTGTAACATCTTTTGCATTCATACTCTTTTTCTCCCAAATTGAAGTGGATTGATGATATTATCACATGCTGGAACAGGAAAACAAAGGTCTTGACTCTTTACTTTTTCACATGATGGACATTTGTATTCTGTGGTTCCAGATGTTCCAGAAAGCTGATTTAGTTGATAAATTGTAACTTTTGGATTATAATCAGGTGCATTTTTGAATAGAGGTGCAATTTGCTCAACTGTTTGTCCTTTGTTTAGCAAAAATGTTGCAAGCATAAATCTTCCAGAGTGAGGTAGGTTCTCTCCTTTTTCTAAAACTTCAATTGCATGTTTAATGCATGGAGGAAATTCTTTTGATTCCACAGTTTTTACTTCGAATTTTTTTGCAAGTTGTTTTAGCTTGTCAACGTATGTTTCAAAACCAGAGATCATTTCAGGTGTTGATGATGAATTAATTTTGGTGTAGATGTGTCTGTCTAACTCTTTTCTAACTAATCTAACAGTTTCATGTGGTGTGAGGTGAACTTTTCCATTTGTAACCCTTCGATTAATTAATTTCCACTCACGTTCATGAAAATTAATAGAGTGTTTCAGATAGTCACTAACTAAAATTGTAAATGTTTCATCAGTTTTTTCTACAGTTACAGAAAATAGTTCTTGAAGTATTTGTAAGGAAAGTTTAGTCTTTGTTGCATCTTGATGATTCATCAAGTCTTTTTCTAGAAATTTTTCTGCACGACGTGCTTCTGCTAAAGAGAATCTACGGATTAGCGTATTCATGCCAGAGAGTTTTAGTAAAATTACTGCAATTAAAAATGAAAAAATTTCAAGTGGAAGTGCAGAGTTATTAGATGAAGGATCAGATTTGAAGATTCTTCCTTCTGATGAAGTAATTATTCTATCAAATGCATTATCAACAATTTTTTTTAGATCTGGATCAGAACCAAATTGTTCTAATGAAAATCCTTTATCGTTTAGATATTTTCCTGCTTCAGTGAGAAATGGATATTTTACAATTTCGTCGTTTCCAAGATTAACCATAACAGTAATGCACCAACTTAGTTTAAAAATTGCAATTATAAAATTAGTATTTTTGCTAGATCTCTAGTTTAAATTGTAATAAATTTTAGAAGAAATATGCAGATCGGCGCACATATTTCTAAATCAGGAACTATGGATAGTTGGGTAGACAATGCGTTAGAAATAGGATGTTCAGCATTTCAGGTTTTTACGAGAAGCCCAAGAAGTTGGTTTGCAAAAGATTTGGATTCAGATGAAGCAAAAAAGTATCGAGAAAAACTAGAAGCATCAGATATTGACAGAATGGCAACATGTGCACATATGCCATACTTGCCAAACCTTTCTACACCAGAAGATGAAGGGTATGAAAAATCAATAAAGTCTATGATTGAAGAGGTGAAGAGATGTGATAAATTAGGAATTCCATATCTAGTAACACATCTTGGAAGTCACAAAGGTTCAGGAGAAGAAAATGGAATCAAGAGACTTACAGAAGCGTTAAACAAAGTTGCTGAAACAAAGGCAGATGTAATGATTTTACTTGAAAATACTGCAGGACAGAAAAATTCTGTTGGTTCAGATTTCAAACAGCTTGCAGAAATTTTTGCAAAATGTAAACCTGCAAAAAAATTTGGTATTTGTTTAGACACATGTCATGCATTTGTTGCAGGATATGACTTGAGAACAAAAAAGGCTGTAAAAGAAACAATGAAAGAGTTTGATGAAACAGTCGGACTAAAAAATTTGAAAATTTTACATCTAAATGATTCTAAAGGAGAACTAAACTCCAATCTGGACAGACATAATCACATTGGATTAGGAGAGATTGGAAATGAAGGATTGGGGGAGGTTGTGAAAATTATGAACAAAAATAAGATTCCAATTGTGTTAGAAACACCAATTGACGATACTAGAGATCATTTTGAGAATATTAAAAAGGCAAAATCACTTGCATGAGTAATTACGCATTTATTCCATGATTGTTTTAGGATTTTAGATGAATTACGAAAGTGTTATGAAACTTGCACTTGAAAGAGCGTTTTATTTTCCAAGTTGTGAGGTTTATGGAGATGCGCAAGCAGGTTTTTGGGAATATGGCCCAACCGGTGTTAGTGTAAAAAACAAGTTTCTTGAGTTATGGAGAAGAGAGTTAGTACGTCGAGACAGGATGTTAGAGATTGATGGTTCACAAATCATGTCAAAATCAGTTTTTGAGGCATCTGGACATCTTGGTAACTTTGCAGATCCCATCATAAAATGTAAGAAATGTGGATTAACATTTAGAGCTGATAAATTAATTGCAGAGATTTCTAATGTGGA
Source organism: Nitrosopelagicus sp. REDSEA-S31_B2 (assembly GCA_001627235.1). Lineage (GTDB taxonomy): Archaea > Thermoproteota > Nitrososphaeria > Nitrososphaerales > Nitrosopumilaceae > Nitrosopelagicus. Next base: position 13,040 of record LUPB01000077.1, on the reverse strand, counting down.
AATTCCAGAAAGTGCAGATTTAGAAGATTTTGATAAGATGATACAAGAAAAAAATATTGTTTGTACAAAGTGTAAAGGAGAATTTGATTCTGCAAAAAAATTCAATATGATGTTTAGAGTTGGAATTGGTCCTGAGGATGAAGAAGCATATCTTAGACCAGAGACATGTCAATCAATATTTGTTGATTTTCCAAGACTATTCAAAACTATGCGTGGAAAACTCCCATTAGGAATAGCACAAGTTGGAAAAAGTTTTAGAAATGAGATCGCTCCAAGACAGAGTCTTTTGAGATTAAGAGAGTTTTATCAAGCAGAGATTGAGGTTTTTTGTAATCCAGGAAAGTTAAATGAGTTAGAAAAATTTTCAGAAATTGAAAACACAAAATTACGAATTCAGATTTCAGATGAAATTCAAGTGATGACTTGTAAAGAAGCAGTAGATAGTGGAACAATTCCAAACAAATTTGTTGCATATTATCTTGGACTGTTAACAGAATTTTATGAAAAGACTGGAATTGATATGGAAAAAAGTAGATTTAGAAAGCTTGGAGAAAAAGAAAAAGCATTCTATGCAGATGTTGCATTTGATTTTGAGGTAAACACAACAATTGGTTGGTTAGAATTAGTTGCTTGTAACTATAGATCTGATTATGATTTGTCAAGTCATGCAAAGAAAAGTAAAGAAAAGTTTGAAGTTATGGATAATGATGAAAAAGTCTTACCTCACGTATTTGAAATTTCAATGGGAATTGACAGGAGTCTTTATACAATTTTAGAGCACTCACTTAGAGAAGACAAAGAAAATGAAAGAATGGTTCTATCAATCAAGCCATATTTAGCTCCAACACATGTGGGAGTTTTGTCATTAGTGAAAAAAGACGGTCTATCTGAAAAAACTGATGAGATTTATCGTCTAATTAGAACAAAATTTGATTCATTTTTAGATCATTCCGGTGCAATTGGAAGAAGATATAGAAGATTAGACGAAATTGGTGCGCCATTTGCAATAACTGTCGACCACCAAACAAAAGAAGATAACACAGTTACTATACGTAGAAGAGATGACATGGCCCAAAATCGTGTGAATATTTCAGAGTTAGAGTCAATTCTTGCAAAAGAGACAGCATATCCATAAGATATTTCTGCTAAGATAATGGTGAGATTTTATGAAATTAGCAATAGTAATTCCAACCTATAACGAAGCAGAGACAATTCCAAGTCTAATCAAGGAATTATTTGAGAAAATTAAACAGCTAGTTGAAAGATTAGATGTTTTAGTTGTAGATGATTCCTCTCCTGATGGAACGGCAGATATTGCTAGAGAATTAGGGGACAAATATGACAAAATCACTGTGATTCAGAGAGCAAAGAAAATGGGATTGGGAGCTGCATACAAAGAAGGATTCAGATATGTTTTGGAGAAACTTGATTCAGAATTAATTGTTCAAATGGATGCAGATCACTCACACAAGCCTAGTGAGATTCCAAATATGCTTGAAAAAATAAAAAATTTCGATTATCTCATTGCAAGTAGACATGTTGAAGGTTCAGATATTGTTGGATGGGGAATTGGTAGAAAAGCAACACATTCTGTTGCAGGAGCAATAGCCAAGGCATGTGCAAAAATAGAGATCAATGATTCTACAAGTGGATTTAGAATGTTTAAGAAAAAAACACTAGAAAAAATTGAATTTGATAAGATTCGCTCAGATGGTTTTGCTTTTCAGATAGAGGTTTTGTATCAATTAAAACAGTTAGGTATGAAAGGATTGGAGGTCCCAACCATATTTGTAAACAGGACAGAAGGTAGTTCAAAGATGGGCAGTAGTGAAATGATGCAATTTATCAAAATGTGCATTAGTTACATAGGAAGAAAATAAAGGAAGAAAGCTATCTACTCAAAAGTTGATGTTGTAGTTGTTTGTTGATATTCTTGAGTTGGTAGCTCGAGTGAAGGAACTGTTGGGAACTTTTCACCGATTTGTTGCTCTGCAACTGCTGATGCTTCTTGAAGAATCTTATTGGTTTCTTCGCTAGATGCATCGGATTCCATGTTAAATGAATCACCGGAGATCGAGTCGACCATAAGTCCGTTTAATGTCTCAGTCATTGAATTCAATTCTGAATCTGCTTCTGGCATGAATTTGCCGAGAGATCCTTGTAGACTCTTCATTGTACCCATTGCTGGTCCGATTGCAACCATTGCATCACCGAGGTCATGAATTGTTGAAAGTCTTAACTGAACTTGTTCCAAGGACATTCTTGCATTGCCAAGTGTTTTCTTTACTTTTCTAACTTCTACTAGTTCATTTGATAAAACAGCGCTTGCACTTTTATCATGATTTTGAACTGCTACGACAACACGTTGGAATAATTGTTGATCTCGTTGCTCGAGTTTATTCAACATGGCGTCCATCTTAGAAGTTTGTGCCTGTAATTTGTTAACAGCATTTTGAATTCTTGGTTTTAGTGCTCCTTGAGGTTTCAAGGTATCACTTAACTTAGAAGTCATACTTGCCGTATCTTGGCGTGCCCATGCTTTATGGAATGATGGCATGCCTAATCTCGAAAAGATTGTTCTTAATTAGAAGTGTGGAATAAGATCAACATTAGGCTAAATTTAGCTAACCAAATACGCATGAAGAGATATGAAAATTGTAGTTTTTGACTCTGGTTTAGGTTCATTATCAATAATCAAGGCTATTCAAAAGAAAACAAAATCGGACATTATCTATCTTGCAGATAAGAAAAATTTTCCATATGGAAAAAAGACAAAATCACAACTATACAAAATAATAACTCAAACAATCAAAAAAATTTCTGAAAAATTTAATCCTGATGTCATAGTACTTGCATCAAATACCCCATCATTGTTATTCAAAGATGAATTACCAAAAAATATTATTACTGTTTTACCACCATTAGAAAAAGTTCAGAAGGCAAGTAATGTTGCAATACTTGCAACACAAGTTGTAGTAGAAAGTAAAGAGTTAGATAATTTCATAAACCAATTTAAAGAATTAAAAGATGTTTTGAAAATAAATTGCTCAGAATTAGTTGAATTAGTTGAGAATGGAAAATTTCTTACAAATGAAAAAATTTGTAATAAAACTATTCACAAAGTACTAGATAAACCAATTATGGAAAATAAGATAAAAATTGCAACACTATCTAGTACGCACTTACCTTTTCTTTTACCATATCTAAAGAAAAGTTTCAGAGGAATTGAATTTTTAGATCCTGCAGAGGATGTTGCAGATAAAATTGCTAAGATCAAAGGACCAAAAAGTACAAAAAACTCATTATCTATCTACACAACACAAAGCCCAAAGGCACTACAGAGAAATCTCAAAAATATGGGTATTTCAAATAAGGTTAGTTTGTTTTCTTAGATTTTTTTGCTTGTCTAAATCCATGTGAGAAATTCTTATCATATAACTTGGAATATTCATATGATTTTGGTTTAATCACATCACCAATTATTACTATTGCAGTCATTGCGATTCGTTCTGCTTTTACTTTTTTTGCAATATCTGTTAAATCACCAATGATAATTTTTTGATCTTTTCTACTTGCTTTGTAAACTACTGCAACAGGCGTAGTCTTTTTGTATCCACCTGCAATCGCTTCTTTTGTAATTTTGTTAAGTAGATGAACACTGAGATAGAAGATCAATGTTGATTGATGTTTTGCAAGTTCAGAGATTTTTTCTCTTTTAGGAACTTTAGTACGTGATTCTGCACGTGTTATGATCATTGTCTGTGTGATCCCAGGTAAGGTTAGTTGTGTTCCAAGTGCGGCTGCAGATGCTAAAAATGATGTAACTCCTGGAACAACAATTGATTCTATATCTTCTTTTTCTAAATTATCAATTTGTTCTCTAATTGCACCATAAACAGCAGGATCACCATCATGTAACCTAACTACGGTTTTTCCTTTTTTGGAATTTTTTAAAAGTAAATCAAAAATTTCTTCACGAACAAGTTTTGCTGCATCATGTTTTTTGCCTTTTTTATTATATTTTAGAATCTCAGGTGGAATTAACGAACCCGAATAAACTATAACATCTGCTTTTTGAACTAGTTTTTTTGCTTTGATAGTTATAAGATCAGGGTCGCCAGGGCCACAGCCAACAAAGTATACCTTAGACACGTTTTATCACCAAAATTGAAAAGTACTTTGTTGTAAGTGTGTCATCATTAACATCACCCAATCTTAATTTTCTAATAATTTCTTTATCAGTTCCTAGATCTTGACCTATTGCAAATATGGAATCATCTGGGAAGCCAGATTCTCTAACTAATTCAATAACTTGATCAAAGTAGCGACCGTCTTTTAGAAATACTAACACTTCAGAGTTTTTTGCAATTTCTTTAACAGAGCTTAGATCATAACAGGAGGGAATTATTGATACTTTTTCTGCACCTTCAGCAATACTAACTCCAACTTTAGATGCAAATGTGAACATTGAAACAATTCCAGGTATTACAGTTATGTCAATTTCAGGATGTTTCTGACTAATTTCTCTGTGCATGTAAATCCAAGTACTGTAAAGATATGGATCACCAACAGTAAGATATACAACATTTTTTCCTGTCAAGACTTTTTCTGCCATAATTTTTGAATTTTCTTTCCAGTGTGCCTCAAGAACATCTTTATCTTTTGTCATTGGGAAGATTAATTTTACAATTTCTTGATTTTTAGATTTATCAATTAATGAATCAACAACTGATAAGGCAATACTTGGTCTATCCTCTGCAGATGCAGGACACATTATAGTGTCAGCAGTCTGTATTGCTTTTACAGCTTTTACAGTAAGTAAATCTGGATCGCCAGGTCCTACTCCAATTCCTGTTAATTTAGACATAACAAAGAGAATTTTATTCCCAATTAAAAAGCTAGATTATTTCTTAGTTGCAGAGATGACTGTAACAGGGTTTCGTGCAAGCATCATTGTGCCTGTTTTAGTTTTTCGGCTTTTTCCAATTGTAATTTGCGTAATATCAATTGATTCAAAATCTAATTTTTCAATTGTTTGTAACACAGAGTATAGTGTTTCAATAAGGATTACACCAATTACTATTCGTCCACCTGATTTGATTTTTCCTTGACATAATTCTACAATATCTTTTGTATCTCCACCAGTTCCGCCAATGAATACTGTATCTGCATCAGGCAATTCGGAGATTTTTTCTTTAGCATTTCCTTCAATTAAGGTATAATTTGTAATTCCAAATTTTTTTAGATTTTTTTCTGTTAGTTCAATTGCGTTAGGATCAATATCTACACCAATTACTTTTCCAGAATCTTCAATCTGAATTGCTGACTCTACTGTAACAGAACCACTTCCACATCCAATATCTAAAACAGTTTGTCCTACAGATAATCTGCCTTTACTAATCTGTATAGCACGGATCTCTTCTTTAGTAATTGGAACAGATTCGGTTCTTTCAAATTCTTCATCTGGAATTCCAGGAGTTTTTGATTTCCACATTTTTTAATTAAATACCAGGTATCATTGATTTGCTGGTGCCGGCATTGACAACTGTGTAACTAAATATCCACATGAACAAATACATGAAAACAAAACTACCAATTCCTGTTGTAACGTATTTTTTCTTATTTGCAATTTTAATTCTCCAGGATTTGGCAATAATTGCTGTGGCAATAAACAACATTATCATAAAACCAATTGATGTCCAACGTTTTTCTTCCATATCGACAATATCTTCAAATGCAAATGTTGCAATTACACCACCTGCAATGGAAACTGCAATTCTTAACCAGAATAATCTGTCAGTTAGTTTTTTTGTTGCAGATTTGTCAATAGGATCCTCTGTAGGATCAGGTTTTGATTCAGTTGGAGTCTCAACGGCAGGTTCAGATTCAGACTCAGTTTCAGTATTTTCAACAGATTCATCAGCCTCAATTTCAGGAAGATCATCATTTTTCTCTTCAGGATCAGGTTTTTCAGATTTAAACTTCTTTTTCTTGAACTTTGCCATTTGAATTCTTGAGTTGACTCAGAAATGCCTCGTTTAAAATCTTTGGCAGTCAGTAGGCAATAGTAAGAGTATAATTTCCAAACAATAGTGCATTACCATGACTCTTGCGGGAATAGAACTAGTTTATCTTGTAAAAGACATTGGAGAAAAAACCAGTGGGTACTATGCAAGTAATATTTGGGGGATCAATCGAAATAGTCTTTTATTCAAATTACATCACCCAACAAAACCTGACATCATGCTAATGGTATCTAGCATAGGAATGTGGATTACAGATAAGAAAATTGATTCAATTGAACCAAATAAAATGTTAAGAAGATTGCGAAGTGATCTTTTACGAGCAAAATTAACAAAAATTGAACAGATAGGAACAGAAAGAATTGCATATTTTACATTTACAAATTTTGAAAAAGAGTTTATTTTAATCGTAGAATTCTTTGGTGATGGAAATATCATTTTATGTAATGGAGAGAAGAAAATTCTAGCCTTATTACATTCAATAGATGTAAGACATAGACAGCTACGTGTTGGATTAGATTATGTTCCACCACCAGAAGATGGACTAGATGTTTTAGATTTCACTAAAGATTCCTTTAGAGAACTATTTTCTTCTAGCGGGATTGGTAAGACAATAGGTAGAGGATTAGGTTTACCAAAAAAGTATGTTGAAGAGATAATCAGATTATCAGGTATTGATCCAAAAAAGCCAAGTAATGAGATAACTGACGAAGAGTTTGAGGCATTATATGAAATTATTACAACAACAATTTCCAAAGTAACTCAAGGACCGCATGATCCATCGGTAATAATTGAAGATGATGTTCATGATGCTTATCCAATTAGGTTTTCAGATGACAATCTAAATGCAAAGAAGGTTGATAGTTTTAACGAAGGATTAGACATTGTGTTTACTGAAGAAATTTTAGAAAAAGGAAAATCATTGTTCAGTAGTCCTGCAGATAAAAAGATTGAATCACTAGAAAATACTCTAAACGAACAGAAAAATGCCATTAATGTTGTTTTAGAAAAATCAAAAAAGATTGCAGATGTAGCAAATTTACTTTTTACAATGACATCACAAGGTAAAACCAATGTCAGAGATGAAATAATTACAAATTCACTAAAAGAGAAAAATGCGGAATTAATTAGTGAGAAAGGAATACCATACATGAAAATTAACGAATCAAAAATTCAGATTGATCCTGATTCTTCTCTTCCAACAATTGCTTCAAAATTATTTGATGAATCAAAAAAACAAAAGGGTGCGGTGAAATCAATTGAGAAATTAATGAAGAAGACTGAAGAGAAACTAGAAAAAACAATTGAGAAAGGAGAAATTGCAAAAGGTTCGGTTGGCTTTTCAGAGGTAAGAAAGAAGAGTTGGTATGAAAGATATAGATGGTTTTTCACTTCAGATGGAGTTTTAGCTGTTGGAGGAAGAGATAGTTCTTCAAATAGCGCAATAATTAGAAAACATCTTGAAAAAAATGACAAGGTCTTTCATGCAGAAGTTAACGGTTCACCATTCTTTTTACTAAAAGATGAGGACGAAGAGTTACGACCGTTAAGCTTGGACGAAACAGCACATGCAACTGTGTGTTTTAGTCGTGCATGGCAAACAGCAGCGTACGGAATGAGCAGTTTCTGGGTAAAACCAGATCAGGTAAAAAAAGCAGCACCGACCGGACAATCAATGGCAAAAGGTTCATTCATGATTCATGGTACAAGAAATTTTATCAAGGTTTCATCGTTAAAACTTGCTTTAGGAATTTTCAAAGAAGATGAAGATTATCTTTTGGTATGTGGCCCACCAGAACCAATCAAAAAGAAATGTTTGTGTTATGCAGTGATTGAACCTGGTGGTTCTACAATTTCAGATGTTGCAAAAAAAATTCGAGCCGAGTTTGATAAAACTGACGAAAAATTTAAAAAAATATTTCTGATTGATGATTATGTAAGAGCATTGCCAACTGGTTCAAGTAAAGTCACTGAAACAGGTTAGTTGAGAATTTTTTCTGATTTTGTATCAATTGAAATTTCATTACCATTTTGTATTGAATCAAATTCTTCATTAGATACAACAATCATCGGAATGTTTGCAAGTGCACACCCAGATGCAACAGTGAGATCTGCTTTTTGACAAATCATTGCAATTGGAGCAGATTGATTAGATTTTAGTGAATAAATTGTATAAGCACCAACACTACTTCCAATTCCATGAGGAAATACTAATACCGTATCTTTGATTGATTTTTTAAAAATATCATATTTTTCATCGCGTATTACACCTGTTTTTTTATCAACAGCCCCAAGAAAATTAATTGGACTGGTTGTTTTTAGAACTGTTCCTTGTGCTTTTCCTTGAACGATTATCTTACTCATTTTGTTTCATCTTCAATGATTTTTGCAAGTGGTTTCAGGTTAACATCAACTCCGGTAGAATTTTTCAAATAGTATGCACCTTTGATAGAATTAGTAGTTACAGCATCAGTTTCATTTGTATCAATTAATGGAGTAAGACATGTACAGCAATCAGATAAGATTTCGCCACCAGCTCTTTCAATCTCGTTAGTATAATTATGACTACGAGCTTGTTCTTGTACTGCTCTTGAACAAAAAATCATGCATCGCTTTTGGAATGATTTTCCTTTTAGCATTTTAGACAAATCTGATAGTTCTTCTAAGCTTAATTGCGGACTGCCAAGTGTAATAATATCTCCTTTTTCTGCAGTATTCAATTCATCAAAAACCTCATTCATTTCTTCTTTTCCGAAATCAACCTTCTCAGATTTTTCATCTTCTGTATCTACAAATTGAAATTTAGCGCAAGTTCCAGATGTTCCCATTCCTCCACATAAGGCCTTACAGCTACGTCGATTTGGTTTAGACACTCCAGAAATATTTACAGATGTATCACCCACTTTTCCTGCAAAAAATCCAAGCATTCCAAAATCTAATTCACTTGGATTATCCATTTTCATTCGAATTGTCATTGGAGTTGTGATGTCGTCTTTTCGTAAATCAGAATAAGGAGATTTCCCTGTTATTGCGCTTGCTAATGCACTAAATGCACTTTCTTTGTTTGTTTTTAATCCACCAAGAGAGTTTGCAAATATTGCAGCGTTACTCTCGGCAAATGAGACCTGGGTATTTTTTTCTGGTAAATCAAAGATATCATAGGGAGTACAAGAAAAGGTAGGTTCTACACCCATTCTAATGTAGGAATCACGAATGCTAGCTTGTTTTTGGACAAATTCATCGTCAATGTGTTTGAACTCTGAGATGTGATCAAAGTCAATTCCCATAGGATTAACAGTTGCTTTGACTTTTACACGTGCATCTTTACTAAGTTCTCTAAGAAATTCCTCCCCAGAATCACCAATTGTATTGTAATTTACACCTGAAAGATGAGCCCATTTTATAGGAACAAGTTTCTCTGCGTTTGTTGCTTCACCTGTAGCAACCAGAATTCTATATGCAGTTTGTAATGTTTCACCATGCTCACCATTTAATGCAGCCTTTTCTTCTGCAGTAAGTTCCATGTTAACCTGAAAAGTTTTACAGATATAAGACTTGTACGTAATCTAACACATATGAAAAAGATTCTAGATGGAATGCGTAAAACAATGAATGCAGAAAAACCACCAAGAATTACAGCACTGAGGGATTTACATGATGCCGAAGATCATGGTCCATTTAGTATTTTGATTGGAACAATATTATCAGCAAGAACAAAAGATGAATCAACTACAAGAATTGTTAAGGATTTATTCAAGGTCTACAAAAATGCACGACAATTATCAAAAGCCAAGGTTAAAGATGTTGAAAAGATTATCAAATCAATTGGTTTCTATCATGTTAAAGCACAACGAATTATTGAAGTTGCAAAAATTATTGATTCAAAGTATAAAGGAAAAGTTCCAGATGATTTGGAAAAATTAGTTGAATTACCAGGTGTTGGAAGAAAAACTGCTAATTGTGTGCTTGTTTATGCATATGAAATTCCAGCCATACCAGTTGACATTCATGTTCATAGAATTTCAAATAGATTGGGATTAGTTAAGACAAAAACGCCAGAAGAAACAGAATTTGCCTTAATGGAAAAAATTCCAAAAAAATACTGGCTAGATGTTAATGATACATTTGTAATGTATGGTCAAAATATTTGTAAACCAATATCTCCAATGTGTGGAGTATGCAAGATAAGAAATGGTTGCAAATATTACAAAACTAATTCCGCTTCTTAGTAAATAGTAAAAATGCTACTACGCATCCAAGTGCACCAACTACATAAAATGGAAACATATGCAATGGGCCTTCTTTTGGATCACCTGAAAGTACCTCAAGATTTAGAAATCCTGAAACAGTTGAAGGCGGATCCTGTGAACCTTTCAAACCCCAAACAGAGTATGATTTTATTGCAAATGTCTCTACATCTAGATTTGTAATTACAATTCTTTCTCCATTGTTAATTGTCAATCCTGCAGGATCAGAATATGCCAAGATAACTTTCCCATTTCCAGGCCAACCTCTATCAAGTTTGTTATGAACTACAACATAACCTTCTTCAGGAAGTTGAAGTGCAACCCAGAAGGGTCTATCAGGAATTGCACCCATTCCTATTTCTATGAATTTATCTTCAATATTTGCATCATACAATCTTACTACGGTAACTGCATCAGGATGTCCATAGAGTATTTTATTTTGTAAATTTACTTGCCACGTAGTTGCGTGAATATCATCAAATGGAATTATTTCTGCATCTCGTGCAGGAATATTGAATTCATCCCAATTAATGTCAAATTTTGCAATAGAAAGCGATTCGTTTGGTGTGTCCCATTGTCCAAATGCAGGAAAGACCATCATAGAGGCAAAAAAGATTATTGTAATTTTGTATTTCATAAACTAAATCTTTCAGATCTTGATAAAAAGCTACTCAACAAATGGCTTGTCATATTCTATGATTAGTTTAGCAACTTCAGGTCTTAAGATAAATTCAGATGGTGCTTCGCCGTTATTAATCATCTCTCTCATCTTTGTTCCAGAAATTTGTTCACGATGTTCTGGGGCACATGGACATACATTTGGATTTGTAAATGTAAGACATTTTCTACAATAGAAAAATGCTGGGAAAAAGATTGGTTCGATTTCAAGTTCCGGATAATCGTCAAAGATTTTGTGTGCTGCAAATGGATCATAGAATTTGCCAACACCTGCATGATCTCTTCCTATGATTATGTGTGTACATCCATAATTTTGACGCATTATAGCGTGATGAATTGCTTCTCGTGGTCCAGCATACTTCATTTCTGTGTGGAGTGTTGCAAGTCGACACTTGTTTTCTGGATAATAATTTTCAATCATTGTCTCATATGCTTTAACTATAATTTCGTCTTTAAAGTCACCAGATTTTTTCTTTCCAATTAATGGATTTACAAATACACCATCACGTGTTGTTATTGCAGTTTTCTGTAACATTTCGTGTGCAACATGTGGTGGGTTTCTAGTCTGAAATGCAACAATAGTTTTCCATCCTGCTTTTTCAAAATATTCTCTTGTTTCAGTTGGAGTCATTCTATGTTTTCTAATTTCAGTTTCATTTTGTCTCTGAATATAGTCAATTTTACCACCAACAAGAAAATCTTTCATAGAATTTGTTTTTGCAACACCTGGATGTGAGTCATCATTTGTTCCATAAACTCCATTTGCGGTTGCTTGTTTATCATAAGAGTAAACGTCTTCAACATGTAATACAGCAATTCCTGTTCCATCAGGATTTTTTAGTAAGACATCACCAGCTTCTTTCATTTTTTTACCAGTATCATCATCAACATCAAGAACAGTTGGAATAGTCCATGCAATTCCATTTGCGAGTCTACCTTTTGAGATAACTGATTCAAAATCTTGTTGATTTAGAAATCCTTCTAATGGTGAGAAAATTCCATCGGCAATATTTTCTACATCATTTGCCAAATCTGCAGAAATATCAATTGACATCAATCCAGATGGATCAACATCTTTTACTCGATTTACTAACTTTCCACCGTGTGCATTAATCAATATGAAACGATTTTGTATGATTAATTTAATTGTCGTGGTTCATATGAAGACCACATTCTTTGTGTTCATCATTTTCCCACCACCAACGACCGGCTCGTATGTCTTCACCGATCTTAATTGGTCTAGTACAAGGTTCACATCCAATACTCGGATATCCCTCGTCTAACAGTTTGTTGTATGGACAGTTGTTTGATTTCACATAATCCCAGGTTTGATCATATGTCCAATTAATGATTGGATTTACTTTTACAATATTACCATGCATCTCATCAATTTCAAGCATCTTTGCTGTTGAACGATTTTGGTTTTGATCATTGCGTAAACCAGTAATCCATCCATCCAATGTTTCAAGCATTTTATTCATAGGATGAACTTTTCTTATAGCACAACACAATTTTCGATTTTCAATGCTGTCGTAGAATAAATTTACGCCCTTATCTTTGACCATTTCTTCAACTTCTTTTGCATCAGGAAATAAAATTTCGATTTTTGTATTGTAACGTTTTCTAATTTCATCCATCACATCGTATGTTGCTTGAGGTAATCTTCCTGTATCAAGTGTAAACAATCTAGAATCAGAATTAATCTTGAACATCATATCAACAATTGCAGCATCTTCTGCACCGAAACTTGATGCTTTTGCTAATTTAGGATGAAGGTTATCAAATGCCCATTTCAAACAATCTTCTGGAGTAGAGAGAGTTTTGTTTACTTCATCTAACTCTTCTTGAGTAAATTTTACCATAAATCTCAATATCTAATCAAGTATTATAATTATATCAAAATTAGCTCGAGTTAAGAGAAGTTCTAAAATATAAACTCCTTAAAAATAACAAATTAGATGACAGAAGAGACTCTAGTGGTTGTATATCCATCATTATTTGCTGAAAATAAAATTAATCAACTGATTGAAAATATTAAAAAAATTTTAAAAATAAAGAATCTAAAATTTGGAAAAATATTCAAAGATGATTT
>LUPB01000076.1 GCA_001627235.1 Nitrosopelagicus sp. REDSEA-S31_B2 | reverse complement strand
CTCCATTCCAAGACATATTCCTAATACAGGAGTTTTTTCTTTAACAAAATCATGGAATCCTAATGCGGAATAATCACGAATACTTCTTATTGCAGGATCAAAGTTTCCTACACCAGGAAGTAGTAAGCCATCATAGTTTTTTGTTTGATCAAAGCTAGTTATGACATCAACATTGGCACCATTTTTTTCAAGTGAAGTCTTTAGACTAAAGATATTTCCTGCTCCATAGTCAAATATTGCTACATCCACCATTACATTGCGCCTTTAGTACTTGGTACACCTTTCTGTTTTGGATCATTAGATGCAGCATTTCGTATTGCTACTGCCATTGATTTGATTGCAGCTTCGACTTTGTGGTGATCATTATCTCCATACTTTACAGTGACGTGTATACAACAATTGAGGTTTTGTGCAAGAGAAAAGAAGAAGTGTTCCAAGTCTTCTTTTGAAATACCTTCAATTTTGGTTCTTTTTGTCAAGAGAGTGATTTTGTGAAACTGTCTTTTCACCAAATCAAGTGATGTTTCTGCAAGAGCCTCATCCATCGGTACTGATGAGAAACTAAATCTTGTAATTCCACTTCTATTTCCTAATGCTTTATCAATTGCACTTCCAATAGTAATTCCTGTATCTTCAATCAAGTGATGTTCTATTCCATCTTTTGATTTTGCTTTTACAGTAAGATCCATCATAGCATGCTTACCAAAAGAGCCAATCAAGTGATCTAGAAATTTAATTCCAGTACTGATACTGGTCTTCCCTGTTCCATCCAAGTTTAGAGAAACTGAAACATTCGTTTCTTTAGTTTCTCTTTTGATGTTAGTTTTTCTAGGTTTCATGAGATTCTTGTTTGATTTCCATTACACCAGATTTAATGCCTTCGGAAGTTCTTGAATTGATTCAATAATGATAGAGGCCTTGTTCTTTTGAAATAGTTCGAATTTTGATTCAGGTTCATCGCTAGAACCATAAATTCCACAAAAAGATACATCATAACCAGATTCTTTACATTTTTCAACCATTAGAAGATCCTCCATCGAGTCACCAATGTACAAAGAACATTTTGAATCAATTGCAGATATTGATTCAATAAGAGATTTAGGATTAGGCTTGGCTTGTTCAAGTGGTCTATCCTCTAAGAACACAGAATTTTGCATATCAAAATTATTTAGAAAATTTTTCATTGAATAAGAAAATGCAAATTTTCCTCTACCCGTTACAGTGGTAATTTTTTTGCCAAATCTATTTTGTAATTTTTGTATTAGAGTTTCATCAAGTACAATTTCATCCAGATCAATATACGTCAATGGAATTTATTCCAGATTCATTTGCATTCTTAATTACATCAATAATTAATTCTTCAAATGTAATGTTTGATTTTTTAGATGCAGCTAAAGTCATAACTATTGCATAAACCACTGCAACTTCATCATTGAATCCACCTACCGCTTTTAAACCAAAGTGAATTTTTGATGTAACAACATTACCAACATCATCATCAAATAGTTCTTTCATTATTACTGAAATTGTTTTGTTGATAGCTTCGTCGTATGAGTTTCGGATATCAACTAGAACCCCATCACAATCAAATATGATTGAATCGAATTTGTCTATTTTCTGAATTATTTCATCAGAAACAAAAAATTCTTTGTTCATTCTAATAGATCACGTATCGCAAGTAGAAATTTTGAGTTCATATCAGAAGTTCCAATTGTTACTCGTAAACAGCCTTTGTGTGAAGCTAATTTTCCAAGTTTTCGGATTGATATTCCTTGTTCAATTAATGCATTATACACTCTAGTATCTGCACCTTTTGCATCAAATAACACAAAATTTGCATTTGAATCAAATACATCAAATGCGTCATATTTTTTCAGATTTTGTATTACTCGTGTTCTTTGTTTTTTGATATTTTCAAAAATAGATGTTATTTGTTTTGATTTTTCAAGTGCAAGAATACCACACTCAATTGCAATGGTGTTTAACGGATATGGATATTGAATAACATTTGAGAAAATTTCTGTGAATTTCTTATCAGCAATCATGTATCCTACTCTCAATCCTGCTAGCCCAAATGCCTTTGATAATGTCTTTACCAGAATCAAATTTGGGTATTTTTTAACTAAACGAAGTACAGATGAATTTGAAAATTCACCATACGCCTCATCAATTATTACAGGACCAGAAAATGACTTGATTAATTTTTCAAGATCTTTATTTGAAAATTGGAACCCAGTGGGATTATTTGGGGAATCAAGATAAATCATATCTACTGATTTTGCCTTTTTTATGAAATCTTCAATACGTAAATCCATGTTTTTTGAAAATGGTATTTTGATTTGATTTATCGAGTATAGCTTACATCTTTCTTCAAAGAAACCAAATGTTGGTTCAGAAGTTAGAATTTTTGTTGATTTTGTACACAAGTTTGCCAAAATTAAATCAAGAATTTGGTCAGAACCATTTCCAACTGAGATCATATTTTTTGGTACTTTCAGATATTTTGAAAGTGCATTAATTAGATTCTCGACGCCGCCAAGAGGATATGTTCTGATGTCTGAACGTTTTTGGGCTTCACGGATTAATTCTGTTTGAAATTCTTTTTTTATTGCAAGATGTTTTTAATTTTTTAGATATATCTAATAGATCAGATTTTTTTGTTTGAACTAGAGTTTGTAATTTGAGAAAATCTAAAACAGATAATCCACCTCTAACTCTGCCAAATCCACTAGTTGGAAGTATGTGATTTGTTCCTAGAAGATAATCACTAGCTGAGGAAGGGGTATTATTTCCAATTAATACTAATCCAGGTCCAGTAATTCTTTTTGATATTGATTTTGCATTTTTAACCATTAATTCCATGTGTTCGGGTGCAATTTTGTTTGCTAATTCAATTACTTCATTTTGGTTTTTACATATTGCAATAAATCCATTTTTAGTAATACTCTGTTTTACAATAGAATTTCTTTCTACATCTGGAATTATCTTTTCAAGTGATTTCTGAATTTGTTTTGCTAGACTTTTTGAAGTAGTAATTACAAAGCACATTGTATCATTACTGTGTTCTGCTTGAGAGATTAGATCATATGCGATTAATTCAGGATTTGAACTTGTATCTGCTATTATGCCAAGTTCTGTAGGACCTGCAATCATGTCAATTGAGGTTTCTTCACTAACAAGGGATTTGGCAATACTAACAAATTTTCCGCCAGGACCAACTATTTTATCAACTTTAGGTAAGGATTTTGTTCCATATCCCAGAGCTGCAATTGCTTGTGCGCCACCCATTTTGTAAATTTCTGCTCCACAATTTTGAGCCACAGTGATTGTCATTGGATCAATTTTTCCATCGGAATCAGGAGGTGAAACAACAACAATCCTTTCAACTCCTGCCTCAGCAGCGGTAATAACAGACATTATAGCTGAACTTGGATATCTTGCCTGTCCACCTGGAACGTAACAACCTACACTAGGTATAGGAACAAATGATACATTAGGTATTTTTTTGACAGATTCAACTATACTTTTTTTAAGATTTCTTTGTTGCTTTGATAGTTTAACTGCAGATAGTTTTAATGCGTTGAATTCCTCAATAGAGATTTCAGCTTGCTTTATCTCCTGCTTACTTAAACGTAATTGGGAAGTTTTTTTTCCATTAAATTTTTTCTCATATTTTTTAACAGCAGAATCACCATTTTTTCGAACATCATCTAAGATAGACTGTACAATTTTCCTATCTTTTGGTAAGATTTTTTGACGTCTAGATTCTACAAAACTGTCAACATTACGAACCTGTAATATTTTGATCAATTTTCTTCGTCACGTTTTATCTCCTCTAATTGAAGAATTTGTCGTGTTTCATGTACAACTATTCCTTGAGCAATCTTTCGAAGTTTTGGTATTAATTTGTGAAAATCAGTCTTTAAAATTACAGTATTTACTCCCATCCAGCCTTTTTCACTTAATGGACTAACAGTTGGTCGTTTTAGTGAAGGTAATTCTTTGAGAAGTTTTTTCAGATTGTTTTCTTTAATGTTAAGATACAAGTGTAGATATTTTTTTCCTTCCACTGCACCACTCATTAGAGTAACAATATCAAATATTTTTTCACGTTTATTCTTGTCTTTGAGAGATTGTTTGTTTGCAATCAAGTGAGCGCTAGATTTCATGACTGTATCTATAATTTTTAGTCCATTTTGTTTTAGTGTGGTTCCTGTCTCAGTAACATCCATTATTGCATCTACATCTTCTGGAGGTTTTGCTTCAGTGGCACCAAATGATAGGTGAATTTGTACATTTTTGTTGGTTCCAACACGCATCCAAGGTGTAATAATCATTGGATCTTTGTTTCCAAATGCTTTCTTGTATGATTTACAGCTCTTGATGAATTTAGAAGCATTTGTTAGATATTCAGATGACAATCGTAGGATTTTTTTCTTTTTGGCGTATTCTCCAATCATTTGATCAAAGTTTTTGAATCGTAGTGTGTCAGGAATTGCAATTACTAATTTTATTTTTCCATATTCTAGATCAATTAGTGGTTCAACATCAGATTTTGTTTCGTTAATCCAGTCTTTACCAGTAATTCCAACATCATATAGTCCATCTGAAACCAGATTTGGAATTTCTTGAGGTCTTAGCATTTTTACCATAATTTCAGGATCATCTAGAAAAACTCGATATGTTCTACTTTTTCTACTAACACGAGTCCACGAATTTTCAAGAATTTTGAAAGTGGCATCTTCTAGACTTCCTTTTGGTATGGCAAATTTTACTTTGGACATTTCTATACGAACAACTATACGTAATATAATGGATGGTTAAGACAAGTAGAAAACTTTCTTTGTGTATTTTGTTAGGAATTACTTGCCTGTTTTCGAGCGTGTAATTTCATGTGGCCTTTCTGGATTCCCTCAGTAGCCAAAGCACGCATAGCAGCAAAATTTTGGGCCAATCCAGTTGAAGCCATTATACAGGCCAAATCTTGAACATTGGTTAATTGTAGGATTTTTGTGCAAATTTTTGCAATTGGATGATCATTTGTTACACCACCTACAATTCCAACAGATAATGGAATTTCAAATGTGCCAACTAGGTTTCCAGAATCATCTTTTGACCAAGTTGTCAAAGAACGATATCTACCAGTATGAGAAGCATATGCATGAGCTGCAGCCTCAATAGCTCTACTATCCTGGCCTGTTGCATTTGCAACAGAGATTGTTCCATTCATTACACCTTTGTTATGAGTTACAGCGCGATAAACATCATTATCAGCAAATTCAAATGCCAAGATCATATTATCAACAACTTGTTCACCACCTACCGCATCTTTGTCAAACGTTGCAGTGGTAGTTACCATTCTTTTTGTCGAGTAATTAGATAGTATTCTTAGTAATGTTTTACCTCCAGTGATTTTTTCTATTAGGGGTGCAACAGTTTCACACATCGTATTTGTGACATTAGCCCCCATAGCATCTCCTACATCAATCATTAATTCTACAATGAGCATAGATGATGATGAAGTTTTAATTTCTTTACAATGAACTTGCTTTGCGCCTTTACCTAATTTAGGCAATGTCTTACTTGAAGAATTTGCTAATTGGATTATTTCATTTGAATTTGAGTTTATGATAGAAATTGATTTGTTAATATCTACATCTAAGACCTGAATTTGTCCAATGCTAATATTTCCATCAACTTTTGCTTGAAATCCACCGTGAATTCTAGCAATTTTTGCAGCTTTAGATGCAGCTGCTACAACAGAGGGTTCTTCAATTACCATTGGAACCAAATAGTCTTTGTCATTAATTTTAAAATTGGTTGCAATACCTAATGGTAAAGAAAACGTACCAATTGCATTTTCAATCATTTTATTTGCATGTTCAAAATCTATTCCACCAGTTGCATTTTTGAGATAGTTCAATTCAGGTTCAGTTAATTCTGAAAAATTAGAAATTATATTCAATTTTTCCTGATGAGATTTTTCAAAGAATTTTGGAATGGACGAGTCAGTCATTTTATTTCAATATCCTCAATAATTTGTCATCATCTGGTGCTGGAAATGCTTTTCCATCGGTATTGGTCGTGATAATGTACACATAACCATCAGGACCTTGGCCCACATCCCTAATTCTTCCTACACCGCTCAGGATACGGTCAAGATCCACGCCGTCATCGTTTATTTGAACTTTGAATAGATTTGTTGCTTTTTGTGTTGCAAGTATCATTTGATTATCAATATCAAATTTATCTCCAGAATAAAATATGATTCCACCTGGTTCTAATCCAGGATCAAAACATTCTAGTGGATTTACCAGATTAACGATTTTAGAGAAACATTGGACTTCTGGCCAGCCATAGTTTGAACCTGCTTGAATCAAGTTAATCTCGTCATTTTTTGTTGGACCAGAGTCTGTTGCATACATTTGTCCTTGACTATTCCATGCAAGACCTGTTGGATTTCTATGTCCAAGAGTAAACACATAGGATTCTTCAAATGGGTTGTCAGAAGGAATTGTTCCATCATCGTTTAAACGAAGAATTTTTCCTGAAAGTGAATCAAGATTTTGTGGTTCATCTGAATAATCAGAAACAGA
>LUPB01000075.1 GCA_001627235.1 Nitrosopelagicus sp. REDSEA-S31_B2 | reverse complement strand
ACTCTATGGAATAATGTTCCATCGTAAAACCCCTCTTTTGCCAATTTAACAAAATTCCTTACTGTTTCTGGTGCTAAATCTGGTAACAAATCAAATGAAATATTTCCATGATTTGTTTCAATATTTACACTAGTCAATGTCGCAACGACATACGATTATCATAAGAGTCTTTTGATCACTTGTTAATTTTTCAATGAAAACCTTTTATCATTGTAATAATTTCAAAACTCTTTTTTAACAAAAGTACGAATGACGTTTTTCTAAAATTGTAAATTGAAATTTTATATAGATCAGTATTACACGATCCTTGTGAATCGTACTAATCAAAGCACAGTTATCAAAGCAGCAATCAATTCTTTGCTTGATAAAGGTGTAACAGACAAACAAGACATCTACACTAAAGTCGTTGACGAATTAGGAGTTCCAAGACCAACCGTTAGACGTGTTGCTCGTGATTTAAGAAACGAACTATTAGAAAAAATCCAAATCTTACAGTCTGATACTAAAACTTCAACTGCTACTGTAGAAGCAACTGCAGAGCAATAATTCCCCTTTTCTATCTTATTCTGATCCAAAATATACCATTAACATTATATTTTGGAGATTTTGCCTTTTCATCAATGGGTTATGTTAAAAACCATCTGGCAACGCTTGTTTCTGGAGCATTTGCAGTAGTTTTATCTGGATTATATTTCCCATTAGTTGATTTTGCCCCACAATTACAATTTGTCTTCATAATGGCAGTTCCAATTATGTGGTTCATGGTATTTGTATGCTGGATTGCTCAAAAGGCTGCTGATAACAACCATGGTGCACATCACTCTCATGATGAAAAAAAAAACCATGAATTAACAGCTACTGAAATTACAACATACAAACTAGACTTAGAAAAAGATCTTTCAGATGTTACAGATGCAAAAGATGAAGAAATTGCACATCTAAAAAAAGAAATTGAGAATCTAAAAACAAAAGTTGAGATTGAAACAATTCGTGCAGAAATCTACAACCTAAAGATGTTAGCACAAAAATAATTATTCACTACAGTGTTCACACTTGAACTCATATTCGTGATTTTTCTTACAACTAGGACAACTTTCAGCTCCACCAAAATGGCAATCACATTTACAGATCTTTTTTGTCTCCAATTCTATCTGAATAAATTGTCAGTCATCTTAATATATTATTGAAGGAATATTTTTTTCATGAAGACAAAAATTGGTATTTTTGCTGGATTATTTGTTTTAGTTGCAATGATTGGCATGTCCCCATCATTTGCTGACTCTAACACCACTGTACTTTCTACAAATGATGGCATACAACTAACAAAAACAGTTGTTTCAATGTCAATTTCTCCAGATAACACCTTACCATGGGGATTCATTGAAGGTACTGTAGAGAACCATGCAGAAGGTTATCCTGTAATTGTCCAAATCTATCAAGATGGAGAACCAGTTCACTTTGCACAAACTGATGTAAATGAAGATGGTACATACGAATACAAATTTCGTGCAAGAAATATTGATGGAGATTCAGTAGTTAACGTCTACGAAGGTGATTATGAAGTTAAAATCTTCAAATCAGTACAAATCACAGGTCAAAATCTAATTTAATTTTTCTTTGCTAATTCTAATGTTTTATCTACCATTTCATTTAATCTAGATTTTACATCATCACTTGTAATTTTTCCATCTTCAATATTTTCTGCTGGTGTATAAACTGCAATTGGGTTTGTTATGACTCTGAAATATGACATTAATTGTGTAAATAAAGTTTGGACGTCTCCAAAGCTAATCATTCCGCCTGCAACTATTGCCATTCCTGCAACTTTTCCCTCTGTTTCCTTATAACTGACAAATTCGAAAATATTTTTCAATGCTGCACTAAACATGGAATTGTAAACTGGGATTCCAACTAACCAGACATCTGCTTCTGTAATATCTTTTGCAGCCTGTGAGGTTTTCTCATTATAGTTAATGCCCCATCCTCTGTACATTTCATAATCATCGTCTGCTAAGTTGATGAATTTTACTTCTACATCTTTCTGGTTTACATAATCTAAAACATGTTTCATGATTATCTGCGTATTTCCATCCTTTCTTGGACTTCCAGACAATACTACCACCTTCATAATCATTCTCAATATCAGACGTAATTTAAGTAATAAAAAGCGGGCTCGGAGGGCTTCGATCCCTCGACCTGTAACTTAGGAGGCTACTGCGCTATCCATACTGCGCCACGAGCCCAGCAAAAAAATAACTTGAAATAATTTAAGCGTAGTTAAGATTCGACTTTATCATTTCCTGTATTGCATCCCAGGATTGGTCTTCTTTTCTTTCCCATTTTTCATAATAAACAACATCTTTCAGCTCTAATCTTGGAAGCCATCCAGAGCGTTCCAAATCTGGCTTGTCTTCAAAATTAGTTACATGACCAAGACATAGATATGCAACAGGTACAATGTGTTCGGGAAGTTCTAATTGTTCTTTTAGTACATCATTAGATACTATACTAACCCATCCTAATCCAATATTTTCTGCTCTTGCTGCCAACCAAAGGTTCTGTATTGCACAACAAACACTGTAAATTCCAGCTTCAGGAATACTTGTAGTTCCAATAATGAATGGGCCAAATTTTGTTGGATCATATGTAACACACACGTTAACGTCTGATTCCATTATTCCTTCCAATTTTAAAGAAAGATATTCAGATCTTTTAGGATCTTCAACTAGTTCTGAGGCTCGTTTATGCTCTTTTTGAAATGATTCCTTAATTTTCTGCTTTGTTTTCAAATCTTTAATCAAAATAAAGTTCCATGGTTGTGAAAATCCAACTGATGGTGCATGATGTGCAGCATGAAGAATTTTCGTTAGTGTTTTTTCTTCTATAGGCTCTGATGTAAAATGAGACCTAACATCTCTTCTAGAATAGATTGCTTTGTAAAATCCAGCCTTTTCATCATTAGTAAATTCGTCAGTCAATTTCTAGCCTCTTTTACATCATCTCTTAAACGTTAATAATGTTCTTTCAAATTTTTTATTTCACGGGCCGGTGGTCTAGTTTGGTTATGATACTGCCTCGACACGGCAGTGATCGAGAGTTCAAATCTCTCCCGGCCCACTCTAAATTTTAAAATTAAGAATTAGTATCAAAATCTAATTCTACAATACTCCAAGCAGATTCTACTGTCATCATACCTGTTGCACTATATTGGATTGGTTGTCCACTAACAATCTTATTGTAAACACCTTCATTCATCTCTGACATTGTAATAGTCATTCTTGTAGTCAATGGTATTTCTGCATCAGGATAAAATGCTGCTCTGCCCGGCATTGCTACATCTTCAGTTGAATACGTTCCATTTCCAATAGAACTACCATCTGCAAACAAGTCAAAGGTAATAACTGGAACAGTTACTGTAACATCACCGTTGTTCTTTACAAGAAAACTTACTTTCAGTGTTGCACGATTCTCAATACTGTTTACATCCACCAATTCTACTTCTCCCATCTGTATTGTTGCAGAAGAAAGATCGTCATTGTCTAAACTTGCATAATAAACAATTCCTCCCATTAATCCTAGTAATGCAACAATTGCAACAACTAGTATTGAACGACCTGGTGGTTTCATTGATAATTTTTTTAGATATTATACTAAAAAACCTTGTTAAGAGTCAAATAGAGTTATCATCATGATATTGACATGGCATTAGAACAAGCATTGTTAACTTGGATTCATATCACTAGTGCAGCTATATGGGTAGGTGGTTCTTTATTCATTGGTGTTGTATTTGCACCAATCTTAAAAAAAATGTCAATGCCTGTTGAAGAACGAATTCAATTGATGGTGCAAGTTGGAAGACGTTTTAACAAATTTGCTATGCCTGCTTTGTTTATTTTAATTGCAACAGGAATGTATCAAGCACATCTAGTTTTACAAAAGTCTGAAATTTTATACGAAACAAGCTATGGGCACGTATTAATCATCAAAATAATTCTCGTTGCAGCATTATTAGTTCTATATGCTGTACATGTTCGCATAATAAGAAAAGATGTAGAAGATAAAATAATTGCAAAACAAATGCCTCAAGAGCAATTACAAAAACTACGCAAAAAAATTATCATACTCGGGGAAGTTACCGTTGTATTATCTGTAATAATTTTGTTCTTAGCAGCAGTACTAAATGCTGGTGGACAATTATGATTGGATTTCTCATAGGTAGATTCCAACCATTTCATCTTGGACATTTAGAGGCAATAAAATTTGCATTATCAAACGTTGAACATCTACACGTAGGCATAGGTAGCTCAAACAAGAGTCACGAAGAAAGAAATCCATTCACAGCTGATGAACGAAAAGAGATGATTTTATCATCTATAGATGATACAATTGCAAAAAGACTTTCAATACATTTCATTCCTGATGTTGATGACCACTCAAAATGGACTCATCTTGTAGATGAAATAATTCCTGAATATGATGTAGTTTTTTCAAACGATGATTTCACACATGAACTTTATGGCAAAAGAGGAAAGTCCATAATTGCAGTAGATTTGAAATCGCGTAGTAATTTGTCTGGTACAAACATACGAAATCTAATCTTAACCGATCAGAACTGGAAAGAATTTGTTCCTTCAGGAACTAGAGATGTTTTATCGCAAATTGATGGGAAAAAACGCTTAGAAGATCTTTAATTATAAATAACCTTCAAACAGGTCAAGCTTAGGAGAAATCAATTTGGAATATCTAGTTATGTTACCTGGTCCAACAAACGTACCAGAACGTGTTACACGTGCAATGGTTACTCCATCAATCAATCACAGAAGTGATGATTTTGTTGAACTATACGAAGAATGTGTAGATAACACAAAAAAAATATTTGAAACAGAAGGAGATGCAGTTTGTCTATCTGCTTCTGGTACTGGTGCAACAGAATGTTCTGTTGTAAATTTAGTCAAAAAAGATGATAAAGTGATCATTCCTGTTAATGGTGAATTTAGTACACGTTTAGCACAACAAATTGAATGGGCTGGAGGCCAAGCAATTAGAATTCAAACCGAACCTGGTGTTAATGCAACTTTTGATCAAGTAAAAGAAGCATTTGATAACAACAAAGATGTTAAAGCATTCTATTGTGTATGGAATGAAACATCAACTGGAACTATGATTAACTATTTGGATAGAATTAAAGATCTAACATCAAGAAACGATTCTTACTATGTTCTAGACGGTGTCTCTATTGTCGGTGGTGAAGAACTTCACATGGACAAATGGGGAATTGATATTGCAATGACTGGTGCACAAAAAGCATTTGCATGCCCACCTGGAATCTCACCAATCTGTATTAACGGCAGAACTAGAAAATACATGGAAGCAAACCCACCAAATACAATGTACTTCAACTTACCAAGATACTTCAAGTATTATGATGAAGCAAAACACACCCCATTCACTCCTGCATTACCTGTACTTTATGCATACAGAGAAGCAATGAGAATCATTCTTGAAGAAGGAATGGAAAAAAGAATTCAAAGACACAGAATATGTTCAGATGCATTATACTCTGGACTATCTGCAATTGGATTAACACCATTTGCAGATGAAAATTCACGTTCTACTGTTGTAATTGCATTAAACTATCTAGACGGATTAGAAGATAAAATATTCAGAGATACACTAGCAAAGAAATTTAGAATTTTAGTTGCAGGTGGCTTTGGAAATCTCAAAGGCAAAGTTTTCAGAGTTGGTTGTATGGGTGAAGTTGACCGTTATCATGTAATGAGATGTATATCCGGAATTGCATCAACATTAGCAATGATGGGATACGATACTGATCCTCAAGCAGGTCTAAAAGTTGCTGAAGAAAAATTAAAGCCACTAGAGTCGCTCTAACTTAATATAAGGAAATTCAAAATCGACTACGTTGACATTCAAAAAAGGACAATTAATCTTACTTGATTACACTGCTAAAATTAAAGACAGTGGAGAAGTTTTTGAAACCACAAACGAAGAAGAAGCAAAAAAACATTCCATTCATGATCCTAATCTAAAGTACATGCCAAAACTAGTTTCTGTTGGCGAAGCATGGGTTCTAAAAGGACTAGATGATGCACTACCAGAAACAAAAGCTGGTGAAAAAAAGACAATCGAAGTTTCACCTGACAAAGGATTTGGTGCAAGAGATAAAGGCAAAATCAGAATGATTCCTCTAAGAAAACTTGGAGAAGATGCAGAAAAAGTATCAGTTGGTGATACTGTTGAAATTGATAACAAAAAAGGAATTATCCGCTTTATTGGCTCAGGAAGAGTACAAATTGATTACAATCATAGATTTGCAGGACAAACAATTGTTTATGATGTTGATGTAAAAAAATCACTTGACGCAGACGATGACAAAGTTTCTGAAATCCTAAAATCAAGACTACCAGTAGAAAATGATAAAATTAATTTCAAAAAAACTGGCACTACAGTAGACATTACAATTCCTGAAGAAATTTACAGAGCAGATGGATTAGCAATAATCAAACACTTTACACAAATGGACTTGTTCAAATTTGTTCCATCACTAACTAAAGTAAACTTTGTAGAATCATACGAGAACAAACAAGCCAAAAAAGAAGAAAAACCAGCAAAACCTGCTGAGAAAAAATCTAAAAAGTAATTATAAAACTCCAGTACTTTTTGCAAGTTTCAAAGCTGCTTTTTCAGTCATTTTCACTTCTTTTAGTATGGTATATCTTTCAGGGCGTAACGACTGTGCCATTACAAGTGCTTTAGCTAGTATTTTTGGTTCTAAACCAATTTCTTTTGCTGTAGTTGGCGCACCTGAATTTTTCAATGTCTTTACAATCTTTTTCCAGTTTTGTCCTTGCAATTTTGCAATCATTATAGAACCTATGCCACATTTTTCTCCATGTAGTCCTGTTCCAAATTTTAAATGATCAACTGCATGTGAAAAAAGATGTTCTGCACCAGAACAAGGTCTACTACTTCCAGCTATACAAGATGCAACTCCTGCACTGATTAACGCTTCAACAATTACTCTAACGTCTATTCCTTTTTTTGAAAAGTTTCCGGCACTTTCAATTAGTATTTCTGCACTCATTGAAGCAAGATTTGCTGAATATCTTCCGTAATATTCTCCCACTTTGTCACGTCCTAATTCCCAGTCATGAACTGCAGTAACTTTTGCCATTAAATCTCCACATCCACTTGCAAGTAATTTTTTTGGAGCCTTTTTGATGATATCTAAATCCACAAAAACACCCAATGGAGCAGTTGCAACCAATGAATGAGGTTTATCACTTCTCACAGAAACAAATGGCGATGCAATTCCATCGTGTGATGCAGAGGTAGGTATACTGACAAATGGTTTTTTTAGATTAAATGCAGATAATTTTGCAATATCTACCGAACGTCCTCCTCCTAATCCAATGATTATGTCACTTTTTGCTGCTTTCACCTTCTTTTGGATCTCTTCAGTTTCTTTGACCTGATTTGATTTTGCCAAATGCCAAATGGCACGAATCTTTGCATCTTTTAAGGACTGGTCAATTTGTTTACCGATTATTTTTTTAACATTTTTTCCTGAAATTATTGAAACTTTTTTTGGATTTGATAATGATTTGAGAAAATCTCCAACCTGATCGATATTTTTTTCACCGACAACTATCTGTCTTGGTAGCTCCATTGTATGCGATTTTCCATGTTTCTTCTTCAACACTTCGTTCCTATGACAAAGTTATTTAAAAGGGTCTAATATCATTGATATTATCTCAATAGCGAGGTTATCTTATGTCAAACAATGTTGAAGAAAAAATATTACACGGAACAACCACTGTAGGAATCAAAGCCACTGATGGTGTTGTTCTATGTGCTGACATGAGAGCAAGCGCTGGATATTTTATCGCAAATAACAACACAATGAAAATTCAAAAAATTGAACAACATGTTGGTCTTACTCTGGCTGGAGGTGTAGCAGATGCACAAAACATTGTAGATGTTTTACGTTATCATGCAAACCTACACAGAATTCAAAACCAAGAACCTATCCCAGTAAACTCTTTAGCAAGACTTACCTCTTTGATGTTCCATCAGAATAGAGGATATCCATTCATTGCCGACATTCTTGTTGGCGGTGTAGATGCAAAAGGTCCTTCATTATTTAATATCGACATGTTTGGGTCTGTAGAAAATAAAAATTATGTAACAACTGGAAGTGGTTCTCCAGTTGCATATGGCCTGCTAGAAGAAGAATACAACAAAGACCTGACACTTGAAGATGCAAAAGTTGTTGCATTACGTGCAGTCAAAGCAGCCATAACAAGAAACATTGGAACTGGTGACGGAATCAACGTAGCATTGGTTGATAAAAATGGATTCCGTCTTTTAACAGAAGAACAAAAGAAAGCAGTACTACCTCTTTAGATTAATTGCAAAAAAAACAACAACAGCAAGTAGATCAATCTAGCCAAAATATAATGGCGACCATACTGACAAGTATACCCAAAGATGCAAATGTCACAAAGATTGACTATGAAGGTCCTCGTATTGCTCTATACACTGACAAGCCACGCTTTTTGATGGAAAATAATGAAATTATTTCCAATCTTGTTAATCAAATTAAAAAAAGAATTGTTATCAGAACAGATGAAAAAATCAGAAAGTCTGAAGAAGATGCACGAAAAATTTTAGATTCTGTCGTCCCTGCAGATGCTGGATTAGAAGCTACATTTTTTGATACAGCAACAGGTGAAGTCTCAATTGAGGTAAAAAGACCATGGCTATGCCAAAGAAACGCTGAAGAATTCAATCATGCCGAAGTTACAGAACAAACCGGATGGAAGTTAAGAGTAAGAAAATCAACTACCAAGCCATCTAATACCATCAAAGCAATCAATTATCAACTAAAAATTTCATCATCAGAAAGAGCAAAACAACTAAAATCTGTTGGCGAAGAAATTTTCAGACCTAGACTAGTGCAAAAATCTGAAGTTTCATTGTTAACTTTAGGCGGATTTGGTCAAGTAGGACGTTCATGTATGCTCTTGACTACTCCTGACAGTAAGGTGCTAATTGATTGTGGTGTAAATCCTGGTGCAAGAACCCCTGCTGAAGCATATCCTAGATTGGATTGGGCTAACATTTCATTAGATGAATTAGATGCAGTTGTTATAGGACATGCACACTTAGATCATACCGGATTTCTTCCTGTTTTGACAAAATATGGCTACAAAGGACCAATTTACTGTACAGAACCTACTTTGCCAATGATGAATCTAATTCAGCTAGATGCCATCAAGGTTGCAGGTGCACAGGGTCGTACCCCTATGTATGCAGAAAGAGATGTTCATCAAATAATGAGACAAACTATAGGACTATCCTATGGAACTGTTACTGATATCTCACCAGACATAAAACTAGTCTTAGCAAACGCAGGTCACATTCTAGGCTCTGCATCATGTCACTTCCACATTGGTAACGGAGACCACAACTTTGTTTATTCAGGTGATATCAAATATGGAAAAAGCATGTTATTAGAAAGTGCTGACACTAGATTCCCACGTGTTGAAACCTTACTAGTTGAAAGTACCTATGGTGCAAAAGAAGACATTCAGCCTACTAGAGAAGAGGTAGAAGGCGCATTTATCAAATCTGTTAATGAAATCCTAAAAGGTGGCGGCAAAGTTCTCATTCCAATTCCTGCTGTAGGTCGTGCACAAGAATTGATGATGGTTATAGACAAGTACATGAAATCAGGACAATTAACAGAATCACCTGTTTTTATGGAAGGAATGATTCAAGAGGCAACTGCAATTCATGAGGCACATCCTGAATATCTAGAAAGATCACTAAAACAGAAAATTTTGGAAACTGATGATAATCCATTTGATTCAGAATACTTTACAAACATTGAACATGCTGACTCTCGAGATGAACCACTAAGAGAAGATTCTCCATGTATTGTAATTGCTACTTCTGGTATGTTAGAAGGTGGTCCAGTCTTAGAATATTTCAGAAACTTTGCACCTGACAAGAGAAACAAAATTCTCTTTGTTTCATATCAGGTCAATGGTACTTTGGGACGACGAGTTATGGATGGTGCAAGACAGGTAACAATCATGGGTCAGGATGGTAAGGTTCAAGTTGTAACAATTAACTGTGGAACTGAAAAGTTAGAAGGATTTAGTGGACATAGTGACTATAATCAACTAATGTCATATGTACAAAGATTAAGACCAAAACTACGTCGAGTTCTTGTCAACCATGGAGAAAGAAGAAAATCACAAAATCTATCATCATCAATTAACAGAATGTTTAGAGTAACAACTCATTATCCACAAGTTCAAGAAGCTATAAAATTATTTTAAATCATAATCTGGCTTCCAAATTTTTACATTTGGTGGAGTTACAATGATTCTTTCTTCTCCTAGTCTGGCAATGTCAGCTTCTGCATTGCGTGCAATTGTATAAAGTTCTTCTACAACCTTACGTAATTTTTCAACATCTTTTTGTGCCAATGGTGTAACTCGTAAAATGAGCACCATTCCTTTTTTGATGTCTTCTTTTATTGAATGCAAATCACTTGGGTCACGAATAGTGATGGCCTTCAAGTAAGTTGTATTTACTTCCTTTTGCATGAGCTTACTGGCGATCTACACCTTCATAAACTCTTTTGATCATTTTAGGCTCAAAAAATTAAACAGTACACAATTCTTTTGTAAATTTGTGTAATAGAATTGGATTTTTTTGTGTTACGACTAATGAATCCT
This sequence comes from Nitrosopelagicus sp. REDSEA-S31_B2, assembly GCA_001627235.1. Taxonomy (GTDB): domain Archaea; phylum Thermoproteota; class Nitrososphaeria; order Nitrososphaerales; family Nitrosopumilaceae; genus Nitrosopelagicus. The sequence goes on along the minus strand of LUPB01000075.1, from coordinate 6,366 downwards.
CAATCCTTACACCGAATTTGTTTGGAATGTAAATTCCAGGTTCAACAGTTATTGCCATATTTTTTTCTAATTTTGTGTTACTTCGTGGTCCTATTGTTGGTAATTCATGTACATCTAATCCTATACCATGACCTGTTGAATGTATGAAATATTTTCCATAACCTGATTCATCTATAACTTTTCTACATGCGTCATCAACTTTTTTACAATCTATTTTTGGTTTTACAGCTTTGAGTCCAGCTTTTTGTGATTCTTTTACAATTTCATAAACATTTTTTTCTTCATTTGAAATTTTTCCTATTGCAAATGTTCTAGTTGCATCTGAAACATAACCTTTGTAACGTAATGTTAAATCAACAACAATCAATTCATTTTTTTTAAATTTTCTATTTGTTACTTGTGCATGAGGTAGTGCGCCATTTGGGCCTCCAGCTATGATTAATGGATTTAATGTAGAGCGATAACCCGTATCAAACATTTCGTTTTCAACTGCATATGACATTAAAATTGCTTGTAGTTCTGATTCTTTTTGACCAGCTTTAATCTTTTTTTGACAAATTCCAAACATCTCATCAATTATCTTTGATGCTTTTTTTAGAATTTTAATTTCATTATCATCTTTAATTTCTCTTGATTTGTTGAATGGTTCAATTGAGCTTTTAATCTTTGGAAATGATTTTTTTAGTGATTGCATTACAGAATAATTCTGACAATCTGTGCAGACCTTTCCTTTTAGAAATTTCTTCAATGTTAGTAATGAACTCATACCACGATCAGACTGAATTACATTACAATCAATTCCTTCTTCTTTTGCTCGTCCAACCTCTAGTTCTGGTGCAATTATGGTGGTCTTTCCAGTCTTTTCTAAAATTCCAATTGCTTCGCCCCAAAAGCCAGTCATGTAAAATAGATTTTCAGGCTCTAATGCAACTATCATATCACAACCTGTAATCTCTTTACAATGTTTCAAAAGACGTTTTCTTCTAACTTTCAATATTTTCTATAGTTGACAGTCTGAATTTATGTTTGATGTCTATTGATTTTTTGCAGTTAAAACTAGAACTTCCCATGGAAAGACAATCTTTCCATTTTTCTTTGTATACAGTAATGTATTATCTTTGATCATTTCTCTGAGATTTGATTTTTGAAATTTTGTCAATGAATCAAACTTTTCTTTTAGAGGCTTTGATAGATGTCTTTTGTAATTATTCCAATAGTCTAAAAATGTGCCAGGACTGTACTCAAAAACAAATTTCTTTACAATAATTTTTTTAAATCCAGCTTTTTTGATTGCTGAAGAAAATGTATCTTTTGTACCAAATCTATCCATCTCTGGATACTCTGGCAAATAATCAGGAATCATTTTCTTTATTGGTTCTAAAATTGAATCAAAATATGGAACATTATACTTGCCATGTACAGCTAGTGTAATTGTACCATTTTTCTTCAAGATTTTTTTCATATTTTTCAAAACTTTTTGTTCATTTGGAAAAAAGAATAATGCATACTGACAGGTAATTGCATCAAATTTTGTCTTAAATTGAACCTTTTCTGCATCTGCCCTAACAAAATGCAGATTTTTTGAATGACCTGTCCATTTTTTTGCTATTTTAATTGCTGATTCTGAAGAATCTATTGCATAAACTTGACCATTTTTTCCAACTTTTCTAATTAGTTTTTTTGTAACAAGACCCGTACCACATGCTAAATCCAAAACATCATCTCCATTTTTTATTTTAGATAACTCCAAAAGTTTCTTAGTTACAGCAAATGGTCCTACTTCATTTTTTGCCCATCTCTTATGATAAAATGGTGCTACTTCATTCCAAACAGAAATGGTGCGTTGTTTGTATTTTGTACCTTTAGAATCTTTTTTCAATGTTTTTACAAATTATTTTAGAAAGTTTCTCTTTTTTAGTTCTTGGAATATTTGTTGTACCTTTAGAATCAACAATAATTATTTCATTATAGTTTGTATCTTTGTTATATTTTCGACCAATATCATTTGCAATTATCATATCTGCATTGGATTGTTTCAATTTCTTTTTTGCACGATTAACTAATTCCTTTTTAGAAATATCAGTTTCAGCCTTGAAACCAACAAGGAAAATGTCTTTTTGTTTACTCTTTACAACATCAATAATCTTTGGTGCTCTTGTGAGTTTTACACTAATCTCTTTTTTCTCACTCTTTATCTTAGTTGAGGTTGCATTCTTAACTACATAATCTGACGCTGCAGCACTCATTATTGCAATATCAAATTTTTTCTTCAAACACTCTTTTACAGCTTTATTCATTTCATCAACTGAATTAACATGAATGATCTTTGCACCTTTAGGTGGTTCGCTAGTTCCTGGCCCATAAACTAAAGTTACTTTTGCACCTGCAGAAACTAATTCTCCTGCTAATGATGTCCCAGTTTTTCCAGAACTTTGATTTGTTATAACACGAACAGAATCAATTTTTTCTACAGTTGGACCTGCTGTCATCAAAACTTTCTTTCCACGTAACTTCTCTGATCCTCCAAATTTCTTTAGTACAAATGATAACATATCTTCTGGCTCTGGTGCTTTTGCCTTTCCTTCAATCATTTGTGGTGATACAAAATCAATTTTTTTTCTAAGGAAATCCATATTTTTCTTAACAGCTGCATTTTCATACATTGAACGATGCATTGCAAGTCCCATGATTATTGGAATTTTTGAACCAAATGCAACTGTAAGAACTGTAGAAATTGGTGTATCATCAATTCCTGTTGCTAATTTTCCTAAGGTATTAGCAGTTGATGGGTATACGATTAGCAAATCAGATCTTTTGTAATCTGCTAGTTCGATATGTTCCATATCTCCTGTCAATTTTGTTATAACGTTATTTCCTGTAGCCCATTTCATGTAATCAGGCTTGATTAATTTTGTGCTGGCATTAGACATTACACATTTTACATTTGCACCATGTCTCATGAGTAATCTAGCAAGCTCAATTGATTTGTATGCAGCAACTGAACCTGCAACACATAGTACAATATTTTTTCCAGTAAGTTCAGTACCATAACTTTCAACGATATCAAGTGATGGGTGTGGTAGTTTTTTCTTAGCCAATTTCTTTCTCCAATTTTTCTAGTTCATCTTTTTCCATGGAAAATGTATGTTCTTTTTCAGGGAATCGTTTTTCTTTTACATCTTTTACATACGAATTTACTGCATTTCTAATCTCTTCAGACAAATTTAGGTACCTTTTAGCAAATTTTGGCTTTATTTTTTCAAACATTCCTAACATATCATGAACAACTAGCACTTGACCATCACAACCTATGCCTGAACCTATGCCTATTGTTGGAACTTTGATACTTTTTGTAATAATTTCTGTCACATCACTAGTTACCATTTCTAGAACAATACTGAATGCTCCGGATTCTTCTAAGATTTTGGCATCTTGTATCAATTTTACTGCATCTTCACTTTTCTTTGCTTGTACAGAATATTTCTCTGCAGTTTGTGGAAGTAATCCCAAATGCCCCATTACTGGAATCCCAGAGTCTACCACTGCTTTGATTATTTTAGAAACTTCTTTTCCACCTTCTAATTTTACTGCATGAGCTCCTGCTTGTACAAGTCTTTTTGAATTTGTAACTGCAGAATCTTCATTTTCATAAGAATTAATTGGTAAATCAGTAACAATTAGTGAATCTGTCTTTGCATTTTTTACAGCAGTTGTAAAGCGTATCATATCGTCCATTGTTACATCTCGAGTATCATCATATCCGAGCATTACCATCCCTGCACTATCTCCGACCAGAATTACATCTACACTATCACATAGTGTAGCCATTGTAGAATCATATCCTGTTAGAACAGTAATCTTCTCTTTTGATTTCATTTGAACTATATCTGAAACTGTTCTAGGCATTTTTTGCTCTCCTTTCAAGATTTTTACGAATTTCTAAAATTGCAGATTTTAGATTCTTTTTGTTATCAAAGGTAACTTTCTTTCTAGACTTTTTTGACTCTGAAACAAGTAATTTCATAGCACGAGTTACGTTATCTACAATTGTTACATCTGCAGTTTGAGCCGTTCTAGATAGGGGGTTTAGATCAAATGTGATAATCTTCTTTTTTGCCTTTTTCAAAGCAATGGTTCTATCCCCATCTTCTAATGGAACTAAGACTAGATCTGCTGAAAAAATTCCATTTTTATCAACAATTCGTCTAGCGCTATCTATTCCCTTTAGTTTTGTAGAATTTTTCTTATTCATTCCTAATACTTCTTTTGCGCCTGATTTTTTCAAAATATTTGAAATTGCTTTTTTTCGTTTCTCACTTGAATAAAACAAATTTACTTCTATCTTTGAGTTTGTTATTTTTGCCAATTGAATAATCTCTTTTGGACAAAGTGCAGCAAAATTTCCATTTACAGAAATTACAGAATTTTCTGCCTGATTAAGCATGAATGCTGCAGCCTTGATTGCATTTTTCGCAGATTTTGTAGTTTTTTCACCAATAAGATAATCAAATGCTTCACCTCTTCCATGAGCTAACAATCCTTCTTTTGCAACTAAATTTTTATCAAAACCATTCACTAGCTTTTCTCTAATCTGAAGAGACAAATATCGAGGATGAGACTTTGGAATATTCATGTGCATCAAAAAATTTATTGTAATCTGGCACCAGAATTATCAATCTTTGATGTGATAATCAATCCATCTTCAAATTGTTTTAGAATTTCTTTGACTTTTTCTTTCTCATTTTTGGTTACAAGAGAAAAAATTGTCTCACCAAACAATGCAACACCACATTTTATACCATTTTTATGTAAAATTGTAATAACTTCATTCATCTTGGGTGTTATGACATTGACATACTTTGCAAATTTTACAGACATATCTTGAAATTCTTCTGTATCATTACTTTCAATTAGTTTTTTCACCATTTTTCCTCCCAAACCATTAATCGATGAAATTTTCTCTTTTAGGAACTTCTTTGTTGATATTGGATTAAAACAAATTATAATCACATCCCGTTTTTCTTTGGAATCTATTTTTTTAACTTCTCCTACACCTGGGGCTCCAGATTTCACTCTAACCTCAAAACCCCCGTGATATGATGCTAAAACATCTCCTAATCCTGTTTTACATTCAATTTCAATATCATGTGCAATTTGTGCAACTTGGATTTTAGATAGTTTACATCCTAAAGCATCATTTAATGCAATAGATAATGATAATGCTACTGCTGCACTACAACCAAACCCATATCCTACTGGAACATCAATTTCATGTGTCACATCGATGAATTTTCCTTTTGTTGCAAACTTGCTAAGAACTAATTCTGATACACGCATATCTCCAGATTCAAATCCATTTACCTTGATTGAAAAATTTGAAATGTCATGTTTTGTTTTCTCTCTAACTGTAACTGTTGTTTTAACTCCTTTTTGTATAGAAAATCCTGCACCCAGAGAACCTAATTGTTTTGAATCTTCATTATCTAATTCAGCTTTGAAAAAACCCGTAATATGTGCAGGACAAAATGCTGTCGCCATCATGATCAGTCCTGACATAGGTGGAAAATATTAATACTTGGCTTAAATAATATAAATTAGTATAAATTGACTACCTTTACTCGACGCCTACAAAAGATTGGAAGTAGCATCTTGGTTTCATTGCCAAAAGAATGGATTGATGCAAATAATTTGGATAAAACTAATCAAGTCGAAATTGAAACAAATCAAAACAATCTCTCCATTAGAACTCAACTAAGCAAGAGGCCATCAAAAGAAATTGAAATTTCATACCCATTACCAAAAGGAGAAAGTATTGTTCCAACCATAACTGGTGCATATCTCTTAGGATTTGATATAATTAGAATTGTCAGTAAATCTCCTATTTCATTTTCTGATAGAGAAAGTGTTCGTGGATCTATGAGGAGATTAGTAGGAATGGAAATTATAGATGAAGATGCAACAAATATTTCAGTACAATTTTTACTTGATGAAACATCTGTTAATCCACAAAATATTCTCAAACGAATGAGTTCAATTGCACTAGGAATGTTTAGTGATGTTGTATCCTCATTAGAAACCGGTGATAAAACAAATCTTCAAACTATAGCTAATCGTGATGCTGAAATTAATAGACAATATTTCCTTCTAGTTAGATTAATTCGTAGTACTATAATGGATACCAGATTGGCAGGAGTTTATAATCTTGAAAATATTGATATTCTTGATTATCGAATTGCTGCAAATACACTTGAAATTGCAGGAGATACTGTTGTTGAATTATCTGAATCATTAATTAAATCAAATTTATCTAAAATTGAATTGAAGAAATTATATGGTTTTGCAAAAGATATAGAAGAAATACAAACA
>LUPB01000074.1 GCA_001627235.1 Nitrosopelagicus sp. REDSEA-S31_B2 | reverse complement strand
CAAGATTATGGAATTAAAAAATATTCGGTAGTGGGCCCGCGGTGATTTGAACACCGGATCTTCGCCGTGTAAGGGCGACGTCATAACCGAGCTAGACTACGAGCCCGCCAAAATGCTCTTCGTTAAAATCCATTTAAATCTTTGACAAGAAAATGTAATCACAATATGACAGAAATTCTGTTTTTTTGTAGTCCGATAGGTTTGGGTCATGCAACTAGAGATCTAGCTATAATCAAGCAACTAAACTTGGAATCATGTGAAGTTTATTCTGGTAGTTCCGCAATAGATTTTTTTCAAATGAATAATGTTCAAGCTAATGACGTCTATTTCCCACCAAGGTTTGAAGTAGAAAATGGTAAGTTAGAAAAATCGCTAAAATGGCTTTGGAGTTATTACAAATATTATAAAAAATGTAAGGAGATAGCATCTAGAATAATTGATGAAAAACAACCAAAATTGGTTATTAGTGATGAAGATTTTGCATCAATAGCAGTTGCACAAGAAAGAAAAATTCAAAATATCATAATTACAGATATTCTTGAAACAAAATTCACTAGCGGTTTTGGAGGAATGATTGAAAAAAAGATGAACAAAACAATGCAAGAAATGTTACATAAATCAAATAGAGTGATAATTCCAGAATCAGGTGAAAATAAAGGCAATATTGTACGAACTGGACCAATTGTAAGAGAGATACAAAAAAATCGTGACGAGATAAGAAAAGAACTAGGATTTAAGAAAAAAACAATTGTTGTTAGTGTAGGAGGAACTGATGCGGGATTATTTTTAATTAAACAAACTATTGATGCAGTAAAAAAAATAGAGACAGATTTAGATTTAGTTCTAGTTACAGGTCCAAAAATTAAAGAGAATTTTGGAAGTGAAGTGAAGAATCTAGGATTTGTTCAAAACCTTCATGAAGTAATCTTTGCTGCAGATTTAGTAATTTCTCTTGCAGGTAAATCAACAATTGATGAATCAGTAATTTACGGAACGCCTGGAATTTTTATTCCAATCAAAGATCATTTTGAACAAGAAGACAATGCAAGAGAGATGGGATTTGATTTTAATGATATTTTTAACCTAGAAGAATTGATAAGAAAATCACTCAATAAAGATAGAAGTGAACCACAAGAAAATGGTGTGAATTTGGCAGGCATGGAAATTACAAAAATTCTCTCAAAAGAAAATAACGATTAATACGGCAATAATATTTTGAATAAAATATGAATAAACTAACAATTGCAAAATTCGGAGGAAGTGCAATAGGCGTTGATGGGGAAGGAATTCCAGAAATTGTCAAAAGAATAAAGGAAATTCAGAAAAGTAGTAAATTAGTCGTAGTTTGTTCTGCACCGCTAACAATGATTGATGAAAAAAAGAAATCATTGACAGATGTAATTTTAGGAATAGGAAAAAATGCAGTGGATGGAAGTAATATCGATTTTTCAGTTGTTGAAAAGCCATATTTGAAAATTTTAGATTATGTGAATGATGATACAAAAAATTTGTGTAAAGAGATGATTGATGATTTTTTGAAAAAATCAAAAGATTCAATTGATGAAGCAGCAGCTAAGAAAGAATTTTTAGATGAAACACGTTCAAAAGCACTAGCATTTTCAGGAGAGGTGTTAATGTCTCATGTTCTTAATTTAATTTTAAAGAGTAATGACATAAAATCAGACACAATTTCGCTAGAAGATTGGCCAATTATAACAGATAATAATATTGAATCAACAAATTTTCTTTTCTCAGAATCAATTTCAAGAATGGCCAAATTAGAAGAAATTCTTGAAAATAATGATGTAGTATCAATTGGAGGATTCATCGGGAAAACAAAAGATGGAATAATTACAACGTATGAAAGAGGTGGTTCAGATAGGACTGCAGCAGATTTAGGAATTTTATTTCATAAAAAATATGATACTATAATAGATCTTGAAAAAGATAGTTCTGTTGTATCTGCTGATCCAAAAATTGTAAAAAATGAATTAGAAGAAGTTAACGAATTATCTTACAATGAGGCAAGATTAGCAGGAATGTTTGGTATGAAAATAGTCGATCCTATTGCAATTAAAGAAATTCTTGAAAACGGAGTAGAAATACCATTAGTGATTACAAATATGAAATCACCAAATCTGATTACAAAGATTCAGAGAAAACCAGAAGATAAGAGCGGACATCCATTGAAGATTGTTACAGGAAAAAAGAACTGTGCAATTTTACGAATAGAATCAGATATGATCAGAGATTTGCTGGTATCATTAGACAAAGATAAGAGATACAGCGAATTTATCGTACTTTCACCATTTACAAAAGATGGAATAGAGTTCAGTAGGATTTTATTTTTAGATGGAGATTATGTCAAAAGAAATGAGAAGTATATTCTAAGTTTTGATGCATTAGCAACAATTGCTTATGAAAGAGGAGTAGTTACATTAATCGGAGATGAAATGTGGAGAGTTCAACAAATTGCATCAAAAGCTAGTTCAAAGATAGGAGATGCGGGATTAAACATCTTAAACATGGATGCACAAGAAGAGACTTCAAGAATTATTATCGTAATAGAAGAAGGCGTGATTGTTTAAATTACGAGACAAGTTCTCCCCGATATGAAAGAAATAGGTAAAATTTGGATGAATGGAAAATTAGTTCCATTCAAAAATGCCAAAGTTCATGTTCTAACCCATGCATTACATTATTCAACTTCTATCTTTGAGGGAATCAGATGTTATGATACACCAGAAGGTTCAGCAATTTTTAGACTACCAGAACACGTTGATAGATTTTTCAATTCTGCAAAGGCGTATTCAATGAAGATGCCATATTCAAAAAAGAAAATTAGTGATGGAATTATCAATACGGTAAAAGCAAGTAAACTAAAACAATGTTACATTAGACCTCTTGCATACTACGGTTATGGAACTATGGGATTAACTCCAACAAACAACAAAGTTGATGTTTCAATTTCATGTTGGGAGTGGAAAATGGGAGAATCAAAAGCAGGTAAGTTCTCTGGAGCCAGATGTAAAATTTCAAAATGGATTAGAATTGATTCAAAATCACAACCAATGCAAGCAAAATCTGCAGCAAATTACTCAAATGCTGCATTAGCCAGAATGGAGGCACTTAATGCAGGATATGATGAAGCAATAATGTTAAACAATAAAGGCCATGTTGCAGAAGGAAGTGCAGAAAATATTTTTGTGGTTAAAAATGGTAAGATTACCACCCCACCATTAGATGCAGATATTTTGAATGGAATTACAAGAGATTCTGCAATCAAACTTCTAAAATCAAATAAAATCAAAGTCATAGAAAAGAATCTAAAAATTAATGATTTGTTAAAAGCTGATGAAATTTTCATGACAGGTACAGCAGCAGAGGTAAAGTCAGTAACTCGTGTGAATAAGACCAAGATAGGAAGTGGAAAGATGGGAGATATTACAAAAGAATTGCAAGAATCATTCATGGATACGGTAATGGGCAGAAATAAGAAATTCCGTTCATGGTTGAAATTCATATAAAATTAGATATATCTTAAAAATTTAGATACGGTATGGAAGACTGTTCTACATCAGATGAGATATCAGAGATTTGCTGGTTTTGTAAAAAAGGAAGACATGAGGAATGTATGAAGGAGATGCCTGTAAATGCAAAATCTGAAGGACCACATGAATGTACATTTGATACAAAGTTCATTAGGTGTAAATGTAACCATTGTGAGTGATTTGAATGGAATATGATAAAGAATTTTGGGATAAATATGCAGATGAAAATGAATCTCGAAATAATGATGAGTTTACAAAGTTCTTAACAGATCTTGCAAGATCATTACACTGTTCAAGTGTTTTGGAAATTGGATGTGGAACAGGCATTGATTTAAGGAAATTCGATGATTCGTTTGAGATTCATGGTGTAGATCTAAATGAACATGCGTTGGAATTAGCCAAAAAAAATATTCCAAATGGAAAATTCTACAAAGAAGACATTGTGAAATTGCCTTTTGAAGATTCATCAATTGATTTTGTATTTACACACAAATTGTTGAATTATCTAGATGATGACACATTAGACAAAGGAGTTAGTGAAATGTTTAGAGTTGCAAAAAGATACATTGTGAATTGTGAGTTATTTGGAGAATCAGAAGAGAAGATTGATGATGAGATGAAGTTTAGAAATATGCTAAAAAGATGGTTGAATTACAAAGTAAAGGTCGTAAGTAATGTCAACATGCATGAAGAGATAGAACCTGAACAAGTAAGATTCACTTTATTGAGAAAGTTACAGTAGCGGGTCTAGTGGGATTCGAACCCACGACAGCCGGATTAAGAGTCCGGTGCGCTACCTGGCTGCGCTATAGACCCACACAAAGAAATTAAAAAATGATGTTATTATTTAAACTTGGGATACGCTTAGTTTTTGATTTCTGGTTCTGTTTCGTATTTTTCAAGAATTGCAGTAAGTACAGTTGAAACTGGTACATTGTTCATCTTTTTCTTTTCTGCAAGTAGTTTTTGGTATGCATCTAATGTGATGTAAACTGGAATTGAACCATTTCCTTCTAAAAGACCTCTTACTTTGAAAAGTGCTGTTTCAAGTCCATTTTCAGCAGATTTTGCAAATTTTACTTTGTCTAAAATTCCGCCTAGTGGTCCTAATGGCATTTCATAGTCAACAGTCATGCTGACGTTTGTAAGGTTTTCAGATAGTTCTTTGAATTCAGTGGTAATTTCCCATTTCTTGAATTTACCTTTGATTTGTTTTGCAGAGATTCTTTCGCCTCTAACAAATTCTGTTGTCTCACAATCCCATTCTAGTCTTTTTCCGCTAAAGTCACCAATTACTCTGAAGGTTGTTCCTACACCCATACCTGCTTTGATATCCATAGGAATGACAGTCATGCCAACTCCTTTGTCAGACATTTGATCAGAAACATGTTCTGGTCTTGCAAAATAGGTAAACACAGTATCAACTGGTGCTTTGATGTCGATTGATTTTCTAACTACAGTCAACGATTTTGACTCTTTTCAGAGAGCATTTAAAGCTTTACACGATTTTCAACCGAGTTTTTGATTTACAATATATTGATCGACGAGATAATTATGTCATGAATGAAAAGTTAAAGATCATTTTGATTTTGCCTTTGCTTTTTGTATCGATCGCTGCAACAACAGATGCGTATGGACACTCATTGTTCAATTCATCTGAAGAGACGTTGGGAGACTATAGAGTTCAGATCGCAACCCAACCGGAATTTCCACAGATTGGTGAGAGATCACAGGTTTTGATCAGAGTAACAGATCAAGATGGGAATGAAGTTGATCGATTTATGATGGGAAATAGAATTTTTTACAACGAAGAGCAGATAATCACCTGGAGACCAGAATCCTATGAAGGAGGACATATGGAAAAGGACTTTTTCTTTGAGGAATCAGGAAATCACATATTCCGTGTAGATTTGTATGATGCTGCAGAGGATGGTGGAATTTTGACATTTACATTCAATATCAGTACTCAATCTCCATTTGGCTATATTTTCATAGGATCAATTGCTGCAGGAGGCATAATTTTTGGAGGAGTGATAGGAATTGTATACGTTCCTAGAATGTTAAAGAAACGTTCTAAGCTCTAGATTCGATAACCTGTTTTCCAAGTCTAAATGCAAATAACACTGTGAGCAGAGTCATGGCAAATAGTAATATTCCAATACCTAAGTGAATTGCAACTAGAACAGCATGTAATTTTGTATCTATTACTAATGCACCAAGAGTGATTTGTGTTACAACTAAAGCGCTAGCAAATGCGCTAGTGAACTTAATTTTTCTTCCTGCATCCTTGTTAATCCAGGCACCAATTGTGGTTGCCAGGATTAAGACTCCAGTGGTTGCTGCAACCAGTCTATGAACCCATTCGATGAAATATTCATCATTTGGCATTATTCCGTTAGGGCATAATGGCCATTCAGGACAAGTCAAACCCAAGCCAGCTGCAGAAATGTAGCCACCAACAAACATCAGTGAATATAATATTACAAGAGATGCTAATGCGAGATATTTCAGAATCAAATTACTCTACGATAAATGTGCCTTGCATACCTTGTAATGCATGTCCAGGAACTGTACAGATGTAGTAGTATGTACCAGGGGCACCAGCCAAGAATGTTACAGAGCCAGATTCTCCAGGTTTTAGTGGGTTTGTTGCTGCAGCGATTTCAGAATCAAAAACAACACTGGTAAAGTCATCAGGGTCAGATACAACACCAAATGCATGGAAGGATTTTCCTGCGTTAACTGTAGTAACTGTAATTTCATCTCCAGAGTTTACACGAATTTCAGGGTTTGCGCCTTCTTCACCAGGCAATTTGTCAAATCCTAAAGTTCTAAAGTCATCACTTTCAACAAAGTCAAAATTAAATTCGTGTGATACACCAGTTGGTGGTGCTGCAGCTGCTGGTGCACCTGCACCGGTTACAACAATTTCACCAACCATTCCTTGCATTCTGTGACCCGGAACTGTACAGATGTAGTAGTATGTACCAGGTTCAGTTGGGATAAATTCAGAAACTCCACTTTCACCAGGTTTTAGTGGCTCGTTCATGGATGCAACTTCAGAGCCTGGAATCAAGTTTCCAAAGCCTTCAGTGTCTTTTGTAACACCAAATGCATGGAAGGATTTTCCATCATTAACTACGTCAAATATGATTTTGTCACCAACATTTGCGTTGATTGTTGGGTTTGCACCTTCTTCTCCAGGCAACGCATTAAACGCTAATATCCTAAAGTCGCTACTTTCAATGAATGATAGTGGAACTTCCATTTCGACTCCAGTTAAAGTAACGGCACCTGAGCCTTTATCAGAACCACCATGACCATCACCACCAACATCTCCAGTTAAGAGACCTGCTGGTGGAGGCATAGATATCCAATAATCCCACATTCCAAAGAATATTCCACCGCCTGCAATACAAATTCCCAACATGATAACCATCATCTTGGTTGTACGTTCAGGGGTTGTTCTGTAAATTGGATCGTTGAGTTCTACTTGTGCCATTTTAATCTCCTAATGTGATGGGTTCTTTGCCTGATATGGGAAGTAATATTTTCCGCCTAAGCCGAATGGATCGTCCATATCTGCTGGTTTTCCTTTTGCAGAACTCCAAATTAGGTTCCAAAGGAAGATTGCCATACCGATACCGATGATGAATGCGCCAATTGAAATTATAATATTCATTTGGACCCATTCCGGAATTGCTGGATAATCGTAAATTCTTCTTGGCATTCCAAAGAGTCCCAAGATGTGTTGTGTAAAGAATACTAGAACGGTTCCTACGAAAGATAAGATAAAGTGGACTTTGCCCAAAACCTCGCTGTACATTCTTCCAGTTACATATGGGAAGAAGTAGTAAACGAATCCAACTGTACCAAAGAGGATTGTACCCATTACAAATAGGTGGAAGTGTCCAACTACCCAGTAAGAGTCGTGAGTGATAAAGTCTAATGGCATTGCACTGTTTACGACACCACCTGCTCCAGCAGAGAAGAATAGTGCGATTCCGCCTACAGCCCACATGATTGGGGTTGCAAACTTGATTCTTCCACCCCACATGGTTGCAAGGAAGTTGAATGTGTGCATTGCAGATGCTGGAACTGCTGCTAGAGTTCCGACCATGAATACAGTCTTTTCTGTAAATGACATTCCTGTTGCATACATGTGATGAGCCCATGATGCAAATCCGACAATAGTTAGTAAAGTAAATGCGGCTACACCAGAGCCATGACTAAAGATTGGTTTTCTTGAGAAACGTGGGAATATTTCATACATGAAACCAATTGCAGGAATTACCAGAATGTATACTTCAGGATGGAAGGTAAACCAGAATAAGTGCTGGTAAGCAATAGGATCTCCACCCATTGCAGGATTGAAGAATCCTGATGCACCTAATCTATCTGTAAGTAACATTAACAACGCTGCAGCAAATGTTGGAACTGCAACTAGAGTAATTAGGGAAGATGTGAGGTAAGCCCAAGCCAATAGTGGCATTTTACTTAATGGTAAATCAGGATGCTTACATTTCATAATTGTAACTACGAAATTAATTGAACCAAGGATAGATGAGACACCTAAAATTTTCAGTCCAAAAATCCACATGTCTGCTGCAGGACCCGGTGCACTAACTACAGAGTATGTTGGATATGCGTACCAAGTAAAGTCTGCAAATCCTAACCAGATGAGTGCACCTGCTGGTGGAATCATCCAGAATGCTACTGCGTTTAATTTTGGATATGCCATATCTTTGAATCGAACCATGATAGGAACAAGATAGTTTCCAAATGCAGATGCAGATGGTAAGATGAATAAGAAGATAAGAGTAGTACCGTGAACTGTAAAGATTCTGTTGTATGTCATTGAATCAGCAATTAGTTGAACACCAGGACTGAACAATTCAACTCTCAAGAGTAGTGCTAGTGCTCCACCCATGAACATGAATGCAAGAGATGTAATCAGGTATAGAAGACCAACATCAGTATGATGTGTTGAAAACATGATTTGCCAAATTGGTCTTGGTTTTTGTAATTCTAGTACCATATTAGATCAGGCTCCATTGTCCTCCACAATAAGTGTTCCACGCATATTATAATGAATCAATCCACAGTACTCTCTACATTGAATATCGAATTCTCCAGCTTCAGTTGGTGAAAACCAAACAGTATTAATTTTACCAGGTACTGCGTCCAACAAAACAACATAATCATGAATGTTAAATGAATGTATAACATCTTTGGACGTTATCTCAAACTTGTACGCTTTTCCTTTTTCAACATGGAGTTCACCTATCTCTTTTGTTCCATCTTCATGTTCAAATGTCCATAACCATTGTTGTCCAGTAACTTTGATAATTTCTGCATCTTCTGGAACATGTTCAACTATTCTTTCAATGTTCCAAGCTTCTGCACCTACATAACATAGTAATGCGATTACAACACCGACGTAAACCCATTCTGGCCAAGTAGAGTGTCCGCTCATTTTACCACGATCCTGATGCCTCGTAAGATGTTGGTTTTGCTTTTGGATTTGATTCTCTAAATCTTAGAACCAACCAGACAATCAATCCAGAAACTACAGTTCCTACTGTAAATGCGATAATCATTAATCTATAGAATAATCCCCAAATTGCAGCTTTTCTATCTAAATATTCTCCAACTTCAGATCCTGCAGCAAATACTTGCTCTGCAGCAGGTAGGACAGCTATTAGTCCCAATATCACGCCTAAGCCAATTATTAATTTCATATTTTACCGGTTAATTACGCGTGGTCGAAAATTTCTATTTAAAAGTTTGGAGGATTTTTATTAAAAAGTCTCATGAAACCGTGAAGAGTTCATTGAGTTGATCGAGGAAAGGTAGAAGTTTTGATCGTCATATTTGAAAATATTCAAAGATGCATTTGCAACAATTAGTTGAAACAGGATCTCAGGATCTAAAGAGAGAACTTTACCGATCATTGCCTTGATTGGATCCATATGAGTAACAAGTACAACATTTTCACCTTTATGTTCATTTTTTACAAAGTCCACAATATCAAAAACCCGTTTTTGAACTTCAGTAAATGATTCAACCCCATTATGACTTATTTCTAGACTCCCTTCATAGAATTTTAGAAATACATTTCCATGTTTTTCAAATATTTCATTATAGGGCATCATCGTGAATTTTCCCATATCCAATTCGATTAGTCTATCATCTGAAATTGGTTTTATTCCGCAGTGTTTTCCAACAATTTCAGCTGTTTGCATTGCCCTATCAATTGGGCTTGAATAGATTGCAGAAATGTTGAGAGATTTTATCATCTCGCCTGCTTGTTCTGCTTGTTCTTTGCCTTGTTCAGTGAGATTTATTCCAGGAGTTCTGCCAGCAAGTATTTTTTTTGTGTTATTTTCTGCCTGTCCGTGTCTAAGAAAAATTATCATCGTATATTACGAATTTGTCTTCAATAGAGATAATAATAAGATTGTCAGAGCGCATTCATGAATGTTGGAATTATTGGCGGAACCGGCGGAATGGGAAAAGGTTTTGCAATAAGATGGTGTAAAAATCATAATGTTGTGATCGGCTCTAGAGATGCAGAAAGAGCAAGTACATCGGCACAAGAATATACCGAATTAGCAAAAGAGGCATATGGCGAAATGAGCGGAAACATTACCGGAGCAGATAATGTTACAGTTGCTAAACAAGCAGATGTTCTAGTCTTATCAATTCCATATGAAAATATTGATTCAATATGTTCAGAATTATTACCACAAATTGGCGACAACTGTGTTGTTGTATCACCAATTGTTCCAATGACAAAAACTGATACAGGTTTTGAATGTGTTGCAATTAAAGAAAACAAACCATTTTCACATCAAACTGTTGAAAAACACATGAAAGATAAATCAAAACTTGTTTCTGCATTTCATGTAATTTCTGAAAAGAAACTTGTCAATCCAACATTGGAATTAGATTACGACATATTTGTTGCTGGAGATAGTAAGGAATCTGTTGAAGTTGTAAATGGATTAATCAACGAAATTAATGGATTAAGACCAATTTACTTAGGACCTGGTGCATTAGCATATCTTGTAGAAATGTCAACTCCATTGCTTCTAAATGCAATGATTAGAAATAAGATGAAAAATCCTGGTATTAAGATAATTTAATACAAATAGAGATCACAATTTATCATGAGCCGTGAATATTCACGTAGAGGAAGAAATTGGTTTACAGCAATGGGCGTGTTATTCATTGTGATGGCATTGATAGTTTTAGTTAGGAATATGATTTTATGGAGTCCTGAATTTGCACTTGATTTTCTATTAGGTCCAGATATCACAAATGAGAAAGTTTCATTGGGGATGATAATCTTTGGATGTATAATGATTGGATTTGGATACAGGAAGCAAAATGTCAGAGTTAATTAAATTTCTAAAAAAAGAGAAGATTTTGCATCTGGCAACTATTGATGAGAAAAATAGTCCGCATATTGTTCCTGTATGGTACTTGTATAGTTCAAAAAAGATCTATATTGGAACAAACACCAGAACTCAAAAAGCAAAGAATATCAAAAATCACAAAAAAGTAAGTTTCTGTGTAGATGTAGGAGTAAATGCACCAAAGATTTTTGGAGTAATGGGAAAAGGTACGGCAAAATTACTAAAAGACAAGTCTACAGTACAGAGAATTGCAAAGAGAATTCTTTTACGATATTTCAAAACTCTAGATGGTAAATCTCCAAGAGAATTACTTGAGGATACAGATTGTATAATAGAGATTTCACCAAAAGAGATTACTAATTGGAAGTATTAACGAACAAATTCTTCAATTTTGTTCATGGCTGATTCCAGAATTTCCATTTTTGGCAGATATACAATTCTAAAATGACCACTTCCATATTGTTCACCAAATCCTGAACCATGAACTGTAAGTACACCTTTTTGCTTTAGTAATTCTAAGACAAATTCCTTATCAGAATTGAATTTGTTTTGTTCAATTTTTGGAAATGCGTAAAATGCACCTTTTGGATTTGAACAAGATATTCCATTCATTTCATTTAGTCTTTTAATGACATAGTCTCTATGAGTTTTTAATTCTGAGACAAATTTCGGGATGTAATCTTGAGGTCCATTTAACGATTCCAAAGCCGCATATTGTACTGGAAGGTTTGTAGATATACGAACTCTGGCTAGTTTTGGTAAATTTTCACGTATGTTGTCAAGTTGAGGAGAATTATTAAATGCAATATATCCAATACGCCAACCTGACATCAAGTGTACTTTAGAGAATCCATTTAGAACAATAACAGGAGAATCACCAGCAACCTTTCCTATCCCAGTAAACTTTTCATCAAAGACTATTTGATCATAGATTTCATCACAAATGATGTATAGATTGTGTTCATTTGCAACATCAACAATTTGTTTTAGAGCAGTTTCATTGAAAACTAATCCTGTAGGATTGTTTGGACTGATCAGACAGATAGCAACAGTTTTTGATGTGATCTTACTTTTGATGTCATCAATGTCAGGAGACGATGAATTGAGATCAACTGAGAATTCAATGGGGATTCCACCATGTAATCTAACATATGATGCGTATGGTGGATAATATGGTCCGGGTAGTAATACTTCATCACCTTCTTCAACTATAGAAGAAATTACCATGTC
>LUPB01000073.1 GCA_001627235.1 Nitrosopelagicus sp. REDSEA-S31_B2 | reverse complement strand
TTTTTATCTCCTCGTACAGTTTCATAGCTTCGCTTTGTTTTTCAACTAAAATATGTGAACATTTTATTTTGTTAGACATTATTTTTCAAAAATCCTTTCTCTAATTTGCGGTACCCGCTTATAAGCCATATCTCTTACCTTCATTTGATCTTGTGGTGTTGGATTGCCACCTTTCATTTGTGCCAATGCTGCAACTCCTAGTCCTAAAATCTGTCCCATAATTAATCCAAAAACAAATTCTTTTGGGTCATTAATTTTCAAAATTTCATTACTTGCTTCTATTTCTTTATAATATGCATCTACATTCATCAACGCCATTTCAATAGTTTGATCTACCATTGCTTGTAATTGCTCTTCTGCACTCATACTTTTCTCATTATTTATGGATAAATAAGTAATTACATCAAGATATATTTTAATTAAACAATTCAATCATTACAATGTTGTTCAAATATTTTACAGTACAGACTGCAAATGAGGTATTGCCTGCTGTTATTCAGAAATATGAAAACATAAAAAAACAGAAAATGGAAGTGATTAAAGCTGAACAGCAACTCCAAATTACATTATCTGATAACAATACATTTGAAGAATATGTTGTTTTAAAACAGAAATTGAATGAAGAATTGTCTAAATTTTATAAAACTATTGAAGAATTAGAAGCTACTGGAGTTGTAATGAAAGGTTTAGATCAAGGTCTCTTGGACTTTCCTTCTAAAAGATTTGACGAAGAAGTTTGGCTCTGTTGGAAAGAAGGCGAAACAGAAATAAAATTCTGGCATGAAAAGGACTCTGGTTTTAATGGACGAAAACCAATTAGTGTTGATGCTGAGTCGTTAATCTAATGCTCTCTGTTTGGTTACGTGCAATTCGAATAAAATTTCTCTTAGCTTCTGTAATTGCTGTATCGCTTGGGTTATCACTTGCATGGCATTCTGGATATCCCATTGAGATAATTCATGCAATTCTCACTTTTGCAGGAGTGATTTCCTTACATGCAAGCGTAGATCTACTCAATGATTACTGGGATTTTAAACGTGGTATTGACACAAAAACAAAACGAACTAAGATGAGTGGTGGAACTGGAGTTCTCCCTGAAGGTTTACTTAAACCAAAATCTGTCTATCTTGCAGGAATTGGATTTCTAATTCTAGGTGCCATAATTGGAATTTATTTTGTAGTCATATTTGGAATTACAATTGGTATAATCTTGGGATTTGCTATCCTTTCTGTCTACTTTTATTCTACAAAAATTGTCAATTGGGGTCTTGCCGAAGTATTTGTAACAATCAAGGGAACTCTTATCGTTATAGGCACATACTTTATTCAATCTCAAACCATTGATGATTTTACAATTCTTGCAGGAATTGTTGTTGGAATTCTTTCCTCTTTAGTTCTATTTATCACGTCAATTCCTGATCATGATGCAGATAAAGAGAAAGGAAGAAGAACTCTGGTTATAATTTTTGGTAAATCCAACACTGTGAAAACATTTCTTATTTTCCCTATACTTGCATATGGTGTCATAATATATGGTGTGATTAGCGGAACCTTTCCTGTATACAGCCTTATTGTTTTACTTGCCAAACCGTTTCTAATTCTATCATTATTACACCTAAAAGATTTAGAAAAATCAGAACATACAATGCTTAGATCAATGTCAAACACTCTGTACTTTAGTAGGATTGCAGGCGCATTATTTGTAATCTCGTTTTTGATAGAATTTTAAGTAATGATGTTTGACTTGTCTTAGAATGATTCCCGGATTTGCAACTCCAGAAGGAACAAAAACCTTTTCTGAGAAATTTCTCTCTAAAAATTATAATAAATTCCAAAGTTTGTCTTTATCCAATGTTGGAATAGGAACGTATCTTGGTGAACCTGACTCTCAAACTGATTTAATGGTTAAAGATGCTGTAAAAAAATCAATTATGTCTGGAATTAATGTTATTGATACTGCAATTAACTATAGGGCTCAAAAATCTGAAAGAAGTATTGGACAAGCATTGTCTGAATTAATATCTGATAACTCTGTCACTAGAGATGAATTATTCATTTGTACCAAAAATGGCTATGTTACAAACGATGGTGACATTAAAGAAGATTTCATGCAATATATCATGCGCGAGTTAGGAAAACCAGGAATTGTTAAAGAAGGTGATATTTCGTCAGGCTATCATTGTATGACGATTCCATATCTTGAAGATCAACTAGAAAGAAGTCTTAAAAATCTAAATCTTGAATGTATTGATTTGATGTATCTTCATAATGCTGTTGAAGGTCATCCTGAAATGTCAAAATCCCAATTCTTAGAAAATTTGAAAAAAGTTTTTGAATTCTATGAATTAAAACGTAAAGAAGGTAAAATTAGATTCTATGGTTTGGCTACTTGGGAATGTTTTAGAGCAAATCCTGACAATCCAATGTTTCTATCGTTAGAAGATGTGGTAAAACTTGCACAAGAGGTAGGTGGTCCTGAACATGGATTTAGATTCATACAACTTCCATTCAATTTACATTTTGATCAAGCATTATTATTAAAAAATCAAACAGTTAATGGTTCTCAGAATTCTATCTTAGAATCTGCAATTGAATTAGGAATTGGTGTTTTCACAAGCGTTCCATTAATGCAAGGCAGATTATTAGAATGGGCCAAATCAAAACCCGTTTTCTCAACTTCTAGTCCTTCTGTGGGTCTATTACAATTCATACGTTCAACTCCTGGTGTGCTTGCACCTCTTATTGGACAAAAATCAAGTACTCATGTAGATGAAAATCTTGAAGTAATGAAAATTAGTGCAATGGAAAAATCTGAATTTGATGAATTTGTTACGAAACTAGTTTCTTAATCACACACAGCATAACATATTTTTTAATTTTTCAATCTGAATTGCATAATCACAATTTTTACACACAATCCAATTTTTAGCATTCATCAAAACCTTGAGACAATTATATTCTGTCATGAATAGCCCTTGCTCTCTACAATTAGGGCATTCTGCAAAAAGTTTTTTCATGTACTCGATTATTTTTTTTCCATATAAGACAGTCTTATGATTTATCAGTCCTATCTGTTTAGTTAGATAGAAATACTCCGCTCAATGGTGAAGAGCATGAAGGTAACAGATCCTGTCTGTGGTCTAGAATTTGACGAGGATCTATCTGTAACTCATGAATACAAATCTAAAGAGTATCATTTTTGTTGTGATGGATGCAAAAAAATCTTCATTAAAAAACCAAAAAAATGGTCAAAAAAATCTAAACAATAGGAAATTTCCCGCACATTCTACAAAACCTTGAATTCTGACTAAGTTCATAATTACAATCAGGGCATTTATTGTCTGAACTTGAATTTTTGATTGAGTTTATTTTCCTAAAACACTCATAATAGTGCAACGACTCTTTGGTTCTGATATAAACTCCATCTCCATCTAGTATATCATTTTTTTTCTGAATGAAAATCTCATCTGTAATAATTGAATTGAATAGATTTGTGAGATTTGCTGTACCCGAGCCATCTTGCATGGGGGATTTCTCTCTCCATACGATACTTTCTGGAATGTCTTTTTCAAATGATTCTCTAAGAATCCATTTACCAAAACGTTTCCCATTTTTTATGTTAATTTTTTCTGATATTGGAATACTTTCTGAAAATTCCAAGACCTTTTCATTCAAAAATGGCATTTCGACTTTAATGTTTAATGAATCCCCAATTTCTTTTGATGGAAAATGCATAATTTTCTTAATTCTGTCTAATTCATGGTTGAGCTCTTGTTCATTTTTCTTCAAAAGAAAATTATATCCTGCAAAAACTTCATCTGCACCATCTCCTGTTAGCACTGATTTTATTCCCTTCTCTTTGAGTCTTTTAAGATAAATGTATGGAACTACAGAATTACGGATTTCTATATCGTTAAAATTTCCTAATATTTTCACTGTTTCGTTAATTGATTCTAAAACTTCTTCCAACTCTATATGCATTAATGATAAAGGAATCTCTGCATGTTTTGCCATTATCTGTGCGTAAGTAAGATCTGTTCCAACAAAATCTTTAGTAATTATTGTTATGGCATTTGCTTTTTCCTTTCTCATCAAATTTGCAATAATGCTGCTGTCTAATCCTCCTGATAATGCAATCCAATTGGATTCGCATTCTTCACATGCATCTTGTAAAATCATTTTACATTGATCTGCATTCATAACTTATTGATAACCGGATTTCAAATAAGATTTGTTAATGGATCAAGGAGATAGTTTCAGCTAATTTCAGCGAAAGTTATAAACCAATAATGCTAATTTTCAATATGTTACTTCCCGCAGAAATTGAATCAAAAACATTAATCCCTGCACTTCGTGCCATTCTTGCAAAAAATCTAGCAGAAAATCATAATGTTCGTGAAGATGAAATTTCAAAAATGTTGGGAGTGACACAAGCTGCAATCAGTAATTATATCCGTGGAACTCGAGGTGATCCTGAATTGATTAAAAAACTAACTGCTGAAAAACAAGTCTCTGAAATGATTAACGAAATATCATCAGATCTTGCATCAGACATGGCTTATTCTCCATCAAGTTTGTCCAAATTTATTGGTCTTTGTAACTATATCAAAACAAGTCTGCTTATTTGTGACATTCATCATAATTTAGAGACTGACATCGATGAAGCAATTTGCAAAGAATGTGAAAACATGCTTCTAAAAGGTCCTGGAAGCGTTTACTAATTTTTTATCAGTGTGATTTCTATATTAGAAGTCATTTGACCATCTTCTTCAGAAATAATACTATCTAATTTGATATCGTTTATTGATGAATTTCCCTTCAACATATTTTCCGTAACGATGTTTGCTACTGCAACTGCATTTGGAATCAAGTCGCCTTTTGCTAATAATACTATTCGCTTATTAGACGATAATTGTGTTAAAACTTCTAATGCACTTGCCATAACTGATTCGTCTTTTATGAAATAATTATTTTCATTTTCTGATCGTTTAACTTCTTGTAATTCCATCTTTAATTATAATCGTAATTGATCTTCTTTTAAATTTTATAGACGAATGGTCTATTCTTTAAAATCGAATAAAGGTATATTTTGATAATCCCCATTAGGTAAAACACGTCTTATTGTAATTGGTATCACTCTTTCTTCCAACTCTTTCATTGATATGTCAAGTGAAGTTGCAGCACTTACTGGAATGTCAATAAAAGGTGGTGCTCCTAATGATAACTGCAATGCACGTGCCCCCATGATTCTTGCTTTTTCAAATCTAGTTAATGTAGGTGGACCCATCAAAATTTTTCCATCTGCAGTTAATTCTACTACTTCATGTTGTTCGTCAATATCAATAATCTCTCTTTGTCTAATTGCTTCACATTGTTTTTCTAATTCATCTTGTTCTTTTTCAGTTAATTCTCCTTTGGCTTCTTTTATTTTCTTATAATTTTCAATTGCCTTTTCCATTGTAGCATGAACGCTAACTTCTGCATCTGGATCAATTTCTTCGGTTTCAGGCTTGATAATCTCATCAACTGTAGCCTCTTCAATTAATGGTGCTGGTTCTTCTTCTTTCTCTTCAGTTGTAATTGGTGTTTCTTCAGGTTCAGACAAGTAAACTAATTGAAAAATGCCAATATATAATCCAAACATTTTTGTTTCTTATGGATGAAGGTGGATCTGTCTCAAAATCTGTTGTAACTCTAGAAATACCTGGTAAATTCAAAATCAAATGTGAATTAAAGCGTCATCTATCTCCTTCTCTGGTTGGTACAATTAATCGCTCATTACCCGTCTCTGGCACAATTCACATGCTTGGAACTAGTGGTGTTTATGTTGAATCAAATATAGAATCAGGCGGAGAACGAACTAGAAAGGAATTCAAAAAAGGGGATATTGCATTTTTATCTGTAGGTCATGCATTTTGTTTTTTTCACAAAGATACCAAAGTAGGAAAGGATCTAACGCCTATTGGTAAAATTTTAGATGACTCGCAAGAATTACTAAAAGCAGAATCTGGTGATGAAGTGTCTATTTATTGTGATGCTGATTGATAGATGTAGTGACCACTAAATCCACCAACTTTTTTTACAGTTCCTTCTGAAACTGCTTTTTTAAGAAATGCATTTGCTGTGGAAATTTTCACATTTGTTTGCCTTGCTAAATCTTGAATTGTAATTACTTTTGATGATTTGACAATTTTGTTTGCCTCATCTTCATTAATGAATACGGCAACTTCTTTCTTTTCTGAAGTATCTTTCTTTTCTTTTTTTGCCTTGTCCTTTCCTCCTTGTGATTTTTCACTTGAAGATACAGATTTGTTCTTGGCTCCCATGCATCTCCAACTTTAATTCCTATTTATAAACGAACAAAAATTATTTTTTCAACTTTATTAACGGTTTAATTGTAAATCATACATGGGAATTGTCTCAAAAGGTTCTACCTGTGATGTAGAAGGTTGCGAAGAAGTTGCAGTTCGCTCCCTAAACACCAAAAAAGTTGAGGATGCCGGATTACGAGTTAATTCTTCTGGAAAAAAAACCGCGCTTTGTAAAAAATGTTACAAAGAATGGAAAAAAGCAACAAAAGAAGACCGTTCTTTAGAGCGTGCTAGATATGACCGTGGCTAATTAAGGCATGAATCCTTGATTATTTGGCTTACAATCTGTTAAATTATGTAATCTCTCTCTAATTTCTTCTAACTCATTTTCTGTTTCTGCTTCACTTGCTGCTTCTTTTAATGTCAATAACATGTTTGTATTAAAGGAATTAAGTGAAATAGAACCTCCAGCTAAATTCTCTTCAATACATGCTTCTATCTCATCCATGACTGAATTGTTACTCTGTGTTTCTATTGTAATTGGACTTTCTATGGAAATTTCCGACTCACTAAAAAAATACGCTGATGTTGAAAATCCAATAATTGCTACTGCAACAACTATGATTGGAAATATTTTTCCCATACCTGCATCCTATGAATGTTCTATTAATTTCTTCTAACACCGAATCATTTACATTGAAAAAGATCTTCGAAATCATAATGGGTAAAAGAAAAGCTGGCAAACATGCACGATTTGCAGACCAAAAAGCAGCACGAAGAAAAGCTAATAAAAAATCCTAATCTATTTTGATATCAGCTTTCTTCAAAATCTCTGCAAATTTTTCAGGTACTTTTATGGCTGATTCTTGTAGTGTTTGATAAAATTTTCCTAAATCTTTGTAAATTCTTTTGGGCTCTCTAGGTTCTTCATTTGCAAGTGCGTATAATGCTAGAATTGGAAATGCAATTGTTGAATCAGTATATACTGTGATCAAGTCTTCATGTGAGTCTTGTACCTTTCCCCAGCTTTTCCCTTCTTGTAATGTTGCACCTGATAATCCTCCTGTGTCTGGTCTTGCATCTGTAATCTGAATTATGTAATCTTGTCCACCGTGATCTTTTCTTAAAATTTGATCTAATAATGGTCCTGTTTGCTGTGCAGTATTTTTTGGAACTCCGCCCCCTAATTCTAAGATGCCGGATTTTTTTGCATTGTAAACAATTGCTGCCTGTTCAATAATCTCTCTCACAAAATCCAAATTAAATGGCTGATTCTTTAGTCTGTGAACTGCAAGATTTAGTGCAAGAGATGAATCTTTTAGCGTTGAAACATAAACTGGAACATCCAAATCATATGCTGTTGTAAGAAAACTTTTCTCTGGAAATTTTGATTTTTCTTTACTAATCTTGCCCAAAACATTACAAAATTCTGCTGTAGTAAATGGCTCTTGCGATAATTTATCTTTGAAAATATTCTGAATTATGTTATCTTGTAATTCCAGAGTCTCATAAAATTTGACATATACATCACGAATTCTTACAATTTCTTTTTCATACAATATGTTGTCATCCACCTCAAAATGTCCTTGTTTTACGGGTAATCCCCATGCAAAATGATCTTCATGATATACATTGGCACCTGTCGTAACAATCCAATCTACAAACCCTTTTTCCAATAATGTCTTAATTATTCCTCCAAATCCAACTGGCGTCATTGCTCCTGCAACTGTTAAACAAATTGTTGCATTATCATGTATCATTTTTTGATATAATTTTGCTGCCTCTCCTAATTGTCTTGCATTAAAACCTGAATTTGCATAAATCTCTACTAATTCCTTTACCGTTGTTTTAGAATCAAGTTTGATGTGTGGAATATCTTTTCCTTCAAAATGATGATGATTCACATCAAAATTTGTTTTGTAAGTAAAATAAGCTTTTATGTTCTGATATTTCGTGAACCATCATTATCTTCTGATTCATTTTCGTGTCGTTTTACCATCTTTAATGCATCGTCAATTATGTCACACAAATGAACATCTACTTCTGTACTGAACATTAACAATCCATCTTTTCCACAGGCCATTGTAATTCTGTTAACTTTTTCATACCGTGTCATGGCATATTCGGGATCTCCGATTTCCGATGAGAATTGTTTTCTTGTTTTCCATCTCATAATAGCCTGTGTCATGGATTTCTTTGTTTGATCTTTATCAAAATGTCGCACTGTGCCATTTTGCATTTTCTCATAAACATCTCCGCTATAGGAGTTATAGATTCCAACGTAACGGATCTTTTCATTAGAATCTAGCAATTCATTACAAAGTTTACTGTAATCCATAACAAAAGAATTTCATAACTAAATGTGTTATAAGGTTATTCATTTCTTTTAATATGATAATTCATAAATATCAATATGAAATTCGTTGATATTCCTGATTCATCAAGAATAACTGGTGACCCTGACAATCGTACTACAATTATTTCTAATGGAAAAATCCTACAAGATGGTGTGCAAATTAATAAAATTGAATTATTGGAATACAAAATAAAATTTGAAGAAAAGTTGGGAAATTATTCTATTATCACTGCTTTAATCCAAACCGATCTTGGAGAAATTGAAATATTATATGACGAAGGTTATAGAGGCACAAATGCACTGCAAGACTCTGCAAATATGTTAACACAAAATCTTGGTCTTTCTGGTTTAATCCTTCGTAGCTTAATTTCATTAAAGAATCACATAGGGAAAAATTGAGAAGTCAAAATTATCATTATAAATTAAGTAGTGACGATCATAAACCAAAATGTGCCTTATGTGATGATGATTCTTCTTACTATTGTAACATGAATGATCTTTATTATTGTGAAAAACATGTAGTAGGACACGATGAAAATGAACCCTGATTGTTTAATACGCAGTTAATTTACCGAATTCTATTGGACGACAGCATTCGTAACGAGTTAGTGGAAAAAATTGCGCAAAAAATATCTGAAGAAAAAATTCCATATGCAAATCCTTCTTCTGAAGTAATTGAATATCTACAAAAATTTGCAATTAGCCTTGGTGTTGATATCTCAAATACCGAAGATTTGGTTGCAGAAGCGTTTCTATATCTATCTATGAAAAACGCAGGAGATGTTGACCCGCTAACAAAAGGTGATCAGTTTGGTGCAGGATTCAGCTAATTATTCATTGATTTGAATTTCTTTATTGCTTCTTTTGCAAGATCTTTTGTTTTCTCTTGTTCAAATTCTGTAGGATCGTCATTTGCAAAATGCTCATGATCTTTGTCTTTTTTTTCTTTCATACCTTGGTTTGTTACTAAGAAAATTATAAGTTGTGGCAAATACTCCAGTCAATATGCGAATCTTACAACTTCATTGCGATAATATCTCGTATGAAGCTACAAAAAAAGAGATAAAATCCGCCGAGGATATAGAACCTAAACCTATTTCCATTGACGAGGTTGTAGTTTGCTTTGTAGCTATTGAAAATGGTGATGATGATAATGTCGCATTGGATGCAATTTCTCAAATACAAGAATCAATGCAAAAAATTGGTTGCAAAAAATTATTGTTATATCCTTATGCTCATCTGAGTTCTGATTTGGCTGCTCCTTCTACTGCATTGTCACTATTGAAATTAATGGAATCTGAATCTAAAGAATTGGAAGTAAGCCGTGCACCATTTGGCTGGACTAAATCATACAATGTTAAAGTAAAAGGCCATCCATTAGCTGAAAGTTCTAAAGTAATTACAGCTGGTGACAAAAAAGAACAAACATCCGCCGCTTTGGAATCTGAATCAAAAATCAAATCATACTGGTTTATTCTATCTCCTGATGGCTCTCTAACTGAATTTGATAAATTTAATTTTTCAAAACATAAAAAATTAGAAAAACTTGCAAAGTACGAGTCTGCTAAAAATAGAAATGTTGACGAACCGCCTCCTCATGTAGCATTAATGAAAAAACTTGCAATTGCAGATTATGAGCCTGCATCTGATCATGGAAATATGAGGTTTTTTCCAAATGGACGTCTGATAAAATCACTCTTAGAACAATATGTAACAAATAGAGTAAAAGATTATGGTGGATATGAAGTAGAAACTCCCATCATGTATGATTCACATCATCCTAGTATGGAGAGCTACTTCAATCGATTCCCTGCACGTCAATACAATATTGATGCAGATGGAAAACAATTATTCTTACGATTTGCAGCTTGCTTTGGACAGTTCCTGATAGCACATGACATGCAAATATCTTACAAAAATTTACCATACCGTTTGTATGAGTTAACTCGTTACAGCTTTAGACGTGAACAATCTGGAGAATTAGTAGGTCTTAGACGATTAAGAGCATTCACAATGCCTGATTGTCATGCATTTTGTAAAGATATGCCTCAAGCCATTGATGAATTCCGAAAACGTTTTGATTTGTCTAGAGATGTTTTGAAAAATGTAGGCATTGAAAATGATGATTATGAAATGGCTATACGATTTACAGAAGACTTCTACAATGAAAATAGAGAATTAATTGTCGAAATGGTAAAAAAATTGGATAAACCTGTTTTGGTTGAGATGTGGAAAGAACGATTTTTTTATTTTGTTTTAAAATGGGAATTCAACTATATTGATAATTTAGGAAAGGCTTCTGCATTATCCACTGATCAAATTGATGTCGAAAACGGCCATAGATATAATATTGAATTTGTGGATGAAAGTAATTCTACATTAAACCCAATTATACTACATAACTCTCCTAGCGGTGCAATTGAACGTGTAATCTATGCATTACTTGAAAAATATGCAAAAGATGCTAAAGAAGGCAGAAAACCAATGTTTCCATTATGGCTTGCACCTACCCAAGTTCGTATTATCCCATTAAAAGATGAGTTTATGGAATTTTCTCAGAGTCTATTTGATAAATTAACTGAACAAAATATCCGTGTTGACATTGATGATAGAAATGAATCAATTGGAAAGAGAATCCGTGAATCTGAAAAGGAATGGATTCGTTATGTGCTTGTAATTGGAGAAAAAGAGGTTAATTCTAAAAATCTCAGTGTTCGTGACAGAACTCAAAGTGATGTTCGTGATATCCCATTTGATGATTTTATTAATGAAATACAAACCCAAAATCAAGGAAAACCAAATTCTAGTCTAAATTTCCCTCCGTTGTTATCTAAAAGACCTGTAATCCAGGTCTAATGAACAACTTATCATTTCTTCTTGATGGTTAAATAGAAATTTTGCAATAATATTTCATGCATGGAAAACTTCTGATATGCACTGATTGTGGTGAATCACATAATGTATGTCTGTGTGATGACTCTTCTTCTCAGCCTAATTAGTGGGCATGAGTTTATTTTAAAGTGAATTAACTTCTGTATAATGAGCTTCAGTGATTTGTACCTGACAAATTCTCCAAAACTTATTTCTCCTTCAGATGATACTGAACCTGCAGCAAAACTATTTGGAATTCCTTTTGACTCTACTCATTCATACAAACCCGGATGCAGATTTGGTCCTGATGTGATTCGTGATGCATTTAACAATATTGAAATTTTTATGCCAGAATTTGGTGTTGATCTTGAACAAGTAAATATACAAGATTTAGGAAATTTGGAACACACTGTTGTTGCTCAAAATATGATTGACATGGTTAGCAAAACTACCAGTGAATTGAAAGATTCTTCAAACCAATTAATCATATTGGGTGGTGAACATTCTCTCACATACGGTTCTTACATGAGTTATCCAAAAGATACTGGTTATGTTGTTTTTGATGCACATTATGATTTGAGAGATGAATATGCAGGAACAAAATTAAGTCATGCTGCATATTTACGACGAATTATTGAAGAGCGCGGCTCTGAGAATATTATTCATGTTGGTGCTCGCGCATATGTTAAAGAAGAATTAGAATTTCTTACTGAGCATAATGTGAAGACCATATCTGATTCTGACATTAGAATGGGCAATGGTCCAAAATTATTACAAAATATGACTGAAAAATTTGAAAATCTCTATGTCAGTATTGATCTGGATGTATTAGATCCTGCTTTTGCTCCTGGAGTTGGAAATCCTGAGGCTATTGGCATAACCTCTCGTGAACTATATGACATGATTGTTTCTCTTCAAGATAAGAAAATCAAGGCTGCAGATATTGTTGAATTAAATCCTACATTTGATAATGGCTCGACTGCATCTTTAGCTGCACGTTTAATGTCAATAATCATATCTATGAATCTAAAGTGAGGAAAATTATTGTTAAACAATCTACGTGACTCATTAAAACCTGCATTACAAAAAATTGGTAAATCTTTTGCAGCAACTGGTCTTTCTCCAAATGTATTTACTGGAATTGGACTTGC
Source organism: Nitrosopelagicus sp. REDSEA-S31_B2 (assembly GCA_001627235.1). Taxonomy (GTDB): domain Archaea; phylum Thermoproteota; class Nitrososphaeria; order Nitrososphaerales; family Nitrosopumilaceae; genus Nitrosopelagicus. Next base: position 4,343 of record LUPB01000073.1, on the reverse strand, counting down.
ACTTGCTTTTGTTGCGTCAATAATCTATGGCATTGGAACAGAATATTCATTAATTTTTGGAGGTCTTGCATTATTGGCTTCTGGTTTTTTTGATATCGTTGATGGGCAAGTTGCCCGTTATGCAAATAAAATGTCAAAATCTGGAGGATTTCTTGATTCTGTTTTTGATAAAATTGCTGAAGTAGCAATCTTCTTTGGAATTTTAATTGGTAATTATACTGAGCCATATTTGGTTTTCATTGCAATCACTCTATCTCTATTAGTCAGCTATGCTCGTGCTAAGGCAGATGCTGCAGGAATAACTATGCAAGGTATTGGAATTGGTGAGAGAGCAGAAAGATTATTGGTAATTGCAATTATTGGAATGATTGGTTTTATGGAAATTGCAGTAATTATTGTAATTATTATTGCAGGTATTACACTAGCACAACGCATTGCCGTATTGGCAAAAAAACACTAATTTATCCACGAAGTTTTGTATGTCTTCGTCTTTGATCAGCTGAACGAATTTTCAAAACCTTAAAGTGAATTGCACATGATATGCAATACCATTTTGTAACTTTTGGTGCTGCAATATATGCTCCTTGTGCACGTAATTCTTTTGCAAGTTGATGCTCAACTAAACTAAGCCTTGATGTGACTTTTTTTGCCTTATCTTTTGGAACAGTTCCGGCACAGTTTACACATTGGATAGTTCCTGATGAGCCTTTACCGCCTTTTCGTCTACCTCTACTTGCACGTTTTGATGGCATGTAATGAATTCAAATCTTGGATATATAAATGCGTTATAGATATTTCAAAAAACAATTTAAAGATCAAACGTCTTTACCGAACAATGAAAGGACTATGTGATAATTGTTTGAATTCAAATGTGGATGTTATTCCCATTAAAGGAAAATCACTTTGCTCTGACTGTGCAAATAAGGATTCAAATAACTAGTTAAAAATACAATTTTTGCTCATAATGAAAGTTGGAATTTTTTCACATTGTACAATTGATACGATTATCTATGAAAATGAACAATATGAGGCACCTGGTGGTCCTGCAAGTTATTGTTCTTTAACTGCAAGAAAACAAAAACAAGATGTAAATCTGTATACAAAATTCAATTCAAGTTATCCTTTAGAAGAATATTTCAAACAAAATAAAATTTCATTTCCTGATGCAATTTCTGAAAATAATACTACCAAATTTCGTCTTGAGTTAGATGGAACAGATAGAAAATTGTTTGTTGAACATATGTGTGATAATATTGATTTTATAGAAAATGATGATGATGGTACATTAATCAGTCCTGTATTTGATGAAATATCTTTAGATACATACTCTCAAATTAAAAATTCAGGAAATTTTGTATTTTTAGACCCTCAAGGATTTTTACGAGAAAAAAACTCAAAAAATGAAATTACACTCAAAAAAACTACTCTTGATCTAACAAATGTCAATGCAATCAAAATGAACTCTGATGAATTATTTGCATTAACTGGTTTGACCAGGAATGATGGTATTAAACAACTACAAAAACTTGGAATTGAATATGTCATCTATACAAACAAACAAGAAATTTCTCTTCTTGTAAAAGATAAACTGTATAGCATAAAATTACCAAAAATGACTCTAACTGATACTACTGGAATTGGAGATATTTTCTGCGCTACATTTTTGTGTACAATGTTAAAAGAAAAAGACTTTTTGTGGGCATTGTCTTTTGCAGGTGGTGCAGCACAGGCTGCTTTAGAGTCAAAGGCATTTGGTCTTGAAAAAATACCTGAGAAAAATGCATTAGAAACAAATGGTTCTTATTTTTATAATATAGTAGAATTTGAACAGATCTAACATATATTGTCCATGATGAAATAATCTATCTATGCATGTTGGAATATTTGGAACTGGATTAACTGAATCCTCCGAGAAATTTCTCAAAAAAATCCTTGATGAAAATAACATCTCGTCATCAAAGATTGGAACAAAATCTAAAAGTAAAAAATCTGATTGTGTATTTGTATTAGGTGGTGATAAAGGTGTTAGAAATTATTTCCATCGAACATTTGATTCTTCTATTCCTGTTTTAGGAATTAACGAATCTGAGTCTGACGGATTTCTTTCTCAACTTGATTTGAAGCAACTACCTTCCATGATTCCTCGAATTAAAAAAATGGATTTTGAAACTGAACAAGTCACTCGTTTAGGTGTAAAAATTGATGGAAAAAATGTTTATCCTGTACTGAATGATGTTGCAGTATTTTCTTCAAGAAGTGCAATGTTGATGGAACACACTCTTAGAGTAAATGGTGATGAAGTATGGCATGATAGTAGTGATGGTGTAATAATTTCAACTCCTATTGGCTCTTCTGCATATTCAATGTCTGCTGGCGGTCCTGTAATTTTTCAAGATTCTGATGTTTTTGGAATCATTTCTGTTAATTCATTAGATATTACTCGCAGACCTCTTGTTGTATCAAACTCTAGTGTAATTGAAGTTGATGAAATATCCTCAAGATTACATTGTGAAGTGGTTTTGGATGGATTAGATCGTTATAAAGTAAAAACATCTGTTGAAGCAACAAATTACGCACCCTCTGCAAACATAATTCGTCTAAAAAAAGATACTACTGCCATATCTGCTATTGCAAAAAAAGTGAAACTTGCAGAAGAATTATTCAATATGCCTCCTAGTTCAAAATTACTTCTCAAAATACTTGAGTACGAAGGTTCTATGAGTCAAAAAGAACTTGTCAAGAAAACTATGCTTCCTGATAGAACTGTCCGTTTAGCAATGAGTCATCTTTTGGAAAAAGGCTATGTAAAAAAGAAAGTTTCAGTTAGAGATTCACGTCAAAAAATCTATGAAATTTCTAAATTAATTAATTCTGATTTGCAGCAGTAGTGAATGCTTTGAATACATTTTCTGGATATCCTGGCCTACTATTGAACTCTGGATGGAATTGTACTCCTACAAAGAATTTATGATCTGGGATCTCTAAAATCTCCATTCTTCTTCCATTGTCACTCTCTCCTGAAAATATCATTCCTTTTTGGGCAAATTCGTCTAAATATTTAGTATTAAATTCATACCTATGTCTATGTCTTTTTGAAATTTTTGTTTGACCATAAATGCTGTTTGCAATTGTATCTGGTTTGACATCTATTTCATTTGCGCCCAATCTTAGTGAGCCTCCCATATCTGTGACTCCGTCTTGTTCTGGCAGTAAATCGATTATTGGGTTGTTTGTTTCACTCTCAATTTCTGTAGAGTTTGCATCTGTATGATTGCATACATTTCTTGCAAATGATACGGCTGCTAATTGAAAACCAAAACAAATTCCAAGATATGGTATATTTTTCTCTCTTGCAAAGTTTGCCGTTTTAATTATACCTTCTGAACCTCTGGTTCCAAACCCTCCTGGAACTAGTATTCCATTGTATTTAGATAATGTATCCACATTTCCATTAATGTTCTCTGAATCAATCCAATCTATTGTAATTTTCTTCCCAATTGATGCTGCTGCATGCTTCAATGCATGGTTAACACTAACATAACTATCAGCTAATGTGACATACTTTCCTACCATGGCAATATTGATAGACTCTCCTTCATTATGTAATGAATTTACTATTTTATTCCATACGTCCCAATTTTGTGATGCGTTGACATATCCCATTTTATTGAATTTTTTGAATATTACATCTACTAGCCCTTGATCATACAATACTTCTGGAACTTGGAAAATTGAATCTACGTCATGACATGAGAATACATCATTATTTGTCACATTTGTAAACATTGAAATTTTATTTCTGGTTTTATCTTGAAGTGGGCTAGTACATCTAACACATAATAAATCTGGTTGAATACCAATCCTTCTTAATTCTTGAACGCTATGCTGAGTTGGTTTTGTCTTTTGCTCTCCTACTACATCTAGTGATGGTGCTAATGTTACATGAACGAAAATTACATTTTCTGATCCTTCTTCTACTCTAATCTGTCGTAATGCTTCTAGAAACGGTAAACTTTCAATATCTCCTACGGTTCCTCCACATTCTACAACCAATATTTCTAATTCTTCATCTGCAGCAATCTTCTTTATACGATTTTTAATCTCATCTGTTACATGAGGAATAATTTGTACACATGCTCCGAGATATTCTCCTTTTCTTTCTGATTCAATTACACTTGAGTAAATCTGAGCTGTAGTAATATTATGTGATTTAGGAATATCTTGATTTAGAAATCTTTCATAATTTCCAATATCCATGTCGCATTCTCCTCCATCATCTGTAACAAATACTTCTCCATGGGCAATTGGATTCATCGTTCCTGCATCATAATTAAGATATGGAT
>LUPB01000072.1 GCA_001627235.1 Nitrosopelagicus sp. REDSEA-S31_B2 | reverse complement strand
CCATTTAACAGAGGAAGATTGTTAGAATTAGAAGATTTACAAGAGATTTTGTATCAAAATTACGGAGATTCTGTTGAATTTGAAGCAGAATACCTGAACGAGATTTCTGAAGAGAAGATATTAGTTCGTATGTTAAGAAATTTAAAAAATTCGTATATGGATTCGTTTGCTTATGATATGGCCATAATATGTAACAAGATGATTTTGGGCATTATACCTTATTCAATTGATGAAATAAGAGATATGGGAATTTTGGAAGAAAAACTAGGAAATTACGAAAATGCAATAAAATTTCTTAATACATATTTAGAAAAAGATCCTAATGCAGAAGATGTAGATTATGTTTTAGAATTAATTAAAGAAATAAGAAATAAAACTAATCAATAATCGATGATACATCGTGACCTTTTTTGATCATTTTTACTTCATGACGTGCTAGTTCATTTCTAAAAGCATGTTTGATTACATCAATTTCATTTCTTAGAGTTGCAATCTCATCCTCAAGTTTTTCGATTCGGTCATAAACTGTACCTTCTCCTTCAGAGCTCATAATCTGATATTGGAAAAAATCTTTAAAAAGGTATGGGTGAAGTTGTAGCCTAGCTATAAATCAAATTCTTGATTACATGCAGGACATTTTGCTCTTTCTTCTCCAACAGAACCAATTATGAATATTCGTCCAATTGTTTTACATAAAGGACACATTCCGGTGGTAACATTTTTTGGACCTGTTTTTACTATTTTTTGACTTTTACGACGTCCCATTTTATTTCTAAATGATATTAGAATTTAGTCAATATTAAAGCTGGCGCGGGGAGAGGGACTTGAACCCCCGAGTTCTTGCGAACATGGGATTAGCAATCCCACGCCATACCGGGCTAGGCGATCCCCGCTCAAACTGATTGAATTCTGTTGGTTAATTAGTATAACTTGAGAATTTTTAATATCTTGAAAAGGGAATTAATCGTCTTCAAATCTAGCATAATTTTTTGTAATGTCTTGTAATGGAGTTCTTTTTCCTCCTACAACCTTAAGATCAACTTGGATTTTTCCATTTTCTACTGTAATGATGTTATAACTATTTTCAAAAAAACCTCTTACACGTTTTGATGATGTTGTTCCAGCATTGGCAATCAATAAATTACTAAAATCCCACATCCAGGGCCTATGTTTATGGCCACATAATACAAGATTAACTTTTGCGTTTAAAGTAGCACGTAAAACATCACCTGCATCAATGATTGTTAATCTATCTGAGCCGGTATCAGGAATACCAATCAAATGGTGATGCATTGCAAGAATTGTCACTTTATCTTCATATTTCTTCATGGTTCTTTCAAGCCATAAAGTCTGTCTATATCCAACCTCACCTTCATCACGATCAGGTCTAGCCGTACCAAGTGTAACTACCACTACATCATCATTTAGTTCATTAATTGTTTGAAATGGAAAATATTTCTTGAAATGTAAATATCCAGTATTTCTATAATCATGATTTCCGCTAACGGCGATAATTTTTTTTACATTAATTTTTGATATAAGTTCCTTACAGCCTTCATATTCTTCTTTAAGCCCTTCATTTGTCAGATCACCAGTAATTATGACTGCGTCAGGCGATAATTCGTTTACTTCATCAATTACCTGATTAAATACATCATCACGAAATTGTGCACCAAAATGTACATCAGATAATTGGACTATCTTCATAAGAGAAGTTCAATATTAGTTGATTTAAGAATTTTCAGAGTTTAGAAATCCCATGCAGATGCAATATAATTCGCTACTTGGTTTTCTACTAGCCTTAGGTTTTGTTAATTTCGTTTTAATGAATTTCTTTTTAATGAATTCATAGAATTCTGAGGAATATTCACCATCAAATACCTTAAACAGTGCATTACCTTTGTTGGATAATGTTTTTTCCATCAATTTTTCTGCCGTATAATTAAGGGAAATTTGTGCAGCATGATCTACAGACCAATTTCCAGATACGTTTGGGGATAAATCACATATCACAGAATCTACTTTTCTGTTGAAAAAGGATTGAATTTGTTCCAAAATATCAGGATCTTCTATATCACCACGAATGATTTCAACACCAGGAATTTCTTCAACAAATGATAAATCAATTCCCAAAACCTTTCCTTGATTACCTGCAATTTTATGAGCTACTTGGGACCATCCTCCAGGTGCACACCCCAAATCTAGAACATAAGAACCAGGACCAATTATACGATAAGATTTGTTTATTTCTTTTAGTTTGTAAGATGCTCTACTACGATAACCCTGTTCGTGTGCTAATCTTCGATAATGATCTTTTTTTGCATCGATTAATTTCATTTCTTTTTCTTAGAGAATTCTACAGTTACCCAATCCTCAATTAATTGACAATGTAGTGGACTAGGTTCAGGATAAGCATTTTCAGGATCACATTTTTGTTCTACAGGACAAGTTAAACATGGAGAATCAACTAGAGATTCTAGTTTAATTGGTGCTTGTTCAATAATTAATTTGTAGGTCCATCTACCTTTTTGTAATATTTTTTCACGAGTGATCAGTCCACGTCTCTCCAATCGTAATGCAAGTCTAGAACCATCTCTGCTATTCAACTTCAATTTCTTCCACAAATCACTCTGAAGCATTCCTTTTTCTTCAAAATCAGCGATTATTTCACAAACCTTGTTAGTTAACTTATCCATATCCATCTTCTCAATTTGGAAATTTCGTATTTGTTCATCAGAGAATTGTTCTTCTAATTCATCATCAAGAGTTCGCTTTGCGGCTTCTTCTTTTGCTTTAGCTTCAGCCTCAGCCTTTTCTTTTGCAAGTTTTGCCTCTTTTTTGGCTTTGGCAATTTCAGCCTTTGTTGGTTTTTTTGGTTTTTCAGCTTTTGGTTTTGCTGCTTTCTTTTTTGGTTCAGCTTTTGGTTTTGCTGCTTTCTTTTTTGGTTTTTTCTGACTTTCTAGTTGTGCACGTAATTCTGCTAATTCTTTTTTTATTTCATTAGCTGTTTCAGGATCAATTTCTTTTTTTGCCATTTAATTTTTCACCTATCTATTTTACTCGCAAGGTTTCAGTCATACTAACACTTTCAGAGTATTTTTCATTAAAAATTTCAATATGAATTTCATAAGTTCCAGGTTTTGTTATTAATTCAGAGAAAGTATCATCTACAGGTAATACATCGTTATTATTAACAAAACATTGCTTAAGATATCCACTTTGTGTTAAAACTTGTTTTTCAGAGGTTACGTCATAAATGGTAATGTAAAGATCACCACAATCAAAATTAGAATCAGAGAAATTTATACTGAATTCTAAATTAGAGTTTTGAGCAATTTCAGAATTTAACCCAATTAGACTTAATCCTTACAGCAGTTCCTAGTGAGACAGATAGAATTATCGGGAGTACATAGATTACAAATGCAGAAGCTTTTACCAAGATGTTTCAAGTGGAATACTCACGTATATCAAATTTGTCATAATTTTTCATGATAATTATGTTTAATTTGGGAGGAGGCTTTTCGTAATCATGACCAAAAAGGAATGTAAAGATGGGAAATGTGAAGTAAAAATTCCAGACCTGACTATTGACGAGAATACTGAGGACAAAGGGGACAAAAAGGATTCGTCAAAACGTCTAAGATAATTTGGTCATTTGAGTTAAATCCTAGAAAACGATAATTTTTTCGTGAGATTAAGGAAGTTTAGGGCTAGAGCATATCGTTGTATCCATGATTCAGGTGAGATTAGAGTAGGAGACCTTGCAGCATTTGTAGGTCGTAATGAAAGTGGCAAAACAACAATTTTACAAGCATTAACACTACTTAACAAAGATCAACAAGTCTCAGAACTTGATTTGTGTGATGAAATGACAGAAGAGTTGAAGGAAGAAGTTAGATTAGCTGAAGGAGATTTTGAGCTAAATCATGAAGAGATTAAATTAATCAAAGATACATTTCCTTCAATACCAGAGATAAAAAAAATAAAGATTTTCAGAACTAACAAGAATCCAATACCACAGTATGATTTTGGTGATGTAGAAATTAGTGAAGCTGAGAATAGTGGATTAAATTCATGGGAAAATTTTAGAGAGAAATTTCTTGCATTTTTAGACACTATTCCAAATCATGTAAAAATTAAACTAGATTCAGGGTTTTTTGAAGGACAAGCACCTGAAACAGAAGAAATTTTTAGAAATGAAATGGCAGAGTTTGGAAATAATTTACAAGTATTAGCAGCAGATGAACCACAAGTAATAGAAGAATGGAATAAAATTTCAGATGAGACTGATTCTAATTTTCAAAGTCTACTTGTTGGAACCACAGAGAAAATGGCACTTGAGAATTTCATAGATTCAAATCTACATCCAAGATTTGTGTATTTTTCAGATTATAAGAAAATCATAGGAAATATCAATTTGAATGAATATAAAAAAGAAAGAACAAACCCAAGTATTGAATTTTCAGAAGAAGAATTTGATAAAGCAGATACGGTAGACAACTTATTTTATCTTGCAGAGTTAGATGTTGAAGAATTAGAAGAGGCAAAAAATAGCCCATCACAATTAATCAAATTACTAAACACATCTAGTAAACGATTGACTGAAAAATTGAATCCGGCGTGGAAAGGGGATCCAATACATGTTGAATTACGATTAAACCCAAATAATGTAATGAGCGTTGTAATATCAGATGTACACAGAGATGGTACAGTTACAAACACAGGATTGTTGAATAGACGTGCAGAGGGATTCAAATGGACATTTTCATTTATTGTGAATTTTGCTGCAGAGACACAACGTGCAGAACTAAAAGAGGCCATTTTACTTTTAGACGAACCTGCTAGAAATTTACACCCAACACAACAACGTGGAATTTCAGATTTACTAAAAAGCTTGGCAGGTTCGAATCAAGTATTATACGCAACACATTCACCATACATGATTTTTGATTATGCACCTGGAAATCTTTTGGTGGTGGAATTAGATAAGAAAAAACACTTGAGTAGAATTTACTATGACTATTGGAATGCAGATGATTTGACATTAACACCAATTCTTTATGGACTATCGAGAGGTCTAGTAGAATCAATTCTAGATAGAGAGATAGGATATAATTCAAGACCAATTATTGTAGTTGAAACAATTTCAGATACAATGTATCTAAATGCATTTGACAAATTTTTAGAAGATCCAAATATTTCAATGAATCCTCTCAATATCGTTGCAGCCTATAACAAAAATTCTGTTTTACCGATATCAATTTTCTACCGAAATCACGGATACAACACATTTGTTTTACTAGATAATACAGAAGAGTCAAAGGAGATATCAGCACAATTAATTGCCAATGAATTTTCAAAGACTCAAACTATATTCTTTGAAGAAAAGTCAAAAGCCCTACAATCAATCGAAGACTATATGGTTGTAGAAGATTATCTTTATGCTGTAAATCAAACATATGCAATAAAGCTAAGAAGAGAGGGATACGTCAATTTAACTGAGAAAGATATTGAATCTAGAAACAAAAATGGAATTATTGAAAGCCTACATTCCATTTGGGAAGAACATAGAGAAGATGGATGGGAGGAATTTGATAGTGAGGAAGTTGCACGCTATATTTGTGAGAAAATTGCAATTGGAGAAGCGGACTTTTTATCAGATAAGACCAAGGATAAGTTCAGATCATTATATCGATTAATTGCAGAGAGAATTAGGCAGCAGCAAAATCTAATGGCTAGTCAAGGTTCAGATAAAAAGAAGATGAGTGTTTAGGAATAATCACTATCATCAAGGAATGATTTTTTAGGATTTCGTGGACGAGTTTTTAATAATCTTGCACCAACTATTATGATTGGTATTGAAACACCCATGAAAAGAACAGGGGTGATTTCAGTTGCAAAGTCAACTAATTCAGGTTTAAGATCTTCAAGCATAGTGTTAGCATACAGCATTCCAACTAAGACGATTACTCCACTGAGAATAATTAACATTCCATTAAATCGTGAACCATAACGCTTTGAGAGATAAAACGATACGCCCATCATGATGCCGGCAGGAGCAATACTAAGAGAAATGAATTGAAAAAGTTTTGGTGCAGCTTCAAATCCAAATGAGTCATTATCAGCAGGATCAATCATGAAATTAAACAAAGTTAGAACTTCAGCAACAAAGAATATCGATAAAGCTAAACCAGCAATTGCCATGTATTTCTCTAAGGCCATAAAGAGAAATTTTGTTTTGATGTAATAAACTATAACTTAATTTTATAATATTCCCACTAGAGCAGAAAGCTCTTTTCTACATGCAGAGCCCAGTTCTTCGGCAGATTTTTCAGGAGTCAATTCATTTAGGAATATTCCAAATCCATGCTCTAGCCCAGACCAAGGAGTAGTTTGAGGATACACTTCTACATGCCAATGAATTTGTTTGCTATTTTTCTTTTCAGGAGATAAATGAAATGCAATGTTAAAAGACACATCCTTAATACAATTTGAAAGTCCACCAAGAGTTGCTCTAAGAATCAATGCAAGATCATTGATTTCTTTTTGAGATATTTTTGAGAAACTTGTTGCATGTTTTTTTGGACATATCCAAAATTCGTATGGATGAGATGGAGCCCAAGGAGATAGTGCAATGAAGCCTTCTGTTTGTAGAATTTGCCGTGGACCACCCGATTCAGAGCTAACTAGCTGACTCATTGGATATACGCCTTTTTCATTCAGTATTCTATGAGATGAATTTGCCTCTTCCTCAATTTTTGGCGGAATTGTTGAAAAAGACATCATGTGAAGGTGAGGATGATCAATTTTTGTGCCAGAGTTTTTACCACTATCAGCATAAATTGCAACATATGCAACACCCTTCTGAGTGTATAGCCACCTCAATCTATCTTGTATTACAGATAAAACATAACCCCATTGTTCAACACTAATTGTTGCTAAAGTTTCTTTTTCATCAGGCGATGCAATAATATTGTAATGATATCCATATGCAGGTTCACTGTACAATGGATGATCAGAGTATGTGTTTTCAGTATCAATATCAACTGCAGGGTTATTTGCAGGTACAACTCTAACAGTCCAGTTTTTTACAAAATCACCCTCATCGTCTTGCAATCGTTGTAACATTCCATCTTTCAGTACAAGAGATAGAACTGAAGGGTTGGTCATAGATTCATTGCCAGGTTTAAATGGATTTTTCTTTGTTTTAGAACTCTTAGTTTTTGATGGGTTAACAATTACAAATCGTTCAGCTACATGATCGCGTCTTAAGTTACCCACTTGTTTATAGAAAAAAATTTCATTAAAAAGTGTTCAAAAGATCTATTGGAAAAATACTAGGTTTTGAAGATTTAAAACAAAGAATCTTTTTCGAAAGACGTTGACAGATAATTCTGAAATCAAAATTGTATATGTTTTGTTAGACGGAGTAGGAGATTTACCTCATCCAGACATCAATAATAAAACACCACTCCAAGCAGCAAAGACTCCAAACATGGATAAATTAGCAAAAAATGGAAAAATGGGAGAAGTTATTTCAGTAGGAAAGGGAATAGCTCCAGAATCAGATATTGCAGTTTTCAATATGCTCGGATACAAATTTCATCATGCAGATTATGCAGGAAGAGGGGTTATAGAAGCAATAGGAACAGGAATAGATTTCAAAGATGGAGACTTGGCATTACGTGGAAATTTTTCCACATTAGATGAAAAAGATGTAATCATAGATAGAAGAGCAGGCAGACATATCGAAAGAGAAGATGCAGAAGGAGTATCAAAAGAAATTGAAGAGAAGTTAAAATTTTCAAGTCCCATGGCGTCAGTGGTAGTAGCACCGACAATAGGACATAGAGTAATCATTAGAATTAGAGATGAACATCCATTATCACCAAATATAACAAACACGGACCCAGCTTATTCAAGAGTCGATGGCATGGGAGTTGCTAAAGCAGTAGGAGATTTTCTAAAAATTGAAAGGTGTTTACCATTAGATGAAACAGACAGTGCAGGATTATCTGCAGAGTTGGTAAATGAGTTTACTGAAAAATCATTACAGATTCTAAAAGATAGTGAAATTAACAAAAAAAGAAGGTCGCAGGGAAAGAAACTGTTGAACAGTATACTATTGCGTGATGCAGGAAACAAATATCCAAGAGTTGAGACAATTAACGAAAAATACTCCATGAATTTCTCATGTATAGTGGATATGCCTGTAGAGATTGGAATATCAAATGTTTTAGAAATGAAAGCATACAGTGCAGGAGGATTAACCGATTATGAAGAAAAAGCAACAGTTGCTGCAAAATCTATGGAAACAGAAAATGCAATTTATGTTCACTTGAAGGGTCCTGATGAATTTGGTCATGATGGAGATGCAATAGGAAAAATGAAGAATATTGAAGAAATTGATGAGAGATTCTTTGGTACACTTTTGAAGAATATTGATACAAGTAAGGTACATGTAATGATTTCAGCAGATCATTCAACACCATGTATTAACAAAGGACATAGTGATGATCCAGTTCCAGTCTTAATTTCAGGAGATAATATTTCAAATGATGGTTCAGAGAGATACACCGAAGAATTTGCTAAGAAAGGCGAAATTGGATTGTTAGAAGGTGCACAAGTAGTTAGTAAAGCAATCGAGATAATTAAATCAGAAAACTAGAGACATCTTTTGAATTAATCATTTCGGTTACAGTTTTTTTGATTTTATCAATATCGATGTTATGATACTGACCGTTAGAGTTTTCTAATTTTGTTAGAGCACGATTAAATATGCTGATACATATTTCGTCTTCATCTTTTTGATAATGTACTAACCCAGCAGCAACTAAAATTAATCCCTGTACAAGAAATTTTTCATTACCGGTACAATTTTTCCAGACACCTTCAAGAATTTCATGGCATTCCCAAAATCGTTCATTATTGAAATATGAGATTCCATCAGAAATTGCCTGTTCCTTTTCAACAATTTCTTCAACAACATGTTTTGCATGATCAAGAGGCCCAATAGGAGATAATTTTTCTATTAATTGATCAAGACTTGATTGTTGGATGGAAGTATCAATCTCAACATATTTTTTTGATATTCTACAATCGCGTAGAATCAAATCCATTCCAGATGCAAGACGTCTAGATTCTCGGAGAATATCTTTTGCCATCTTACGATTAAGATTTGATGAGTTTTTGAGATGGAGCATATATCTATCCATGACTGAATTAAATCAGAATTTCTTAAATTTCTTCTTAATTCATTGAAGATTTATAAGAACTATTCAGAGGATTTGCTACATGTCAATGATT
>LUPB01000071.1 GCA_001627235.1 Nitrosopelagicus sp. REDSEA-S31_B2 | reverse complement strand
TCTCAGGATTATACAATCATTCTAGTAATTATTGGAGCTATTGCTGCAATTATTATTGGTGTAATTATAAAAATTAAGAAAAACTAGTCACCTTGTGAGTCACAAGCACATCCTTCAAACTCATCAAATCTAGAATTACATAAAGGACACTTGTCTCCGTATTCTACTTCCCATGCCTCTTTTCCAAACAATTTGTAATGATCATCAATTTCTTCAGGAATTTCTCTTTTCTTTTCCATGATTACATATAGCTATCAAAGTATGTATAGATTTTTCAAAAATAAGAAAAAATTGATTCTAGTTAGTAAGTAGTGCTTCTTTTGATACGTATTGATTTCTTTCGTCTGTTGTATTTTTTAGAAATTCCTTGTTAAAGGCCATCTTTGTTAATGCAACAGATACATCAAATGGACTTGCAGTCCAACCATATTCAGACATTTGTGCAACTGTCTCACCAACAGTCTTTGGTTGGTCAAAGAAGGAATCTTTTGCTAGAATTCTCAGTTTGTTTTTGATATCATCTACTGCTATAGCAGATGGTGATGAGAATTCAGGTTCATGAAATTCAGCATCATCTAAAGAACTCATTACATCGGTTTGTGGTCTTTCATGAAGTAATTCCTTTAGTGTTTCAACTACTTCGGCTACAGAATCATTATCAACGTAAAAGTCTCTTGAGTCGATCTCGATCTCATTAGAACCTTGTTTGATACGAATTTTTGCCATGTATAATTTACGCTCTGATATCGATTTATTTTGCTAGCTCAAAGTAGCTTAGAGGAATAATCAAAAGATGTACACAATTTGTTAGGAGTAATTCGGTAGATAACGGATTTATAGATAATTTTTCGTCAATACACATGCTAACAGTTTTTGGATCAACAGCACTAGATACTATTAGAACACCAAAGAAAACTCTCAAGAATGTCTTAGGGGGTGCTGCAACCTTTGCTGCAATTTCAGCCAGTTTCTTTACAAAACCAGGTTTGATTGCTGTTGTGGGCAGTGACTTTCCAAAAAAGTATCATACAGTTTTGAAGAATCATCTAGATTTGAAAGGTCTAACCGTTTTAGATGGAAAGACCTTCAGATATGATGGCAAATATGATGCAACAATGAGTGTCAGAGAAACGCTCAAAACAGAACTAAACGTTTTAGGAGATTTCAAACCAACTGTACCAGATGCATACAAAAAATCAGAGTTTGTATATCTAGCAAATAACGATCCTGAACAAAACGCAAAGATAATCAAAGAATTTGATAATGTAAAATTTTCAATGTGTGATACAATAGAATTTTGGATTGCGACAAAACGTAACGCAGTAATCAAAATGATAAAGTCAGTTGATGCTGTTGTGATTAATGATGAGGAGGCAAAACTACTCACAAAAGAAGACAATTTGATAAAATGTGCAAAAAAGATGATGAGCTGGGGCGCCAATTATGTTGTAATAAAAAAAGGTGAACATGGGGCTTTACTTTTCCATGAAGATGTAATATTTCCATCTGTGGGATTCTCATTAGAATCAGTTGTAGACCCAACAGGTGCAGGAGATTCTTTTGCTGGTGCAATGATAGGAAATTTGGCTGCAAAAAACAAGACAAGTTTCTCAGAGATTAAAAAATCAGTCATCTATGGAAATGTAATGGGTTCATTTGCTGTTGAAAAGTATGGTTTGGCAGGATTAACATCTTTGAAAAAATCTGACATTACAAAAAGAGTCAGACAGTACGAAAAGATGGTTAGTTTTTGAAGAGTTATAGATAACAATTCTTTTGAATAAAATATGGAAGACAGATTAGATTCTATCTTTGCAATGCAAAAGGGTTTAGAAAATATGATGAACCTTGACAGATATCCAAAAGATACTGAAGGAAAGGTTTCAGCATTATGTACTGCAATTATGCACGAGGCAGTCGAACTACAACGAACCACAAACTGGAAGTGGTGGAAAACTCCAACTGCGTTTAATGAAGCAGAAGCAAGAGAGGAGTTGATAGACATCTGGCACTTTGTTGTTCAGGCATCACTAGAACTAAACCTCACACCTGATGACATTCTAAAAGAGTATGAGCGAAAAAACGAGATTAACAGACAACGACAAAAAGATGGTTACTGATTTGCTAGTATAATATGATTGAAATCATTTTATAATAGGTCTATTAAAAATCGATGAATTGAAAACAAGACATCTTCATGAGACAGACAAGCAGTACAGAGTTTTTCTGGGCATATTTTACGCAGCTGCTGCAATGATGGGTATCATCATGATTTACGGTGTAGTCATGATGATTCAGGATTGGCAAGAAGATGGATTTTATGTAATGGGAGAGGTTTTAGTTAACACGCACGTTCCGTTTGACAACTTTGCAAATCTAACAACGTGGTTGTCATTTGCATGTGTAATTTCATGGTATTGTGTTTCAAGAATTGGTTGGAAGAAAACTGTAGGATTACAATCATACAGAATGGCTTTGTTACAACTAATGCTGTTAGGTTTTGCAGTAATTTGTCTTTACGAAGTTTTGTGGAGTTTTACTGTACTTAATGCAGAAATTGCAGCACAGATGATAATTGATGGAACAACTCCTGACATTGACAGATTGGTTGTAGATTATCCAGATCCAGACAGACCATGGAATCTAATCTTTGCAACAAAGATTTGGCTTGTAGGATTCTTGATTAGCGCTCATGCCTTCTATTTGAGCACAAGACCAAGAAAATCAAGAGATGAGACCGTCATACCTGACGAATAATATCCATTATTCACAAGTACAACAACAAAATTCTTCTTGATTTTATATTACAAAAATAATTCACGTTTTCATGACATCACAAGTTTCAAACAAGAATAATCAGATTCTTTTGGGTTTTGTACTGGCTGTCAGCATAATTATTTCAATTCCGCTTGTTATGCCGCATGCATCCCATATGGATGGAATTTTGCACATGAGTATTCATGCAGTTGGATTGGTACTTGCATCATTTCTAACTGGAATGGCGATAATTTCATGGAGAAAAACAAAAATTTCTAGGATATTTTTTTCAAGTATAGCTTTTGCTATACTGGCACTTGCACAAGGAGTTTACATGTATTTGGAAAAAGATACTCATGAACATTGGAATTTGGAAAATGAAATTTTTGATATTTTAATTGTTATTGTAACACTTTTGTTTGCAGTTGGAATTTTTTATAAACGCTAATTCTAATATTTTGAAATGTTCTAGTACAACAATAAAATAATATGGCACTAGAAAAAATATATACTGAAAATCTTCAAAATTTTAAGTAGAGTTAATTAATTTGGAAAGACGAGAGATAGTTTTACAAGTAATCGAAAAGAATCCAGGAATTCGCTTTAACGAAATAATGCGTATTACAGACATGAAAAATGGAACACTTAGTCATTATGTAAAAAAATTAGAAGATGAAAATTACATCGAATTAGAAAGAAGTCCTAGGGTTACACGCCTATATCCAGCAGGAATACCAAAAGATGAGGCAGAAATTTGCAAATATCTCAACATGACTACTCAAAAGAAAATACTTCTCTTCATGCTTGAAAAGAAAATTGTCACATCAATTCAGATAAGAGATCATATCAAAAAATCACCTTCAGTGGTATCTGTAAACCTAAATGAATTATTCAAGGCAAAAATTATCAATAGAAAATACGACATTCCATCAAACAAGTTCTCATTAAAGAACCCTGAATTAATTAGAGGTGTGTTAAATGAGTACTATCCAGATTCGATTGATAAATTGTCATCAAATACAGCTGAAATGCTTGACATCTAATACAAAAAACTGATACAAGACTTTATAGATAAACAATAGTAAAATCTGTTAAAATGGATGTTACAGAGAAAGTAGAACTAATCAAGAGACCTCCAACAAAAGAAATTGTCAAAGATGAGGCAGAATTAATTGAACTACTAAATACAAATTCAAAACCAAAGCACTATATCGGATTAGAAATTTCAGGATTTTTACATCTTGGAAGTTTAATCAGTACAGGTTTCAAAATTAATGATTTTATCAAAGCAGGAATTGACTGTACTGTATTTTTGGCAGACTGGCACACCTTAATCAATGACAAACTAGGTGGCAACTTGGAAACTATTTCCAAAGTTTCAAAATATTATGCAGATGCATTTCGATTAGTTTGTCCTGGTGTAAACATAGTAATGGGAACAGAGTTGTATGATTCAAAAAAAGAATACTGGGCAGAACTTGTCAAATTTACAAAACACATGTCACTTGCAAGAACAATGCGTACTCTAACAATTATGGGACGCTCAGAAAATGAAGAAAAAATTGATTTGGCTAAACTCCTTTACCCACCAATGCAGGCAGCAGACATTCACTCTTTGGATTTAGATATTGTACACGCAGGAATGGACCAACGAAAAATTCACATGTTAGTAAGAGAAATTTTCCCAAAAATGGGATGGAAGGTTCCAGTTGCAGTACATCATTCACTGTTGCCAGGATTAACACAACCAAAAGATACTTCATCAACTGAACCAGGAAAGATGAGCAAGTCAGATCCAAACTCTGGAATTTTCATACATAATACAGATGATGAAATTAGAAAGAAGATTAGAAAGGGTTGGTGTGAAGAGGGATTAACAGAAGGCAACCCTGTTTTAGAAATTGCAAGACAAGTTGTATTTCACGAATATGATTCAATTTCAATAGAAAGACCTGAAAAGTTTGGTGGAAATGTTACCTACAATTCGTACGAAGAGTTAGAATCAGACTTTGCACAGAAAAATCTACACCCAGGTGACCTGAAAAACACCATCGGCGAATACATGGTCAAAATTATAGGACCAATCAGAGACAAGATTTCATTAAGTGATGATCTGTATGATCTGATAAAAAACAGTCACTAGTTTTTAATTTCTGGCTCTTCCAAATTGTACTTTGATTTGTATCCGCGTGGATTAATCATCAAATCTTTGAAATTGTAAGTTGAAGAGTTACCAACTATAACGGTACTAGTCATTCCTAACTGTTCAGAATAATTTTCCATATGTTCCAAGTCAGTAATAATTACAGTTTCAGATTCACGATATGCCTCTTTTATTATGGCAACAGGTGTTGTTGGTTTTCTGTGTTTAAGTAGGATTTTTCGTGTATCTTGTAATTGATGAACTCTTTTCTTACTTTTAGGATTGTAAATTACTAAAACAAAATCTCCTTGTGCTGCAGCCTCTACTCTTTTTACAATTATTTCCCATGGAACCATTAGATCACTCATGCTACATACAGCAAAGTCTGTCATTAATGGCGAACCAACAATACTTGCACAAGAATTCAGTGCAGATACGCCAGGGATTAGTTCTACATGTAATCCACTTTTTGGTTCCCATCCTGATTCAGCTAAAACCTCAAAGATTAATCCGGCCATTCCATAAATTCCAGGATCACCACTGGATACAAGTGAAACAATTTTTCCTTCCTTTGCCAAATCAATGCACTGGTGTGCACGTTCAACTTCTTGTGTCATTGCATAACTGTGAATCTCTTTTCCTTCGATTAAATCCTGAACTAAATTGACATATGTGGTGTAACCTACAATGGTGTCACTTTCTTCAATAACCTGTTTTGCACGAAATGTCATGTGATCGTGACTGCCAGGACCAACACCGACAATGTACAGTTTACCTTCCATGGGAGATGAAGTATTTTTGAATAATTTATCCCTATCTTACTTTAGATTATTCAGTTTGAATTCTTTGTGCAGAGATTCAACTACTGCCTTGCAATCATTATCTTTTACAACAAATGCCAGGTTTAGTTCAGATGAACCTTGAGCAATCATCATGACATTAGAGTTTGCTTTTTGTGCTGCATGGAAGACTCTAGAGGCAATTCCCACTGTTCCTTGCATTCCAGAACCAATTACTGCAATGATTGCAACATTTGGTATGGTATCAATTTTCTTCAGAGTTGTGCCAAGTAAATTAATCTCAAGTACATTTTCTGCTCTGTGAAGGTCATCTTTTTTGACAACAATTGTTATGCTTGATTCAGATGGATTTGATGATACCATCATTGCATTGATATTATTTTTAGAAAGTACAGAAAAGATTTTTGCAGCAGCTCCAGGTCCTGCAAATAATATACCACCAGTCAAATCTAACAATCCAACTCTTCGAATTGCAGATACACACTTGACTGAATCATTTGATTTGGGTTTTGGTGCGGTAACTAGCGTTCCTTGGTTATTTACATCAAAGCTACTACGTATACGCATGGGTATTTTTTTTGGCAATAATGGTTCAAATGTTCGCGGATGGATTTGTTTTGCACCAAATCTAGCCATTTCAATTGCTTCTGAATATGATACCTGTTTGATCAGTTTTGCATTTTTTACTAATTTTGGATCTGCAGTCATCAATCCTTCAACATCACTCATCAACCAAACTTCATCTGCATCAATACATGAAGCAATTATGGTTGCTGTATAATCAGAACCACCACGACCAAATGTTGTGGTATGATCATTTTGATCAGCTCCTGCAAAACCTGCAACAACAGGAATAGTATTTTTGTTTAGATATTCATTGATTGTTTTTGAAAGACGAATTCTTGTTGTGTCCATTAACGGTCTTGAATCGCCAAAATTAGAATCGGTGACAATTCCTGCCTCTTTTCCGTTTAATGGAACAGACTTGTTCTTTGCTTCTTGTAATGAAAATGATACCAAATCAATTGATAATCTTTCACCAAATGAAATCAGATAATCGTATGAGCGTGGTGTAACTTCACCTAACAAGATTAATCCGCGAACTAACTCTTCTAGTTCAGAGAGATCTGAATTTATTTTATTTTTTAATGAAGTAAGGGTTTTTGGATTAGATATTAGATGTTCTGCAAATTGTTTGTGCTTTTGTGATATTTTAGCAAGCATGCGGTTTGCATCTTTTTTCTTTCCTTTTTCTACTAGAGATGATATTTCTATTAATTCGTCAGTTATACCATCTACTGCAGAACAAACAACTACAGTTTTGTTCTTTTTTGCAATTTTGTCTACAGTTTTGACTACGTTTTTGATTTCCTTTACGGTTGCTAAGGAGGTTCCTCCAAACTTTACTACTATTTTCAAATCTGTTTCACCTGAACAAATGGTCTTAAAATTCTTTAACTCTCAACACGAGGAGCCAAATAGAAATGAATTTGGCCAAGATTTGAAACCTTGAATTCTACTCGTAGTGGTTTTGCTGAAGAATATTCACATGTTACAGCATCAACGCTACTACCTACTGCCTTGATTATAGGATTAAGATATTCCAAACTGTATGTTCCTGTGCTTTCTTGTTGTACAGATAGTTCTTGAATTTCATCTTGACTACTTTCAAGTTCAATGTCTACTTCACCCGAATCACCTTTTCCTGAGAAGGTTGTAGATGATTCAGTAGAAGTTATGGTTAGATAGTCAGATACAACTTGAACGTCGCCTAGAATTTTATCCAAAGCAGATGATGTAAGTGAGATTTTTGCATCATATGGAATTTTTGGAAGAGGAGTATCAGATGCTGAGCTCTCAATTAGTCGCATTTTGTATTTTTTGTTTTTACCAATTGTTACCAAAAGCATGTTATCATCAGATATGTTAATTTCAATTGAATTATTCTTGTCAGATCTTTTAATTAATTTTGAAAATTCATCAATACGAACACCAAATTTTATGTCGCTATCACAGCTGTATTTTTCAAATGCAGAGTTTGGCCAGTTAATATCAATTAATGCTACATGAGATGGATCCATTCCTCTAAAGGAAATTCCTTCAACTGTTGCCTCAAACGTTGCTTCTTCTACGAGAGTAGAAATAGCAGAAATAATTGCTTTCCATTCATCTGCACCATTTGTCTTTGCTGAAAAAACCAAATCACTATCTTGACAAGAATGCTAAAGTTAAACCTTATGCGTAGTTTCGCCAAGTAGTTTTACATTTTGTGCATCTATAGAATTGTGTTGTTGGTTCATCAGCACTTCTTGTTTGAAGCATCCACCAAACAGCTTCTTTGCTATCACAATCCTTATTCTCACAGTCAATCTCAATTGTAGATAAAACCTCTTTTCCTTCGTTTTCATCCAGTACAAGAAAGTCAGATTCTGTTTCTTGTACAGCAGTTTGTTTTTCCTCTTGGGGTCCACCTTCTGTATACTTGCATTTTGGGCAAGTGAGAATAGAAGTAGAATTATCTTTTTTTAGCCTGACATCACAGGTAGGACAAAATTTCATTTGGAAAAATCACTTTATTTGTGAGTTGATGAGTTTTTGTAATTTGTCAACTTCAGCAATTGCTGCATCAGCTGATGCAGAAATTTGACTCATTGGATTAGATTTTGAGTTAACTCTCATCCAAATTTCATTTGTTAGTGGGTGTTTGATTATAACGCCTGCAAATTCTGTGTCTTTATTTTTGAGGAGTTCATGTTGGATGATGTATAATGCACCGATATCAGCATCTTTAATCGAGAGATTGGCTTCTTTTGTATCTGAGTTAATTACTTGGATATTCAATTGATCAAAAAAGAACTTATTGTGGATATAAATCAATGTCAATAATGTCCGAAACTCAGATTTCAGCAATGACGTTACAGAAAGAAAAAGATGAGTTTTCAACTGATGAGACTATTACAATTAGTGTTAGATTTTCATTAACAGGTGGATTAAGAGATTCATT
>LUPB01000070.1 GCA_001627235.1 Nitrosopelagicus sp. REDSEA-S31_B2 | reverse complement strand
ATTGGTATGCCTGATTTTTTATCTAACACATAATTTAGAAAATTATTTTTTGGGTTATAGTAATCATCTAAATCCCCTTGAAACTTTTCCACATCGAATAAAAACTCATTTAATATCGATATTGTATATGTAGGATTATTTGATTCTACTATTCTATCTCTAAATTTTAGACCTAATTCTTTGATTTTTTCAATTTCATTTGTTATGTTTAATTCTGGATATTCAAGAATTTGTGCTAATTTCAAACACTTTTCAATTAAATTATAATTATTGTTGTTTACAAATAAATTCCATTCTGAAACAAGTGACGAATCTGTGTTATTCACTACATATGTTCTGACCCGGTAGATAAATCCCTTTTTAGATATCGATCCGGTTCTTTTAATTCTCTAGTTCCTGGTGGTTTTTCATTCAAAAATCTGAATGCGTCTTTACCAAATTTCTCGTATACTTTTTGCGTTAATTCTTTTCCCATATTCTTTCTAACCTTATATGATGAAAAATCTGTTCCCATGAATGTTGTTAGGTAATTTTGGAAATCATCATCATCTTGAAGCACATTTTGTACTGTAAATTCTGCCATTCCCTCCATTGTTGAAAATGCTGCATGATGCTCTTGAATTGGTTGTAACCATCTCTGATAAATATCCGGTAATTCAGGAATCATTTCTGAAATCTTTGGGTCAATCTCCACATTTGAATACGTCATTACATCTGGACCTAGAACATTAACTACAAAATTATCTGGATTTAACATGAAAAATAGATTTGCTTTCTTAGCAATTGGAAAATCATCTGGAACTGTTTGCAACTGTAAATAATCATAAAGACTATCTGTTGCATTCTTATCCAAATTAAGAATTATTTTGGCCAATTCTTCATTAATTGAGTTAACATTAATGGCTGCATTTTTGTTTGCTTCTTGTAAATTATCCTGTGTAGAATGAACTAATTCTTCAACCATTGTCATCTTTAGGGCTCCTTTGTACCCTGACTCCACTTGTTCTTTTCGTGAATCATATGGTTGACCTTGTTTATACAAAATAATCTTCGGATAATTTGACAGGATAAACTTGTTAAGATACACGCATGAATCCAAATAATCTCCATATGTCGTTGAAATCTTTGAGATGTATGATTTTGCATAAGTTGAATACACTAAAAATTTCTGTGTGTCTTTTTCTATTAACTCGGCAATATTTTTGATATCTAAGTCTGCTACAGCTGAAAACAAATTATCAACAAACTCTCTTGATTGTTTTGTTGCAAAGACTTTTCTTCCTTTAAGCAATTTAAAATCCTTCAAGTCAGGATATTCAATTCTTAGGTCGGATTTGATGGGATATCCAGTAAACGATTCAATTTTCTTGGAAATATCAGGCAATAAGCTATTAGAAAATGATTCTAACTCGATGAATTGATTTGGAAAATCTGAGTCAGTATTGATCTTCTCAGCCAGTTGAGCAATTTCTTTCTCTTCATTAATTTCGACTGAAATTTGATCCAGTAATGCCTCTGCAAATTCTGTAAACTCTCCCATAAAAAAAATAAATTCAAAACTAATTTAATGCTATCTTAAAATTCTAACAAATTCTCATTTAGCCTAAAATAGATATTCATCAATATCTAACTTGTCTTATGAATCCCAAAAACTCTCAATTTCTATTCTGCATAAAATGTAAGGGTGCACTAAATTTGGAAATTTTAAATGAATCATCTGAAGTCAATGAAGGATTTCTATATTGTAAAAAGTGTAAATTGAAATTCCCCATAATATCTAAAATTCCACTGATCCTGGAAAACATATCGCAATTTATAGAAAAAATTCCCTCAAAACCTTTTGTTATTGAATATGGTTCTTCAATTGGAATAATATCTAATACATTAGGAAAAAAACATGAACATGTATTTGGAATTGATACATCCTTTTCTGCATTACTAGAAGCAAAGAAAAAATCTCCAAAAAATTGTGAATACATATTATCTGATACACTCCAACATCCTTTTGGTAAGAAAAAGTTTAATCTTATAATTGCATTAAATCTATTTGAATTAATTGAACCTCGTTTGTTGCTTAATACAATTTCTTCTCAAATTAGAAATGGATTGATTTTTCTATCTGATCCTTATGATTATGATAGAGGTAAAAACTCAGTAAAACATCCATTGTATGAAAAACAAATACGTGAAATTCTAACTCAAAAAAAATTCTTAATAACTAAATCTACAAAAACTCCATCAAATATAACATGGACTCTCAACATTAACAAAAGAACAAATCTTGTCTATAAAGTTGACATAATCTCTGCTAGAAAATCTTCTTGAAAAACTCAATGCAGTCACCGGGATTTGAACCCGGGTCACTAACTTGGCAAGCTAGAATAATAACCAAACTATACTATGACTGCTCAAACGTTTAAAAAAAAGTTGCATATTAAAGCTTAATGATTTAATATCAATTTTTTAATTCAACTTATGCCTTAAATCCATATGGAAAATGAAATCATAAAAATTCTTGAAAAGAAAATTAATGAAATAAAAACTGAAAATCCAAAAATTAATACAATTATCCAAGAATTCGATAATCTTGATTCTACCACACTATCAACTGGTATTGTAATCGGACGCCTATTCAATTCATTTTATTATCAACATCGCAGAATTCTAAAACGTAGTCCTAATGAAACTGAATTTAACGAATTTATTGAATTTCTGAAAAACCAACTAGACTAAAACTCTAATTCTTATTCTCAAAAACTCTGATTGATGGAGTTCCTGGTAACTTCACACATGCTTTACGTAATGCACTGCTTGCAGCATCAACGTGTTCTTTCTCAACATTCATCTCCATTATTACTTGGCCCTGTCTAACTCTTGCAGCTAGACTGTTTGCCTTTCCAAATGCACGTCTCATACCTTCTGAAAGTCTATCTGCTCCTGCTGCTGCAATGAGTTTATTTTCTCTCAGTCTGATATGTGGATAAATTCTTAGACGTGATGAATAACCACTTTCACCTGTTGTTTTTTCCAAAGTTTTGTTAGCTGCTAATCTGGTTGATTCAATAGCCATATGTCTGATCTGGACTTTTTCATTAATCAGTAATTGGACACAATAAGAAAACTTCTTTTTCTTATTTCCACTGTTAAATTTTGCAATTTTGATTTGTGGTTTTCCTTTGATATGTCTAGTATTGGCATATGGTTGTCCATTGCCTTTTCTATAACATGCACCGTGCATAAGAATGAAAATCTAATGACCCTATTTTAACGAATAGCATATTATGCCTAGATCTTCTTCAATATCTGGCATTTTTTGAGAATTATTATATCGATAATACCTTCAAACTAGACATGTCATTTGATTTTGAAACAAAGATTTCTGCCAAATTGATTAATGAAAAAACTATTGTCATTAACCCTGAAATGCAAAAGATTCTATCTCAGCGTGGATTTGGTGAACCTGAAAATGACGTCTTAGTTTTAGACTCATTTGAAACACTATACTTATTGTACAACAATAAACTTGAATTAAAAAAAGTCAATAAAAATATCATTTTTGATGAATTAATCCAAAAGTATATTCAAAAAAATGATGATACTTTGATACGATTTTTACTTTATCGGGATTTACGTACTAAAGGTTATGCTGTTAAAGATGGATTTGGATTTGGTACTGACTTTCGAGTATATGAACGAGGTACTTATGGTACAAAAGACGCAAAATTTGTCATCTTTGCATTCAATGAGGGCACGCAACAAAAAATTGGAAAACTTTACAAAAATATTGTAGAAATAACAAAAATGGGAAAAGAACCTATTGTTGCTGTTATAGAGAGACGTGGTGAAATCATTTACTATAAAATCAATAAAATGAATTTTTCAGAAAATAAGCCTGACCTTCAAATGAAAGACTTTGAATTTAATTAGGGTTTATTGCCCATTCTGAAGAATATTTTAATAAATTATTTTTGTCTGCATAATCAAAATCATAAATCTTCACTGATGAGGTCTCATCAAGCCATAATCTCTCAAAATCTGCAATTTTTGTCTCCACTCTTGACTTATCATTCCATGATGTGAAGACATCAATAGTTTCAAAGTTTGTACTCTTTCTTGCAAACATCACGCTTGAAGTACCTGAAAACACAACCGAATCTCCGTTTGCATCTCTGAAAATTCCCACTTTTTCTGAAAATGTTCCATCAATGTCTTCTGAACTGGGAATCCCAATTTTCAACATGAGATTTCCATCACTCACCAGTCTTCTAATCCTCTCCAATTTTGCATCTCTGATTAATTCTGGATTAAAGTTCTTCCACCCATTTCCATTTTTAGAAAATAATTTCTGCATCATGTTCAAGTCCTTAATCCCGAATTGATGACCTGAAATTAATCTCATTCTTGCATTTGGTGTTGAATTATGAAATCCTAGCGATAATGTAGTTAAACCTCTTAATGTTACAAATTCTACTGCTCGGTCGTACTCAATACAGTTGTTCAAACAAGGAATCAAAAAATCTGAAATTATATCATCCTCATCTGATCTGTATTGTTCTTTTAATTTTAATTTCCTTAATTCCATGACTTATTGTAATATGTACTGAAAATTAAAATTTTGTTAAAGAATGCTCCCATCGGGATTTGAACCCGAGTCACTGCCTTGAGAGGGCAATATGCTTGGCCGGACTACACTATAGGAGCTGTTTAAACGAGAAATTTGTCATAATTAAACGAATCCGATAAAACGTTGCCATTTGAAATAAATTCAAAATTGAACCATATCCTCAAAAAAGTTTTGTACATTGTAAATAATTACTTGATACTCGATCAAATATTATGAATCAAGATCAAATTCTCAAAATTATTGGTCCTGTAAATTACCCTGTTGGTATTGGAGGATATGATTCAGATAATTATGATGGTGATTGTCAAATATATAATCTAGTTCTATTTGATGGAAAAGATTCTTTTGATGAAATTCTTGAAAATGATTCAATTTTATTTAGAATCTCACATGGAAAATTTTCAGAATATGATTCACAAATTTTACTATCATACAGTAATTTGGAAATTATTCATGACGAACAATGGGACCTAAAACAACTCCTTACTAAAATTCAAGAAAAAAGAGATATCCTCTTTTCTAGCTCTACAAAAAACTCTCTAGTTGAGTCTCAATTTGCTCTATCAAAGGCTAAAACTGCACTTGAAACAAATGATCCTTTCTTGTCATGTTGGATAAAATGTGCAGGAATTTCATTAATTGATTCTGTATTATTACAAAATAAAATTATCCCAAACCCTGCCCACTCGCTTTCGTTATTACGAAATCTCAAAAATGAAAAAAATAATCAATTCTCTGAAAAAATAATCTCTGAAACTGGAGTTGAAAGGGCAACTTCGTCTCTACTCACTAGAATGTTAAAATCATCATGTGGATTTTCTGATATGATTGAAAATAATCAAAATTCAAAAATTATTGAAAAAAAGGCTAAACATATGATTGAAAATTCCCTACTATCAGATTGTTATCTCTATCTAACTTATCAAAATAAAAACAATTTTTATAAAATTAAGAATTCATTAAATCTAAATTCTGAGAAAATCCATGTTCTTAAAACAGCTTTTGACTTAACAAATTCCTCCTCTGAATTACAAGCGTCAATAGATTCCATGTCTGATATTACGAATAAACTATTGAAACTTAATCATAGTAATGCCAAATAATTTAGATAACTTTTAAAACCAAGTTTTGTCATATATTGATATGACAGATCAAGCATGTGGATGCGAAGCAGATTCAGGCGATCCAGATTATTCTTGTGATTGTGAAATGCAGGGTGCCTGCATATGTAGCCATGACTGCAAATGTGGTTCTGATGTCTGTAAAGAAGCAGTATCACAACTATAAGAAAATATAAAATATTTTCTCTTTTTTTATTTTTATTATTGAAAAATCTATCAACTATTAAATATACAATATACAGTTTGAATTTTGTGAAGTTACCAATTATACTTGCAGCACTTTCATTATTATTGATAATTCCATTCGCATCTCAAGATTCATTTGCTCAAGTTAATTCTGGTGGATTTCAAGCTGGTGGTGTAAACATTGATGGTTCATGGTATGTTGGTGAAGGTCTCAAAGTCGGTGACTATTTCAGCTTCAATGTGTGTCATGTTGATTATTTGGATTGTTCAGATTTTGATATGGCAATGTGGGTTGAAGATGAAGTTCGTGTTGGAACTGAGGATAAATTTAGAATGCAAGTTTTAGTTTATGACGGAAATAAAATCGTCAAAGGAGTAATGGATGTTGGCCAAGTTGCACCAGAACCAACTGGTGGAACTGAAGAAATCTCTTCATATAGAGGTGCTTACAAGTCTTCTATTGCTTGGCTTTCTGCATTTGCAACAAAAGAAATGGATAGAGGAGATGGCACATACTTAACTGGAAAAGGCCCAAAAGAATTCAGAGCGGCATCATGGGGAAAGATTGGAAATATTGGTGGTCAACAAATCTTGCCTACTGCTGAACAAACTATTTCAGTTGGGGCTGGTCAATTTGATTCCATTCTACTTACTTGGAAGACTGGAGGACAACAAAGTAAAGTCTGGATTGTAGATGATTTTCCATTTCCAATCAAAGCTAAAACATTCATGCATGTTTCTCAAGGTATTCCTCCTGTTGAATATGAATTTGAATTATTAGATTATAAGGAAAATGTATCTTCTAATCCATTTGTAAATGTTGAAACTACAGCTGCAAAACAAGCAGCTGCAGGATGTCCTTCTGAATATGAAAAAACAAGATTCAATGAAGCCACAAATACATTCTCAATGATTGTAAAAGGTGTTATTGGTCCTAAAGTTGTAAAACAAGGATGTGACCTTGAACTATTCATTGATTTTAAACGAATGGTAAATCCTACTGAATACGTTGACCAAGTACATTATGATATTGCAGTATTTGGTGATACTTCAAAACCTCCACTCAAAACAATTTCTGCTGATGAAGGAAGAGCCGAATTATACACTGCATCTGGTCAAACACATAGATTTGTTTTAGCAGATCAACCTCCAGGAATATACACATATGCAATAATTGTTTATGGTACTGGCCCAGAACATATCCTCGGTGGTAATCCTGATACTTCTGGATTAATGACATTTGAAGTTGAAGTTGTCAAGGGTGGTAATACATCATTTGTTGCTCCTCCAACAGCATCTATTACAGAAATACCACAATGGATAAAAAATAATGCTGAATGGTGGGCAGATGATCAAATTGATGATGAATCATTTGTCAGTGGAATTCAATATTTGATTAATCAAGGAATTATGAAAATACCTCCAACAGCTGCAGGTAATGCTTCTTCCTCTGATGGTATTCCTGATTGGATTAAAGGAAATGCAGGATGGTGGGCTGCAGGTCAAATTGATGATAATACTTTTGTCAGTGGAATCCAATGGCTCATTACTAATGGAATAATGAAAATTTCCTAAAATTACTTGATAGAGAAATATAATGACCGGCCTTTTTAGTTATCCAAAACGTAAACTTCGAAAATTAATCTCCCAAGGAGAATATGAAC
>LUPB01000007.1 GCA_001627235.1 Nitrosopelagicus sp. REDSEA-S31_B2 | reverse complement strand
AACATGCAGTTTGGGCACTCAAAGATTTTGGCTTTAGAGTAATTATTGCACCTTCTTTTGCAGATATTTTCTTCAGTAATTGCTTCAAAAATGGTGTTTTGCCCATAATTCTAGATGTGACACAAGTTGAAAAATTACTCAAAGTACAAGATTCTGTCGAACTAGATTTGAATTCACAAAAAATTACTTTTGGGAATGAATCTATAGACTTTGAAATTGATTCTCATAGAAAAATTAGATTAATGGAAGGACTAGATGATATTGACCTTACTTTGAAAGAAAATTCTAATATTGAAAATTTTGAAAATAATTCAAAAATAATTTCAATCTTCTAGAAATAAAATTCTCTAATTGACTATCTGTATGATTTCTGTTTTCTTCTTCTAGCACCAGGTCCGCCAAACTTCTTTGGTTCTTTTCTTCTTGCATCTCCGCTTATCAAATATTTATCGTAGTCTGCAATCTTTTCTCGTAATTGTTGACGGGTTGATTTAGGGAATGGATGATCTTTTGGTTCTTTCTTAGATTTTGTCCAACCAACTAATGCTCTTGACATTGCAGTTGCTGATGCATATGCTTGTCCCATGAAACCTCCACCTCTAACTCTAATTGAAATATCAACTTTGTCTCTATTCTCTTCACCAATAATCTCTAATGGTGCCATCATCACTTCTCTTGCTGATTCTGGTTCAATCATCTCAAGTGGTATGTTATTTACTCTAACTTTACCATGACCGTTTTTAGTAATGTATACGTGTGCACTGGCAGTTTTTCTTGATGCATAGTAAATCTCAGTTTTTGGAATCAAAAGTTAGTTCCTCCAACATATCTGCTTAGTTCTGCCATTGTTGTATATTTTGATGAATCTTTTGTAATCTTTGCTTTTTCAAATTGAATTTTTTCTATTCCTTTAACTTCACTTGGAACTCCAATGTATGTTCTTAATCTTGCCAAATCTGTTTTTCTTGATGGTTTTTCAGTTGGAAGCATACCTCTAATCATTCGTTTCATAATTGTATCTGGTCTTCTAGGATGGAATGGTCCATGTTGTGGATGAATGATACTGTGAATTCTCAAAAAGTCTTCATACTCTGAAATTACTTTAGCTTTTCTTCCACTCATCATAATCTTATCACAATTAACTATTGAAACTCTATTTCCTTTTCTTAGTAGTTTGGCAACATTTGATGCAACTCTTCCTGCAATCAAGTTTGTTCCATCGACTACTACTGGTTTACTTGTATCAACAACTTGTTGTTGTTGCTGTTGTTGAGCTTGAGAACGTTTGTTACTCCACTTACCCAATTATTTTCACTCCTTTACCTGTTGGAAACTTTTCAATCATTTCTGAAAATTTCAATATTTCTCCACCTGATTCTTTAATTTTTTTTGCTGCAGAGTTTGAAATTGAAAATGATGATACTGATACTTTATGTGAAATATTTCCTGTTCCTAAAACTTTACCTGTAATGATTATGGCATTTCCATCCTCTGTTGTTTCATCAATTCTCTTAAGATTGATAATTTTCTGATTTGATCTTGATTTTTGAACATAATCAGCTACTTTTGCCCAAATTGGAGCATCATTATCTTTAGATGCCTTTTTGAGTATTTTCAGCGTTTCTATCTTAGCTTGTGTTGCCATAAGTCAATTCGCCATTTTACCCAAATATAATATGTTGTCTTACTTTATGTCTGAAATGATTGTTTTAAACTCAGATAATCTAGTTGCTAGTTGTTCTACACTTGATAATATGATATGTTTTGGTTCTAATGCACCGGTTGTTTCCACTGTTAAAATTTTCTCATTATCGTTATCTGAATCTGTTAATGTTGCAACATTTGCAGAGTTCCATTTTGCATGTTCTGTTCCAATTCCTAATCTTGCATGAGCTTCAACCTTTAATGATTGACCTGGTGCTAGTGTAACTATAGGAATATCATTTGATGTTGGAATAACATTAGGATCTTGTGATTTTAAATCACCTGACAATACAGTTCTAGTTTCATCAGAAACTCCTGAATCTAATGTGAGCATTATCTTGTCAGTCTCATTTCCATCCTTTGATGATTCTAAATCTGTTTTTAGAGGAATTAAACCAATTCTATGAGCTACTCCTTCATCTGCTAAAACTGATGTATTTTCTAAAATATCGACATTTTCAACTGCATAAATTGGAGCTCCATTAAGACAAATTCTTCTTAATGCATTAGCATATTGAATTGGGATACCTTTTAGCTTTACAGATATCTTTTGCTCATTCTCGTTAATAATTTCTAGTGACAAATCTTAATCAAAAAACAGACTGTACCAATAAAAATGTAGTACTTTTTTCATCAGAGATAAATACGAATGTGCTTTGATCCATATATTATGGATAAAGTAACCGTTGTAAAATACAGTTTTGAAAACGAAAAATTTGAAATTTTGGTAAAGCCTGATCCTGCATTTGATTATAAATTAGGAAAAATTTCTGAGATATCAAAAATCCTTGTATCTGATGAAATCTATACTGATTCTGGAAAAGGCAAACGTGCATCAAGTGAATTACTTCTCAAAGTCTTCAAAACAGATGATGCTACACAAATTGCTGAAATAATGATGAAAAAAGGTGAACTCAATCTAACAACCGAACAAAGAAAAAAAATGACTGCAGACAAACGTAAACAAATTGTAACATTTATTTCAAAAACATACGTTGATCCAAGAACACATCTTCCACATCCTCCTTTAAGAATCGAACAAGCATTGACTGACGGTCGTGTTTCAATTGATCCTTTCAAAAATGCTGATGAGCAAATCAAAGATATTGTTGAAAAACTAAGACCAATTATTCCATTAAAAACTGAAAACCTAACCCTTGAGATTTCAGTTCCTGCACAGTTTGTTGCTCAATCTTACACTGTCTTGAAATCAACTGGAAGCTTAAAAAAAGAGGATTGGCAACCAAATGGTTCATTAAAAGCAATACTTGAAATACCCGCTGCCGCAAGACCAAACGTGATAGACAGACTTGGTGCAATTACAAAGGGTACCGCAAATGTTGAGGTACAAAAATGAGTTCTGAACGTAAACGTCATGTCATTCCTGGTGAAGTCATAACCTCTGGACCTTATAGGGCTGAACAAAATACTGTCCAAGTCGGTGAGAATATTGTATCTACTATTGTTGGTTTATCTGATGTACATGATGGAAGTGTCAGAGTTATACCTCTAACTGGTGGTTATGTTCCAAAAGATGATGACTTAGTAATTGGAAAAATTGTATCACATTCTTCTTTATCTTGGACTGCAGACATTAATTCTTGTTATGTTGGAATGCTTCCAGCTAGTGATGTTTTTGGAAGAGATTATTCATCAAGTTCTGATGATATGACTGCAAAATTAGCTAAAGGTGATTTAATTGCAGCAAGAATTGTAAATTTTGATAAAACTCGTGATCCTCTAATTACAATTAGCGGTCGTGAATTAGGTAAAATTGATTCAGGTGAATTAGTAAAAATATCTCCAAATAAAGTTCCTAGATTAATTGGAAAACGTGGTTCAATGATTCAAATGATTGAATCTTCTACAAACAGTCAAGTTACTATTGGTCAAAACGGATTACTTGTTGTTTCCTCTGATGATCCAAATGGATTATTAAAGGCGATACAAGCAATTGAATTGATCGAAGAACAAGCACATGTTGCAAATTTAACTGATCAAGTAAAAGAAATGTTGGAATCAAAAAGTGAATAAAAATGGGTGGAAGAGACACAGATATTGTATTATTAGATGAAAATGGAATAAGATGTGACGGAAGAAAAGTTAACGAAACTAGAAAAGTCACAATAAAGGCAGGAGTATTAAAAAATGCTAATGGTTCTGCATACATAGAATTTGGTGATAACAAGATTCTCGTAGGTGTCTATGGTCCAAGAGATGTTCATCCAAAACACATGTCTGACACAGATACTGGAATTTTACGTTGTAGATACCACATGGCACCATTTTCTGTTGGTGAAAGAAAAAATCCTGCACCTTCTAGAAGAGAAGTTGAAATTAGTAAAGTAATCAAAGAAGCATTAGAACCTGCTGTCATGCTAAAAGAATTTCCACGAACTGCAGTTGATGTATACATGGAAGTTTTACAAGCAGATGGTGGTACAAGATGTGCTGCATTAACTGGTGCTTCAGTTGCATTAGCAGATGCTGGAATTCCAATGCGTGATCTTGTAGCAGGATGTGCTGCAGGAAAAGCTGCAGATGCTGTTATCTTAGATGTTAATAACGAAGAAGACCAGGCAGGACAAGCTGATCTTCCAATTGGTTATATGCCAAATTTGAAAAAGATTACATTATTACAATTAGATGGTATTCTTACTCCTGAGGAGTATAAACAATGTATTGAAATTGGAATTGATGGTTGTAATCAAGTCTATGAAATACAAAAGAAGGCTTTACAAGACAAGTTCTTTGCAAATGGTGAGAAACAATGAGTGATGGATTAATTATTGATCAATTAAAGAGAAATCAAATTCTAGATTTACTTAAAGAAGGAAAACGAGTTGATGGTCGTGAATTTGATGAATCACGTCAATTAACTATTGATCTTAATGTAATACCAAAGGCTGAAGGCTCAGCACGTGCACGACTTGGTGACACTGAAGTTGTTGCTGGTGTAAAAATTCAACCAGAACGTCCTTTCCCTGATACTGGTGACAAAGGAATGTTGATTTGTACTGCCGAAATTTTACCAATTGCACATCCTTCTGCAGAAACTGGTCCTCCAACACCTGATGTTGTAGAACTTGCAAGAGTTACTGATAGAGGAATTAGAGAAAGTGGAATGTTAGATATGAAACAACTTGTTTTAGAAAAAGACAAATCTGTAATTGGAATATTTTGTGATAATGCTGTAACTGATCATGATGGAAATTTATTTGATGCATGTTCTTATGCTTCAACGGCTGCTATCAATTCTTGTAAAATCCCAAAATATGAAATGCAAGATGATGCTCCTGTAAAAGTCGAAGATCAATTTACAGAACCTCCGGTTACAACCTTACCTGTATCTGTAACAATGGCAAAAATTGGAGAATACATTCTAGTTGATCCTACAATTGATGAGTGGTCCATAATGGATGCCAGAATCACAATTACAACAAACTCTGATGGTAATGTAGTCGCACTGCAAAAAGGTGGACATGATGGATTTACTGCTGAAGAACTAATCAAATGCTCTGAGATGTCAATTAAAGCAGGCGCTAAAATACGAGAGATTATAAAACAAACAAAATAAAGTGATAATTAGAATGGCAAAAAAACAAACTACACTAAAAGGACTAGGACCAAGATATGGAATCAAAATTCGTAAGCAATACACACAAG
Source organism: Nitrosopelagicus sp. REDSEA-S31_B2 (assembly GCA_001627235.1). Classification (GTDB taxonomy): domain Archaea; phylum Thermoproteota; class Nitrososphaeria; order Nitrososphaerales; family Nitrosopumilaceae; genus Nitrosopelagicus. The sequence goes on along the minus strand of LUPB01000007.1, from coordinate 37,166 downwards.
TTCATCATTTGATGAAAAGTAAAAGAAAATGTCCAGAATGTGGCGGTCCTATAATCCGTGAAGCAGTTGGAATTTGGGCCTGCAAAAAATGTGGACTAAAGATAGCTGGAACTGCATATGACGTTAAAATTTAACGCAAAAATTCAATTCTTTTCTGATAAAGAAACTTCTTCAATATATCATTCAATTAATACTGATAATGAATTTTATCCTGAAAATCCAACTAAAACAAAAATCTCTCTTGATAAAGAAATTCTCATTGAACTTGAATCTGAACACTTACCTCACTTACGAGCAAATCTAAATTCTACACTTCGTCTATTACAGGCTTCATATGATACCATAAACTCTGTAAAGATATAATAAAACAACAATAAATCCTAAATCATGTCAGCAGGACAACAGATGCCACCTTGGTTACAAGAACAAATTGCAAAAATGCAACAATCTCAACAAAATCTCCAATCAATCTTAATGCAAAAGCAACAAGTTGAAATGGAGAATGCTGAATCAGACCGAGCCTTGGAAGAATTAAAAAAAGCATCTGATGATGATCAAGTTTTCAAATACGCTGGAACAATACTCATCAAATCTGACAAAAAATCATTAATTGATGAACTAGAAGAAAAAAAGGAATTATCCAAAACAAAATCAACTGTTCTCGCAAAACAAGAAGAACGACTAAAAACTAGTCTTCAAGAACAAGAACAAAAAATTCAAGAGATGCTAAAAAATCCAAACCCTCCAACTGATAAACCATCGTCATAACACCTTAACAAATTTTAACATAGAACCTGTAACCTAATTGTGAAAATTGAAGAATTACGAATTATAGTTGATGAGAGAGAAAAAAAGAGTGGAATTCCAAAATTATTATCTGCAATTGGTGTAAAAACTGAAGTAAAAACGCTTCCAATAGGAGATTATATTGTTGCACCTGAAACTGTAGTTGAAAGAAAAAGTATCAGTGATTTACTCTCTTCAATTTTTGATGGACGTTTGTTTGATCAATGTAATAGACTAACTGAACATTATCAACACCCAATATTGCTAGTTGAAGGAAATGTAGATGAAATTGAAGAATTAACTGACAATCCTCTGATTTTTTACGGTGCACTGTCTACTGTGGCATTAGAATTCAAAATCCCAATAATCCCTACTCCCAGCGCAACACATACTGCAAAACTACTTGTTTCTCTTTCTTCACGAAAAGAAGTAACAAAAGGTCCATTTCTTAAGAAAATTAAAAAATCAAACAATATTGAGAAACAGCAACTATCTGTACTGTCTAGTCTTCCTGGTGTTGGTGAAAAATCTGCAATACGGTTACTCGAAAAATTTGGCACCCCTCTTGATGCATTATGTGCTCCTATCAACGAACTTGCAAAAACACCTGGTTTGGGTGAAGCAAAGGCAAAAAAAATTAAAAAAATGTTACAAAATAAGAACAAAAACTTCAAAAAGTCTGGACAAAAAACATTACACGAATCTTAAATTGATTTTTTAATTAATTTTCTATTTAATTTATTACCACAAATTGGACATTCTCTTTCTTTTTGAAATTCTTTTCCACACACTGAACAATAACTGATCCATTTGCCTACTTTGCTAATTCCATCTGTCATTAATGAGGATGTTTTAATTTCTAACTGTCTTGCAATATTTGTAACTGCAAAATCATCTGTAATCAATTCAGCATTATTTTCCAATGCTAATGCTATGATTGATGCATCTTGTTCAGATATTGTTATTTTATCACCTGTTTTTTCTGCTGTTTCATTAACTATTTTGATAGTTTCTTCTCTTGGGTCTCTAACTTGAAGTCTATTTGTTTGTTGTAACATTTCTAATGCACCCTGTTTTGATTTGATGTGTTCTATTTCTCCATATACTACACTTGTTGTCATAAAAGAATCATTAGAAGAAAATGGTATTCCTGCATAAAATGCAGTAGCATCTAAAACTCTAAAAACCAAGTTTATTCATTTGTCTTAGACCTTTCTTCTTTAATCTCACAAAAACTGCTTGCTTCTTGAATTTCTTTATAGTAATTTTCTGATCAAATTCAGATGATTTTATCATCTGTGCATCCATTACTATGTTACAATCATGTGAACAATTTATCTCAATTTTTTCATCAGGTACAACAATTGATGGTAATCTATGAACTGGTGCAACAGGTGTGATAATTAACACATCCAAACTCTCATGTAATAATGGTCCTCCTATTGAAAAAGAATGACCTGTTGAGCCACTAGGTGTTGAAATTATCACTCCATCCATTTTTTGTTTTACTGTATCACTTTGAAATCTAATTTCAAATTCGGCAGTTTTTGTTAAATTTTTACGGTTTACATAAATCTCATTTAATGCTGGTGAAAATTCTTCACCATTACATGATGCAACAACTCTTGTTCTTTTATCTAACCAAATTTCATTTTTTGTGATTGCGGTTATTGCATCGTCAAAATCATCTAATGTTATTTCTGACAATATGCCACGATTTCCGCCTACATTGATTGTCAAAATTGGAGTCTCATTACGTAAATTCCTAAATGCCCTTAATGTAGTACCATCTCCTCCTAATGTAACTACCAAATCTAATTTTATCTTTGTAAAGTCATCCAACGATTCAACTTTCTCGGCTCCTTGTACGCTAACAGGAGCAATTGTATAGACTTTGATCTTTTTTGCAATCATTTTTTTTGCAATCATTTCTGCAGCGTCTTCAGAAATTTTTGATCCAAATTTACTCACTATGGCTACTTTGTTTAGTTTCAAGCAGTCTCTTCACCCTATATCGCATTTAAAAATGATAGTGCGGTTTTCACGCTTAATTCTCACCAAGTGATCATTTTTTTCAATATTTACTCGATAACGTTTTTAAATAATTGAAAACGCTTCAAAGTAAATGTCACTCTTACTCAAAGATCGAGTATACACAATGGAATCCCCTACTGCAAAAAGAGGAGTTTATCCATTACATGGTTTTAAGCTTGGTTTGTATCGTTTACCATTTCGATTAGATGATCCTTTAGAAATCAAATCCATCCATGATGGTCTCAAAAAAGCATTTGAAATGGAAGTTTATGCTGATAGAATTTTTGCTACATATCATTGGTCTGAAGAAAACATGTCTGATCAATTTGCCAAAGGTTACGAAAAAGTCGACTTGGAAGTTACAGTAGAGATTGTAACTGGCGAAGTAGTTGACATCATTTACCAAATTTGGCCAATTGATAAATTTGGTGACCCACATTGGTTGAAAGATTATAGAAAAAAGGCTGATCATTTTGCAAAAATGGTTACTGATACAATTTTACGTAATACTATACTTGAAGAAAAATTCCGTGCAGCATTAATGAAACTTGAAAAAATTTCTGAAAAAGAATCAATCAAACGTTTAGAAGAATTAACACCACTTGCAATGATTGTACTAAACGCAAAACCAAAAGTGAAAGTTGCAGAAGAAGAGGAAATTGAAGAACTTGATGAATCTGCTGCTGAAGCATTTGATGGTGCAAAACCTGGTCCAATTGATGTTGATTACAAATCTAAAATGAAACAATCTCCATCATTTGAAGCTGAGACTGGCCATGAGATTAAAACTTGGGGTAGAGTTGGAACCGAGAATGCAATTATGGGTGTATGGGGAGAATTTGTATCCGTTGACTTTGATATTTGTGTTGCAGATGGTGCATGTATTGATGCATGTCCTGTTGGAGTATACGAATTTGCAGAATTCCCTGGAAACGCTGCATCTGATAAGAAACCATTAATGTCAAAAGAACCAGATTGTATATTCTGTCTTGCATGTGAGGGTGTTTGTCCTCCAAAAGCCATTAAGATCTTTGAACAAAAGTAATATCTCTGATTTCAGATATATACCACCGTACAAATTCTAAAGTGATAGATATTGGAAGGTAATCCGTTCACTCAATTTGTATTTCAAATCTTCATATTTTGTGCAATCCTGATTATTGGTTATACCTGTAATTTCTATTATTTGGCATTTCTATCCAGTCACAGAAAAGACAAAAATTCTGTTGTTGAGGTAGGCGAACCAACTATCACAATCCAACTTCCAATTTACAATGAAAAATACGTTGCAACAAGATTAGTTGATGCTGTATGTCAACAGGATTATCCAAAAGATAAGATGCGAATTATGGTTTTAGATGATTCAGATGATGATACCGTTACAACAATGTCAAACACTGTAAAAAAATACCAAAATTTAGGATTTGATATTCAACATATTCGTAGAGGAACAAGAAATGGATACAAAGCTGGTGCTCTAAAACATGCAATGAAATCTACTGATAGTGAATTTGTTGCAATTTTTGATGCTGACTTTATTCCTCCAAATTGGTATTTGAAAAAGGCAATGCCTCATTTTGCAAAATCAAATATAGGTTTAGTTCAATGTAGATGGGGACATATCAATGAAAACTATTCTGCTCTAACACAGGCTCAAGCTCTAAATCTTGATTTTCATTTCTTGGTAGAACAAAAAGCAAAAAGCAACTCTAAACTTTTCATGAATTTTAATGGCACTGCTGGTATCTGGAGAAAAGAGTGTATTGATGATGCAGGTGGTTGGCATACTGCTACACTTGTTGAAGATTTGGATCTGAGTTATAGGGCTCAAATGAAAGGTTGGAAATGTCTTTTCTTACCTGATATTGTAGTAGATGCTGAACTTCCTGTTCAAATGAATGGTGCAAAAAGACAACAATTCCGTTGGGCTAAAGGATCTATACAATGTGCGGTAAAACTTCTTGGAGATATTCTAGTTAAAAGAAAAATAGCTTTTGATACCAAATTACAAGCATTTATTCAACTTACTAGACACATAGTCTTCCCATTGATGCTCATACAGTTCATCACACTTCCAATACTTCTTGCGTCTGAAGTTAATCTTTACATTGTCAGTTTTCTGCCTGCGTTAACACTAGCAACATATCTTGCTATGGGACCTGGCGCATACCTTCTTGTTATTCATAAAATGTACAAAAATGATTGGAAAGCAAAAGCGAAAGCGTTGCCATACCTTCTTGTTTATTCCATTGGAATGTCTGTAAATAATACGGTAGCAGTCTTTGATGGTGTATTTGGGAAAAAGAATGAATTTCTTAGAACTCCAAAATATGGAATCGTTAAAAATGATGATGACTGGAGAGATAAAGCATACAATCTACCATTCTCAAAGACCACTTTGTTGGAAATGTTCTTTGCTGTATATGGAATACTAGGAATTTTCATTGCAATATTTTCCAATAATCCAATATTTGTGCCTATAATTGCTTTACAAGCAGTTGGATTCTTTTACATTGCGTGGCTAAGTTTCTCTCATACAAGATATAAAAGACCACAATCTACAAAGCATAAAATAACAAAGGAAGAAAAAATGGCTAATAATTTCTATAAACTTGCACTTGGAGGAATATTTGCAATTATTGTAATTGGTGCATACATGGCATTTACTGGTTATGCAAATGATGTCTATCCACTTGATCAATCAGTTGGTTTCTTAGATAGAATTGTTGCAACATCAGATCCTCAAACTATCATTGCTGACATTAATTCCATTAAGGCAAATCTTCCTGAAACTGGTAATCCTGTATGGATATTTCCAACTGATTCAACTAACTTTGTAAGAATTCAAGCTGATCTAGATACAATGTTGATTAGCGCAGAAAAAATTGCAGCAGTTCCAACTGATAGCGCCGCATACCATACTGGAATGTTAGATATTAACAGCCGTGCTGTATTAATTCAAGAAAATATTGCTGATGCTATTCCTTACATGTATGTCAGTTTCTCAAATATAATTTTCAGTTCTATTTGGATTGCAGCAATTCTAGGAATATTTGCTGTTCTCAATAAAAAGAAACAAAAAATGCAAGAATATGATGTCTCACAAGATGTCTAAGAAATATTTAATTCATTTCTAATTTCATCAACTGCACGAATTCCAAAAATATCTCTAACTTGAGGAATTCTAATTGCTTCTTTTAACAAATCTCTTCCCAAGTTGTCTATCAATATGCCAAACACTTCTGAAAATCTTAGTTCCCATCTATCTGCACAATCAAAAATCTTGCCTACTGCCCATCGTCTTACTTCATGTGGTAACGGAATCTTATCTTCAGTCTCAATTGACAGCTTATCAAACAAATTGATCAATTCTGTTGTCTGCATGGCCATCTTCTCAACATCTTTTATATCTCCATATTTTGATTCTGCTTGCATTCTTATGCTTGATTGATATTCGTTTAGTTTCAAAATTGCCATAACTTCTTTTGACGCATCATCTGACGCCTTGTTTGTTACTCCTTTTACTCCTTGTAATTCATGAATAACTTTGTCTGTTTTTTGATGAAATTCTGAGGCTAATTGATCTGAACGGTTAATCATATTTGAAATATTTGATATCTTCTCCTCAATTTCTGATTTGAATGTCTTCATTCCATCTCCTATCAAAGATGAAATTTTTGGACTTGATACCAAACCACCAATCTCATTTTTGAGATTTGACATATCCTTTCCTATATCGCCTGTTCTACTGCTTATTGATTTGATATTTTCTCTTAGTTCTTCTATCTGTTTTGTAATATCATTCTGTCCTTTGCCTGGTTTTTCATTAATCTTGTCCTTTACTTCATCAACCCTATTTGCAATTTTCATGATCATTTCTGAATTATTTTTAATTGATTGTTTGCTCTCTGAAATTGTCTTCATAATATCGCTAGTTTTTGGCATTGCATCTTGTTTTGCACTAATTTTAGAAATTTTCTTATCTAATTGCTCTGTTTGACTGTTCAATTTTGTTATAAACTTCTCATGAACCTTTACCTGATTCAATCCTGTAAATAATCTCTGTGTATCTTCCTCGATAATGTCTATCTGCTTTGCCTGTTTTTGCATTTGTGCCATTGCTGCGTTCAATGACTCCATCATACTGCTCATTGATACCAAAATCTTTTGATTTTCTTTGAAGATCCTTGCCATTCCTTTGATCTCTTTTGATAATGCTTTTGTTGATTCTGAAACAGAATTTACTTTATTGAATAACTGTGTTGGATTTGGGTCTCTCTTTGTTTTGTTTGGTTGTTTTTTTGCCCGTTTTTTATCAACCATGACAATCTGAAATTACATTGCTGGTTTAAAAAGTGGAGTATAAAAAAAGAAAAACGTGCGGGATTACTTGTTGATAATCTCCGGGTCATGCAATAACTGATGAAATGTCTTTTCAGCTAATCCATTTTGGCTTTCGATAAAGCCTTTGTTACAATATTCACATTGTATCATGTATTACCGTATAGTACCGTACCATATATAACAAAGGTTCTACTAAAATAACCATTTCTGGTCAGATACCCCAGAGCTTATTTCTTCATGAATCCGACACTCTGATCATCATCCCAGATATTATAGTGAAAATTTTGTTAAAATAAAGCCGTATCCAGAAAATTGTTTTAAGTAAACTAGTACATAGTGTATAGATGCAGAATTTTTTCCTTCAGTTGGGTACTGGAGAAAGTGAAAGTGCCATAGAAGGAGGTATCTGGACTTTACTTGATAAAATTAATCCATTACAGATGCCTCATGACAACTTTGTTACTGATTTGGCAGTCATAATGATTCTTGCAGGAATAGTTACTCTAGCATTCTTTAAGATTCGACAACCGCTAATCATTGGATATCTTTTTGCAGGAATGTTGATTGGACCATTATCGCCAATCTGGACATCATTCCTTCCTGAAACTGGGTCTGGTGATCATGGTGGTGCTTCAATAGGTATACTCTCTGATATTGCTGCACTAAACGTCTTTGCAGAAATTGGAGTAATTTTACTATTATTTGTAATAGGAATAGAATTTCCATTTGCAAAAATCCGTTCTATTGGAAAAGTAGCTATTGGTGTAGGAAGTTTAGGTCTCTTCTTAACATTAATTGCTGTGTTCTATGTTTGTGGAATGCTTGGAATTGGATTCATGGATTCCTTGTTCCTAGCTGCGGCATTATCAATTAGCAGTACTGCAATCATCGTCAAAGTTTTAGAAGAAGCGGGAAAAATCAAAAAAGAATCTTCCATTCTTGTATTAGGAATCTTAATTGTTGAGGACGTTATAGCCGTAATTCTAATTGCATCATTGGAATCAATTGCATTAGCAGGCACTGTTTCCATTGAGGGTGCAGTTACAGTAGTAGTAGTTGCCACTATTTTGATTGTAGGTACATTTACGGTTGGTATACGCACGGTACCAAAATTAATAGATAAAGTTGCAAGTGCTGAGAATCGAGAAATTCTATTACTTAGTGTTTTAGGTGTATGCTTTGGTTACGCTTTACTGGCTAATGTTGTAGGCCTATCTGTGGCAATAGGTGCATTTCTTGCAGGTGTCCTTGTTGCTGAATCAAAATCTGCAGAAGTTTCAAAAATATTATCCAGTCCGATTAAAGACATGTTTGTTGCAATCTTCTTTGTATCTGTTGGCGCATTGATGGATGTAAGTCAATTAGAAAATTATATTTTCATAGCTCTCGCTTTAATTGGAATTGCAATGGGAATGAAGTTTGGAGGAAATATGTTGGGAAATATACTAATGCGTCAACCGCGAGGAAAATCACTTCGTTCAGCATTCACTCTTGGTGCCCCAAGAGGGGAATTCTCTATTGTTATAATCAAAGTTGGTGTGGATGCTGGAGTTGTTAGCGCATTTTTGTTCCCTTTGATAGGAATAATTTCTATCATAACTGCATTTATCACGCCATTTTTGGTAAAAGCAAGTGACTACGTGGTTCCAAAACTAACGAGGAAAGACGTTGGCAAGCAATGAGCTAGATGAATTGCTAAACAAATCTCACAAGGATTTGTCTGTGGAAGATTTTGAAGGTAAACGAGTTCCATGTATTGGATTTGAAGGACGAAAATTTGATGACATGCTAAGTAAGGTATCTGGCAAACCTCTGTCTGTGGATACCAATTTGAATATCTTACAAGATGGTTTAGGCCATGTTTTTGTTGAAATGCTCTTAACATTCTCTCATGGTGGAATCAATGAAAAAATTCTAGTTAATGCAAATGACAATGTTGAGTTTTTTGAATCACTTGCTGAGACTACTATGCTTGCAATTGCCTCTGTTGACCATCCAGAAAAAATTTTCATGATACAATTGCCCAAACCTGAAAGAACCACTGAGGCTCTTGAAATTATAAAAAATGGACTATCAAAAAACACTCAACCAGAATCTACTTAGCTGAAAAAATCTTAATTATTTCATCAATTTCACAATCTGTTCGAAATCCTGATGGGTTCAATGATGTTGTAGATGCTTTGAATCCACTTGATGTTATTTTACTAATCGCATCACTTAGCTTTAACGGTGCAGAATTCATCTTTGATGCAATTTCATCTAATGTATAATATGTAGCTGGCATATCTGCTTCTTCCTCTGATCTGTCAAGAATTCTCTCACATCTTTTATGCACTGTCAATTCTTTTCTAATATTTTTCATCTGACTCACAAACTCTTTTTCAAAAAGTTTTCCTATCCATAGTGGACCTGCAATTTCTGTTTCATGATTACATTTTCGACATTTTGTTAGTCTTGAAGTATGTGAATAGCGGTCTTTACAATTTCTACAAAATATAATGTATCCAATATTTTCTTCCTGGTCTGGAGTGTTTAGAATTTTTAGATATGTTCTGTAATAATGCATATCATGATCAACAAACAATGGCTGAAATGAAATATCTAATCTACCTGCAACAAAACTTACGCATCCTATAATCAATCTAATAGCAATTTCATTACTAAACTCGGTCTTTATTGGAGTTCCATAATATCTTCTCTTTGCAGCTTTATTGAATAATCCGTGTAATACTTGCAAATCTGTTGCAGTTAATGCTAACATACCTCCATGCATTGTAGCTCTAATTGCACAATCAATGTATCTGGATGGTGAACCAAATGGATCTATATCTACAATTGATGCTCTTGAATTCTTTTTGGAATGTGAACTAAGAAATCTACATGTCTCATCTTCGGAAATTTCAAAATTTTCTAAATTGTTTATTTTTGCTGATTCTGATGCAATTTCAAGCGCATCTGCATTCACATCATTTATGATTACCTTCTCAACATCTTTCACTTCATTTGCAACTCTGAGTCCTCTTGCTCCTAATCCTGATAGTCCATCAAAGAAAATTTTTGGAAACTCAAAACTTTTCCAAAACGCTGAACATGCAATTATTGATAGATCCCTACTCAAACTTGCTCTTGGATTGAAAAATGCCGGTTCTTTTGGAGGAACTCTTTCTGTCATAGAACCTTTTGGAACTAACAACTTTGTACTACCTTCCATTATCTCTGTAATCTCTTCATTCATTCTTGTCGTCTATGAAAGTAAATCCCCTATATTCTAATACGTGTATACAAGTCAAAATTTGTGAAAATATGCGGTGTTGATGATGCAGGAAGAGGTTCTATGATTGGACCTCTGGTTATAGCAGGAATTAGTATCGATAAGAAAAATATCAGTAAATTACGTAAACTTGGTGTCCGTGATTCAAAAAAACTATCTCCAAAAAAACGTGAACAACTTTACAAAGAAATCATAAAAATTGTTGATGATTATCATGTTGTTCGAATTCCTCCAAAAACTATTGACAAATTCGTTTTTGAACACAATCTGAATCATTTGGAAGCCAAAAAAATGGCTGAGGTAATAAGAAATCTAAAACCACAATTATCATATGTTGATTCATGCGATGTAAATGCTAGTAGATTTGGTCGTGAAATATCTGATTTATCTGGAAAATCAAAGGTAAAATCCTATCATTATGCTGATTCCAGATTTGTTGTAGTTTCAGCTGCTTCAATTATAGCCAAAGTGTCACGAGATCGTTCTATAAATCGCCTAAACAAGATTTCAAATCTTGGAAGTGGATATCCTTCAGATAAAAAAAGTGTTAACTATGTTAAAAAAATTGTTTCTTCAAAAAAACCACTTCCATCATCAATACGTAAAAGTTGGAAACCTGTACAAAAAATAATTGGTTCAGTCAATTGATCTTGCAATGATCATTGCATGATCTTTATCAAATGGTTTTAAATCAATTCTTTGAAGAATCTCAAAATTAGTTTGTAGTTTTTGTATCTCTTCATCAATTATTCTGTTCGGTTCTTTTGTTACATCTATACTTCTTGTTTTAATTACTAAAAACAAGATCCCTTTTTTTTTAAGATACATTTTACAATTTGCAATAGCAATTTTTGTTTGATCGGGTTGTGCAATATCTACATAAACTACATCGACTTTACTGAACACTGAAAAATACTCATCGGGTTTCTTTGCATCTTGAATTATTGGCACAATATTTTTTCTGTAAACTGCAACTCTGTCAAGAAAATCTCTTGCAACTCTACTTGAATGCTCAACTCCAAAAATCATTCCTTTTGGACCTACTATGTCTGAAATATGGCTAATTGTTGTTCCTGTAGACACTCCTAAATACAAAACACTTGATTTTTCTCTGAATGGAAATTCTTCTAATCCATTCATTATGCATGCCGCCAATTTACTTCTAAATGGTTCCCAATTTCTATATTCTATGCCTTTTTTATTGAGTAATTTTTCTTTGTAAACCTGTTTTCCTGGAGAAAGGTTTTCAGTAAAGAGCTTTTTCTCTCCATCTAGTTCAAACCAAAAATAGTTTCTATCTTCTTCCAAAATTCTTTCGCTTTCTGTTCTTGAATCTATCAGCTCTTCTCTTTTGCTTAGATTCTTTGCTCTTATGGAAATTTCCTCTTTGTTGTCCTTGTGGTTGAGGTTTTTTCACTGGTTTAGAATATTTTTCTTCGATTTCCTTGACTCTGATATTTAATTTGTCTAGTAATGTGCTGTTTAATCCACCTCCATGAACATCTACTCTTGAAGCTATTGCCGCTTTTGCTGCTATGGCTCTTGCAATTTTTCCTCTCTGCCATCTTGGGGCTGCATGGACAACTGCATGTTGGAAAAGTAATCCATGTTTTGGTGGATTAGAACCTGTCTTTAGTGCACGGAATAATGCTTTTTCTGCTCCTAAAACTTGAATTGTACTTGCAGGCATTGTTGCCATTTTTTGCAAACTTCCTGCTTTTGCCAAAATTCTTGCACCAACTGTTGTACCTAAAACTGCAGAAAGGTTTGGAGCAATATCGCTCATTTGTTCATCCACTTGTTTTTCTAATTCATTTCTTAAATCAAATAATTCTAAAATATTCTTAGCAAGATTTTGTACAATCTGAAGATTTTTTTCTGTAATATCTCCTCCTCTACTCTTCTCTTTTACAAGCGATAGCATTTGTACCTTCGAGTCTGGAAATCCTGCATTCACAAATACGTCATCTGTAATATTCTCTCTTTTCCCTGCAACAACAATTTGTGCATATCCGTTAATACTATCTATAATATTGTCTAGTTCAGGAAAATGTAATCCATACCATTCTCTTAATCTTGAACTCATTCCATTGATTATTTTATCAGTATCATCCAGTGTATTGATACTTTGAACAATATGTAGATCTGGACTAGATGAAACTTCTGTTACTTTTGATGATGATAAATTAATTGCAAATTCTCTTAATTTCTGAATTGCATCATCATGACTTTCTGCTAAACCTGCATCAACTAAAATCTGTGGTTTAGTTAATTGAATATCTTCTAATTTGACTTCGTTCATTAATTGTGATTCTATAGATTTTTTCTTGAGATGATCCTGTAATCCTAAATCATTTACAAGAACATCGATGTCTTTTTCTTGCAGGAATCTAGTCAATTCACTTAGTCTGGATTTACCTTTCTTTACAAATACGTAATCTTCTGCTGGTTCTGAAAATGGAAATGTTTTGATACATTTTTCTTCTTCAAAGACAGCAATTCCTAATTCAGTAAGTATGACTGATAACATAATATCATACCAATCAAATCCTCATTAAAAAATCTACATATCTCAAATCAACTGTTATAAGCCATTTCCAATAATCTTCTTCAGATGGACTCCAGTCTGGAAACTACTCTTGGTTCACTAAAATTAGAACGCCCAACAGTCTTAGCCTCTGGAATTCTTGGAATTTCTCTTGATGTCTTCAAACGTTTGCATAATGCTGGCGCTGGTGCCGTTGTTACAAAATCACTTAGTAAGGAACCGTGGGAGGGCTATCCAAACCCGACCATCTTTAGTGTAAAGGGTGGTGGTTGGATTAATGCTGTTGGACTTTCAAATCCCGGTGCTGAAACTTTTGCAAAAATGATTGAACCAAACAAGAATGTCCCAATCATTGTAAGTCTAGTTGGTTCTGTAGAAGATGATTTTGAATATATGATCAAAAAATTTGAAAATTGTAATGTTACTGCATATGAACTAAATTTATCATGTCCACATGTTGCCAAAGTAGGATTGGAGGTTGGAGATGATACCGAATTGGTATCAAAAATTATTAAAAAAATCAAATCTATTACAAATGTTCCAATTCTTGCCAAAGTAGGACTTGGAAAATCTAATTATCTCGATACTGTAGATGCAGCAGTATCTGGTGGTGTTGATGCTATTACTGCAATTAATACCGTTAGAGCAATGGCAATTGATGTTGAAACACAAATGCCAATCTTAAGTAATAAAATTGGCGGATTATCTGGTACTCCGATTAAACCCATTGCATTAAGATGCGTATATGAAATATCTTCAAAATTTGATATTCCTATAATGGGATGTGGTGGAATCTCTAATTGGGAAGATGCTGTTGAATTCATCTTGGCAGGTTCCTCTGCAGTTCAATTTGGTAGTGTCATGGGTGATCATTGGGTTGAAACTTTTGGAGAAATTAATTCTGGAATTCAAAATTATATGGAAAAGAAAAACTACAAAACAATAGGTGAAATGGTTGGAAGAGCAAAGAGACAATAATCATCCACACATTTGTGTAATTGAAAAAATTGTAGATGAAACTCCCACGGTAAGAACATTATACTTCAATGACTCTGTACTTGCCAATGTTTCTCCTGGACAATTTGCAATGGTTTGGATTCCTGGTGTAAATGAATTACCAATGAGTGTTATGGTTTCTGAAACTCCTGATCAAGCGGCATTAACTGTAAGAAAACGTGGAGAATCTTCTACTGCATTGTATAATTTATCAGAGGGTCAACAAATTGGCGTTAGAGGTCCATATGGAAATTCCTTTGACATCAAAGATGGAAAAATTTTATTGATTGGCGGTGGAACAGGCTTGGTTCCATTAATGCGACTCATAAAATTCTCAAATCCGTCAAATCACATAACTGTCTTAATGGGCTCACAAACAAAAAATGAAGTCTTTTTTGAAACAACTGCAAAAAAATTATTAGAAAAAAATGATCATGCGATTATCCCTGTTACTGAAGATGGCAGTTATGGTGAAAAAGGATACGTCACTGATATCTTGGAAAAACTATTAGAAGAAAATACATACGATGCAATATACACATGTGGTCCTGAATTGATGATGTACAAAACTGTACAAATGGCTAACAAAAAGGGAATATTTGTTCAAGCAAGTCTGGAAAGAATGATGAAATGTGGTGTTGGAATATGTGGAAGCTGTTGTGTAAATGATGATCTTGCTTGTAGAGATGGAACTGTCTTTGACGGCAAACATTTATCACAAAAATCTGAATTTGGCCACTTACATAGAACCAAATCTGGCATATTGGAAGAAATCTGAACCTAGAATTCCAGCAAGGTTTAAAATAAATGATTTTTCAAGCCGTGTAGGTACAAATGGCAACTCCAAAAATAGTTCTCACTGCTGACAGAACTTTGATGTCACCTTATAGGGGAATTTCTCTAGCAACTTTCTTTGGATGTGCACCTGCAATTGATCCTAATCGTGATAAAAACAGCTTTTGGTATAAAATATTAAAAAATCAAGTTACTCCAAAAGTCTTATTTGATTTCATATGTAATTGGTCTCCTGACATTAACGGAGTTGCAAAATTTGCTCCATATGGATTACGAAAAGTTGAGGCGGGACTACTTAGAGATGGATTTGCAAGAAGTGATGTAGTAATTGCACACCCAAATCATATTGAAAAATTTATTGGTCCAGAAACTGAAGTAGTTGGAACATATGAAATGGACCCACTTGGAATGGGTCCTGTAACAATGACTTTCACGTTTGGTCGAAAACAGACTTCTTATGATGAATACTATAATGCAGAATTACATAGACGAATCAATGCAGCCAAGAAAAAGAATGGCAGTAATGCAAAAGTTATTGCAGGCGCATCAGGTACCTGGCAATACAACTATGCTCCAGAAAAAATTGAAGAATATGGTTTGTATGCAATTTTAGAAGGAGAGATGGGCGGAATTGCTCCTGAAATTGACGGTCATGCTGGTCGTTTCTTTAATTATTTGATTGACGGTCAATTTGAAAACATGGACCCATTTAGAAAAAGAAAAGACTTCAAAGTTGATATCAAAGAATTCAAACGTGGTGATAAAACAATGCATGGACGATTTGTCAACTTCTGGGATAGGCCCGAACTAGATGAAATTCCTGAAATTGTCGAACCAAGCATGCACGGAATGGTTGAGGTAATGCGTGGTTGTGGACGTGGCTGTAAGTTTTGCGATGTAACTCTCCGTTCTTTAAGATATTATCCACCAGAAAAAGTTAAAAAAGAAATTGAGGTCAATATTAAAAAAACAGGACTAGATAGAGCATGGCTTCACAGTGATGATATTTTTGTTTATGGAATGGATATCAAAACTGCAAAAAATATGGAACCAAATCGTGATGCATTAGAAGATTTGTTTAAAGCAGTAATGTCGACTGGTATCAAACATACAAACCCAACACACGGAACTCTTTCTGGTGCAATTGCTGATGAAAAATTAGTTCCAAGTCTTTCTAAAATAATCAATGCTGGCCCTGATAATCTTACCGGAATTCAATGTGGATTTGAAACTGGTAGTACAAGATTAATTGAAAAATATGCTGATAGAAAATTAGCACCATACAGTCCTGATGAATGGCACTGGGTAGTAAAAGAAGGTGTCAAAACTCTTAATGAGAATTACTGGATTCCTGCATTTACTCTTATTATGGGACTGGATAATGATGAACAACCTGAAGATGGATGGGAAACTATTCGATTAATTAGTGAATTAGAAAGAGAACAGCCTGAAGCAATGTTTACTGCAACTCCTTTGACTTTTGTTCCAATTGGTCTTTTAGAGAAATCAGAATTTTATGATATGGGCCAGGATAATGATCCAACGCAATTAGGTGTCATGTACAAAACTTGGCAACATAATTTCAAGTATGGAATTCAAAAATTCATGACTAAGACTGGAAAACATGGTAGTGCAGGAAAGATAAAGGCAATGGCCTTTAATGGAATTGCACGTTCATTGGGTGGTGTGCCATTAGGCGCTATGGAACGATATGCCAGAAGAAAAGGCCGCGAACACGAACGTGTAATTGAGAAAATTAAGGCTGAATATTGGTAGTTTCCAAATACATAAATTCCTAATTTCTAGCGTAATATCATGGCAACACACGGTTCGCTTACAAAAGCAGGCAAAGTTAGAGGTCAAACTCCTAAAGTAGAGGGAAGAAAGATCGTAGGTACTAATTCCAAACTGCGAAATAAAAGTAACTTTAGAAAAAGATTTGTTTTGGCTACTCTAGGCCATGGTGGAAAAATGCCTGGTCAAAACAAAGCTAGTGCAAAAAGAAGACGACGCAACTAGGATTCATTTTATTGATATTCAATCTAAAATTTCTCAAACACAATGGTTATAAAGTACTGGTACCGTACTTTAAAGTATGACTGAAGAGATAACCTTAGAAAGTCTGGCCGGAGTTGGTCCTGTAACAACTAGAAAACTCAACGATGCTGGAATTCATAATATCATGGATCTGGTAGTACGTGGTCCTGTAGAAATAGCCGAACTAACAAGTATGGATATTGATACTGCAGGAAAACTTGTTGAAAAAGCAAGAGAAGGTTTAGTTGAAGGTGGATTAATTCAGAAGGATTTTGTTAGCGCAAACGAGTTATACAAAAAGAGACAGTCCATTGGTAAGATTACCACTGCAACTGAGGCTCTAGATACACTATTTGCTGGTGGTATCGAAACTCAAGCATTAACTGAAATTTATGGAGAATTTGGATGTGGTAAAACACAATTCTGTCACACAATGTGTGTACAGGTTCAAAAATCCAAAGAAGAAGGTGGTCTTGAAGGCGGTGTATTATACATTGATAGTGAAAATACATTCAGACCTGAAAGAATTGTTTCAATTGCACAAGCAAATGGAATGGATCCTGAGAAAGTACTTGACAACATTGTTGTTGCAAGAGCCTATAACAGCTCTCATCAAATACTTATTCTTGAAGAAGCCAGTACTCTAATCAAAGAACATAATATCAAATTAGTCGTAGCAGACTCTGCAGTCGGTCTATTTAGATCCGAATACCTTGGAAGAGGTACTCTTGCAACACGTCAGCAAAAATTGAACAAATTTGTTCATTTGTTAGTAAGACTAGCTGAAACGTACAATATTGCTGCAATTGCAACAAACCAGGTCATGTCTTCTCCTGACCAATTCTTTGGTGACCCAACAAAACCTGTTGGTGGAAACGTAGTTGCACACACAAGTACATATCGTGTTTACTTGAAAAAATCAGGTAAAAAGAGAATTGCAAGAATGGTTGATAGTCCTCATCATCCTGAGATGGATGTTATATTTGCACTTGGTGAAGCCGGTGTAATCGACCCAGACTCTGAAACGAAGAAAAAGAAGACTACAAAAAAGTCTGAGCCTAAAGAAGAAGTTCCAGAAACTCCTGATGTAAGCGCAGAACCACTAGATTCTGAATCTGCTGATTTAGAATAGTCTCAATTCCTCCTCTTTTCATTTTATCCATGTAATTTCATGCCTAACCCATACTAGTCTTAAAATAAGGGCAAACTAGTGATTTTTTTAATATGGCAACTAAAAAGACATCTGGTCGTTCTCATGGATTTAAACACAAATCTAGATCTGTAATGACAAAGAAAGGTCCTCGTGGAGTATCTTTCTTGCTCAGAGAATACAATGTTGGCGATAGAGCCCTAGTTCAAATCGATTCTTCACAACATAAAGGACTCCCACACAGACGTTATCACGGAAAAGTGGGACTTGTTACTGAAGTTGGAAGAAGACATGTAATTCTGGATGTAAAACTAGGTGAAAAATCAAAAACTTTAATCACTAGATTAGACCATATCAAACCATTCGGTGTATAAAATGGAAGAAGTAAAAAAGAAACAAGCTGTTTCGCTCTCTGAAGTAAAAGAATTGTTAAAAAACCAAGATCCTGAGACTATGGATCAAATCCAAAGATGGACATTTGATTATGTTTCAAAAGTTTCAACATTGGAAGCTGACTCGGCAAAAAAAATGAAACAACAACTAGTCAAAGAGTGTGATATTACTGAAGAAGAAGCAGTTGAACTAATCAACATTTGTCCGCAAACAATGTCTGAATTACGTTCTTTTACATTTGGATGGAAAAAATTAATTCTAACTGAAACTTTAGAAAAAATTCTCAAAATAATCAAGGACAATAGCTAGATAATTAGGTGATTTTTTTGGAAAGGGGAACTACCCAGTCACGCAAATATGAAGAATATGCATATGTCCTAGACTTTTCTACAAGAGGAAGGTCAAAAACTGTTAGAGGTAGAGAAGGAATAATTGTAACTGCATTGGGAGAAGAACGTCTCACCTTACTAGAAATACTTGGGTTGGATGAATCGGAATTTGAAATCGGAGAAAAAATTTACATTGGTAAAGAGGGGCGCACTAAAGTTCAATCTGTTTTGGGTAAACTTGATTTTGAACAAATATCTGATTCTGCACAAACTGAACTGAATAATGTAGTCTCAACTATTGTTAAAAACAATGAATCACGATTTGTAAATTATATTAATAATGCACAACCACTAACTCCCCGAAAACATTCTCTGGAATTAATTCCTGGAATTGGCAAAACGTATCTAAAATTAATTATTGATGAAATTAATAAAAAGAAATTTGAAAATTATGATGATCTTGAATCACGTGCAGGAGTAAAAGATCCAGTTAATCATCTATCAAAAAGAATAATTGAAGAAATTTCTGGCGAAACGCAATTCAGATTATTTGTCAAAAAATGAATATTAGAAAGCAATTAGGACAGAATTTTCTAAATTCAAAATCAATTGCAAAGTTCATTGTAAATTCTGCAAATATATCAAAAAATGATGTTGTATATGAAATAGGAATTGGTAAAGGAATACTCACACCTTTTCTATGTGAACAATCAAAAAATGTGATATCTGCTGAAAAAGATTTTCAACTTTATGAAGAATGTCTACAAAAATTTTCAAATCTAAAAAATCTCAAAATCATCCATGGTGATGGTTTCAAACAAAATCAAAAATTTGATATTTTTGTCTCAAATTTACCCTATTCTGAGAGTAAGAAAGCCATCCAATGGATGTTACTGAACAATTTCTCACGTGGAATCGTTATGGTTCAACATGATTTTGCAAACAAATTACTTGCCAACAAACATGATAGAAAAGCAATATCTGTTCTTGCGCAAACCGGATTTGAAATGAAAATTCTCAAAACTATTGGAAAAGAAAACTTTACCCCACAACCTAAAATCAATTCTTCGATAATGTCTTTTGTTCGAAAAACAACTCTTTCAAAGGAGATTATTCAATCTGTAAATCTTATGTTCTCATTTAGAAGGAAAAAACTTCAAAATATAGGAAAGAAATTAGGGTTAGAAATAGAGTCTAATGAGAGACTTGAGGAAATGAATAATGATGAAATCATCAAATTTGCAAAAAACATTAAAAAAATCTGAACAATATCTTCCTGCTGAAGATACCTTTTTTCTTGCGGATCATTTGGAGGGTCTAAGTGGTGATTCTGCTCTTGATATTGGTTGTGGCTCTGGTTATCTAACTGATATTTTAAAATCAACTTTTCGTTTGGTAGTTGGAACTGATATTAGTTTTAATACTCTTGTTGAACAAAATTTCAAAACTCAAAATGTAATATGTTGTAATTCTGCTGATGCATTGAACCTAGATTTTGATGTTATAATATGCAACCTTCCATATCTTGCCACTGATGAAATCATTGATGTTGCAACTGATGGTGGAAAAGACGGACTGGAAATACCCCAAAAAATTATCTCTTCAGCACTACCACATCTTTCTAAACAAGGAAAATTTCTATTTGTTACATCATCATTATCTGATTATATGGGATTAATTGATTTTGTACAATCAAAAAATTTTAAAGCAAAAATCATTGATAGGAAGAAATTATTTTATGAAGAATTAATTATTGTGGAAGTAAAACACTTACTTTCTTAAATTAGCTTTTGCAAGATCTGTAATTTTTTCTGACATTTGTGTTGTTGTAGACTCTCCGCCAATATCAAATGTAACATATTTGCCCTCATTGATTACCTGTTCAGTTGCTGAAAAAATTGCATCTCTGATGTCTCTTTCTCCGAGATAATCGGCCATCCATGCTCCTGCAAGTACTGTGGCAGTTGGATTTACCTTATTTTGTCCTTTGAATGATGGTGCACTTCCATGTGCTGCCTCAAACATTGCATAATCTTTACCCATGTTTGAAGAATAAATCAATCCTATAGAACCAACTATTCCAGATGCAAGTTCTGAAATAATATCCATGAATAAATTAGTACTAACAAGAACTGAATTGTTAAACTGCTCTGGATTGATAACTAATTGTTGTGCCATATTATCGATGTAAATTTCTTCAAGTTCCATATTTGGATATGGTTTTAATGATTTTTCAACCTCTTCAAAAAATAATCCATCTGTTTTTTTCAAAATATTTCGTTTTGTAATTGCCACAACTTTGTTTAATTCATAGTGTTTTGCCCAGTCAAGAGCTGATTCCATAAATCTTGAACAACCCTTTCTTGAAATTTTTCTAATTGCAATTGCAGCATCATCACTAAGTTGTGTTTCAACTCCTGTGTACAAACCCTCTGTTGCTTCTCTAAAACACACAAAATCTACATCTCTATTTGGAGTCAATCTTTTGAAAGTTTTAACTGGTCTAATATTTGCAAATAATTCAAATTTTTGTCTTAATGTAACTGCAACACTTCTAGGTGCTCCAGGTTTTGGTATGGTTGTAGTTGGTCCTTTGAAACATGCATCAACTTCTTCTAGTGTTTGCATGGTTGATTCAGGTATGTATGATGCATCTTTTCCACCATTTTTTTCCCATTGTTCTGAACCGGCTTCACAAAATACCATCTCTGCTTGTAAGTTACATTCTTTCAAGATTCCAGTCATTGCATCAACAATTTCAGGTCCAATTCCATCTCCTCTCATTATTGCAACTTTTTTAGACATATGAAAAACCACAATTCTCAATTATTTAATCCATTAGTACAAAACACATCTCATTTGGTGTGAATGAAATAAAAATACTCAATACTAGAGTATTTTATGGAAACTGAAACAAATGAAAATGAAACATTAGAACTTTTCACATCTGAATCAGAAAAATTACAAAAAATCATTGATTCCATTCCAAAAACGTCTGAAAAAAAATTATCTGACATAATTAATCTCTATTATCAAGTAACAATGGTTCAAACTTTGGCAAAAAAGATCAAATCTGACCTCAAATCCCCTACTGAAAACCAGAATCTATTTGATGAAATAAACAAAACTGAAGAATACATGAATGAGAAATTCTCAAAGTCTCTTCACCCTGAAATTTTATCTGAATTAACTAGTTCGATACAAGTTTCTACTGATAATCTGAAACAACTTGGTCAGAACTCTGAACCGAAAACTAAAGAAACTATTGAAAAAGAAGCCTTACTCTATAAGGAATTACGTGAATTAATGAGCACTAAGGAATTTGTTGAACAATATGAAACCGGAATCAAAGATGATTGAAAACATTTCCAAAAATCTTATAGCTCTAAAACAAGAATTCAGACGTGTTTATTGTGGAACTAGCCATGTTCAAGAAATTATGCCCCTAGATGAATCTGATGATTTTCCCATCCCTCAAGATGATTTTGATTCTCTTCATACTTTCTTACAAAATAATTCTATTTACTATGATAAATTTGAAACAAAAATTAACAATGTTAATTGTATGGTGTATGAAGGTGACATCAACAAATATTGGTTAAACAGTATTGGACATGAATCAAGTACTCAACCATTTTCTCCAACTTGGATGTTAACTGCTTACATAATAACTTCAATGGCTAAAATGTTAGGCTATAGCGAAGTTCTTGACATTGGCTCTGGTGATGGTAGAATTGCATTTTGTGGAAAAGTTTTAGGCTTGAATGTGTATGGAATTGAAATTGATGATATGCTAGTTGACTTGCAAAATAATATTTCAAAAAAAATAATGATAGACTTTAATCCAATTTGTTCTGATGCTGTAAAATTTGATTATAATGCTCTAGAATTATCTCAACCTGCATTTTTTATAGGCGGATTGCCCCAAATGGGAGGCGATGTATTGGCTAGCAAAATTATCTCAAATCTAAATAATAATTTGAAACAAAAATCATGCATGGTCTTGACTGGAAGCTATTCTGAAAAATATTCATTTAATGATACAAGAGATGGAGGTTGGAAAAAACTAATTGATGAGTATAGTCTTGAAATAATTCAGTCAAATTCTTTACCTACTGCATGGAGCTTTAATCAAACAACTGAAACTCCTTACATATTCACAAAATTTTCTTAGTGCAGATATACTGTGAATGCCGGGGGTGTGACCCGTCTAATCCAGCTAAAACCCACTTGTTTACAGTGGATTTCATGTGTATGATAGGAACTTCTGAGGAAAAAATGTTGTGTTTTTGAGAAATTTATCCCAGCTTGAAAAAAGAGTGCTAATTTCTACTGGCCTCTAAAACTGTCTAGTCGTTTTTTTGCTTAACCTGACAATATTGACAATTCTAACTCACAAAACAACTCTAGTAATGTGAATTACTGGTCATATTATGAATCCTGAACAATTGTTACAATTAATTCACAAAGAAAAAATTTCGTTTATTGATTTTTGGTTTGTAGACATTTTTGGAGAGTTACATAATGTTGGAATGCCTAGCTATGCAATAGACGAGAATAGCTTTGTTAACGGTTTGGAAAAACTGGATGCTAGCTCCATAACTGGTTTCAAGAGTGTGAATGATTCTGATATGATATTGTTACCTGACCCAAATTCTTTCAAAATTCTTCCATCAGAATATGATCCAGGCCATAGAAAAAATGCTAGAATTTTTTGTGATCTGTATGATGGGAGTACCTCAGAAAACTCCAGATACAATCGGGATTCTAGAAGTATTGCGCACAAGGCATCTAAAGAATTAAAAAAATTTAGAATTACTCATACAAACTGGGGACCTGAAATAGAGTTCTTTGTATTTGATGCCATCAACGTCTACCCATCTCCATATGCTGCAACTCACTCTTATGGTGGCTCTGGATATTCAATTGAATCAAAAGAGTCTCCATGGGCAAAGGGAAACGTCAGCACTGCAATAGATATCAAGGAAGGATACTATCCATCCCAACCAAAAGACACACTTGAAGGATTCAGAAAGGATGTCTGTGATGATCTACACAACTATTTTGGAATAAACATTGAAGCTGAACACCACGAAGTCGCAACATCTGGTCAGTGTGAAATTAATCTTGTTTATGACGAGATGATTAAAATGGCTGATCATGTGGTTTCAGTAAAAAATCTGGTTAAAGTAAAGGCAAAGGCAAGAAACAAAGCTGCAACTTTTATGCCAAAGCCAATTTTTGGTGACAATGCATCTGCCATGCACACTCATCAAAGTCTTTGGAATGGAAATTCAAACATAATGTATGATGAGAATGACAAGCTTGCGCAGTTGAGTCAGACTGGACGATACTACATTGGAGGAATCTTGAGCCACGCATCTGCACTTTGTGCAATTTCCAATCCTACTACAAATTCTTACAAGCGTCTTGTCCCCGGATTTGAGGCTCCCACAAATGTTTGTTGGGGATTGGCCAACAGATCAGCTGCAATCAGAGTTCCTATGTATAACAGAAACATAGAAAAAAGCAAGAGACTTGAATACAGAGTCCCTGACCCCACTGCCAATATCTATCTTCTAGAAGCGGCATTGCTATTGGCAGGTCTTGACGGAATTAAAAACAAGATAGATCCTGGTGATCCAATTGAAGAAAATGTCTACAAACTCTCTGCTGAAAAGAAACGAGAATACAAAATTGGTTCTCTTCCTGTATCTCTAAAAGGAGCTCTTAATTCCCTTAAATCCGATTCTGGATTCCTTGAAGACGTTTTTACAAAAGATTTCATTGATGTATACACTGAACTAAAGTACAAAGAATATGTCGCATTTGCACAGACTCCTACTGCGTGGGAAATTTCAATGTATGCAGATGCATAGTAAATTACATGATTTGACTAGTGACCACTGCTAGGCATAAAGGAGTAGTATTTTAGCCGATTCTCTTATACATGTGCTACAATAGCAGTTAATACCCATGAAAGAGCTGGAAGTAAAAAAAGATTTTACAAATATTTACATACAAAAATTTCCAAATGCATATCTCAAAGAAATGAAGAGGTTAGACTATCGCATTCCTAATGAAACAAAACCACTGTATCTTTCAATTGCAAAACAACTTTACAAAAAACTCTCAAAAAAAATAAACATTATTGACATTGGAAGTTCTTATGGAATTAATTCTGCATTGATGAAATACAATCTTACAATGTCTGATCTTGATGATTTCTTTTTGGAACAGGAGCCATCAATTGAACAATCAAAACAGTTTTTCGAAAATCTTTCATCTGATGATACGCTTGATTTTTATCAAATAGATATTTCTCAACCTGCACTTAAATTCTCTGAAAATATAGGGCTTTGCAAAAAAGGAATATGTGTAAATTTAGAATCTGGGAATCTACCAATCCAAGATCTGCCACAAGCTGACATGATAATTGCAACTGGCTGCATTGGTTATATTGGATACAAGGCATTCTCCAATCTTTTTGAGTTAATTAAAAAACAGCAATCTGAATCTAACTTGGAATCGTCAGAAAAAGGCCCTGTCTTTGCATTCTCTGTTTTGCGGATTTTTGATATGGAGAAAATTCAGAAGGTCTTTGATCATTATGGTTACTCTCTTGTGAAAAGCGACATAAAACCAATCAGACAGAGGAGTTTCTCCGATTCAGAAGAAAAATACAAGACAATCTCTCTTTTACATGGCAAGGGAATTGATACAAAATGGCTTGAAGATGACGGTCATTTTTATGCGGATTTTTACATTGCAAGTCCCAAAATACTTGAAACCAACCTCGTCTCAATGTCTGAAAAATTATAAAGTTAAGAAACAACAGTTGTCAAGGCTTTAGCTGAAACTGTGAATGCCGGGGGTGGGTTTCGAACCCACGACCTCCAGATTATGAGTATTGCCTTCAATGGAAGAACCGTTAGAGATTACCATTTGAACTGGCACTCTAACCAGGCTGAGCTACCCCGGCACGAATTTTCATCCAAGTATATGTCACTTAAATGTTAAAATCAATAATGTTTTGAGACGTTTTTCCAAGATTCGTTCTCTGATTTTACCCAGAGGAATTTTTTCTGTAATGCCGATGTGTAGAGTTTTTCCCAATCTGCTGAAACCTCGTCTGTCCAAGACTTGAAAATTCTTGGGTCAATATAGTTTCGAAGGGATGTGCCTAGATTATAATCTCTAGTCTTCTCTGTTAGATCTAACTGTAATTGTAATTTCTCTACTCTTTCCTTTTGTTTTGTTTTTGATTTCTTTATCATTTGTTTGATTTTTGTAATTCTTTCTTTTCTCTTCTTTTCTTGGGCATCAGTCTTTGTTTTTGTAGACTCTACTTTCTTCAATGTCTCTTCATTTTTCTTCCAGGGGGTTGCTTTTTGTGCAACTTTCAACGTATCTCTCTTCTTCTGAAGTGATTGCTCAAATGTTTTAGGAATTGTTCTTTTATGATTACACATTATTGCTGCTTCTAGATTTGCAAGTTTTGCATGATATAGCTTTTCCATAGCAGATTTAGTCTTCACATCTCCATTTTCATTTAGATATTTTGAGACAACTGTTGATGCACTAAATGTTCTGAAAACTTTGGCTGTCAATCCATTTACTACTGTTTTATAATATTCATTAACATCTCTTGATGTAAGATTTCCAAAAATTTCGTCTGTTGGCTTGATCTTTGCTGTTAATTCTTTGAGATTTGCATGAAATTGCTTATCGTTTCCTACTGCTGGGACTGTTTCTTGCCATCGTACGCTATCTTTTCCAAGAAAATCAAATTTTATTGCATCTGATGTTAGTTCAACATGTTCTTTTCTTAGTGTAGTGGCACCAACAGTATCTGCCTCGTCTGGATCTTTTTCGTCTCCGACTCTCATTGCTGTTCTATAAATTAACCAGCATACTGTTGATATTCGTCTAATCTTTGCATCCTTGCTCTCCATGTCTTTGACAATCTTAGTTTTTACGGTTTCAATTTCTTGTGCCAATTTCTTGGCTTTGTCATATTTTGCCTTGTCTCTATCTTGTTTTATTCCTGCAGTGTCTGCTAGCCATACGTACTTTCTTTTTTGTGTTAAATAATCAGTCCAGCTAGCCATCCACATTGAATCTTGGTCGTGAACTATCTTGCCCCAATCTCCTTTTGGTACTTTTGCCTCTTTACCTAAGTTTAATGTAACATCTTTTGATGTGACTTTTGGTTTCCACTTGCCACGTAGTGGATGTTCTCCTCTTCCAATGAAAATTCCTGGTGGCTCTGCCATGTAATTTGCAATTTCAACCTCATTTCCGTCCATTTTCCCTTTACCAAATTTCTCTTTCATCTCCTCTCTGAGTTCTTTACGCTTGGCTGCAAGGGCTTTTTTCTCTTCTTTTGTTAAAAGCTCTTTGGCATCTTTTTCTTTATCCACAACTTTGAATGCATTTTTGAAATCTACATCTTCTAATTCTAATTTTTTATATTTTGAACCAAATGTATTTGCAAAATCTGCAAGAAAATTCTTCTGAAAAACTTTGTCTTGGACATATGGTGTATCTTTCTTTTTTGCCCATTGATACACCATTTCTTCTTGGTTAATGTCTAAATCTACATTTTCACCTTTTATCGTAATCTTGATTTTTTTGGTCTCAAAATCTGGCGGAAAAAGTATTCCATTATGTTCTAATTTTTTCCATTTCATTATAATTCACAATCTTGCGGACTTTGACAAAAATCAAACTTTGGCGTATATATTCTAACCTTGAATTACTCACTGTAAAGCTCTTTTTTCATATAATTCTCAAATTCGATATCTGTTTTCATCTTTTTAGATTCCATAAACATAGCAGCGTCATTTCCAACAATGTATCGCGGTAATGGTTTTTCTTCTTTTAGTGATTTGATGATTACTTGTGCTACTTCTTTTGGTGATGTTCCCATTTCTGCCATCATCTTCACTCCTGTTATCACTTTGATTGTTATGTCTCTGTATGCTCCGCCTTCATCTGCCTTTTTTGCAGTTTTCATAGAATCAAAAAAGTTTGTTTTGATTACGCCAGGCTCAATAATTATTACATTTACCCCAAACTGTCCTAGTTCGTATCTAAGTGATTCTGAAAGACCCTCTACTGCAAATTTTGAACTGACATATGCAGTTGATGCTGGTAATCCTATTCTTCCTGCAACTGAACTTATGTTAACAATATTTCCCGAACCCTGATTTCTCATTGTCGGTGCAACTTTTTGTACCATTCTTACAACAGAAAAAAAGTTTGTCTCAAATTGCTCCTTAAATTCCTCTACTGAAACATCTTCTCCAGTTCCCCATATTCCCCATCCTGCATTGTTTACTAGTACGTCAATTCTGCCTTTTTCTTGAATGATTGTATTTATTGCATTTTCAGCAGATTCTTCATCATCCACATCTAATTCTATGACTTTTAATGAGATATTTTCTTCATCTGCAATTTTCTGTATTTTATCTGCTTTTTTTACATCTCTCATTGTTGCATATGTGAAATAACCTTCTCTTGCTAATGCTAGAGATGTTTCAAATCCAATTCCACTAGAACTCCCTGTTACAACTGCAACTTTCTCCATGCTTCTTTTTTGATATAACCATGTAATAGTTTTATTCTTTGGCACCAGTTCATAAAAAGAAAAAAGGTTAACTATCATGTGGCTGGATACCGAATATGGCCGGTTATACATCTGATGTGGCTAAAAGCCATAAAAAATTCACAAACGCTTTGAATCGTGCAAAAACAAGACAAGCATGTCTAAATGCATACTGGAAGCATAAAAAAGAGCACGAAAATCTTCTCAAAAAACATCTAAAAGAAGAACTCGCAGCAGTAAACAAGAAAAAAGCAAAAATTCCTTACCGTTAATTGTAGTGTATGACATTACAATTTTTCTTTTTATGAAATTTTAAGTAATGACTAATAGAAAATCAGTTATGCAAAAAATCGATTATAATAAAATCTATAATAAAAACTGCCTTGAAGGAATGAAACTAATTCCCAAGAACAAAATTGATCTAATAATTACTGATCCACCATTTGCAATTGATTTCAAAGCAAAAAAAGCAAACTATAACCGAAAAAGTTCTAGAGTCTTAGAAGGTTACAACGAAGTTTTACCTGAAAATTACCTTCAATTTAGTTATGATTGGATATCTGAATCTAATCGTATCCTAAAAGAATCTGGAAGTATGTACATATTTTCAGGTTGGAACAACCTCAAAGATATTCTAATTGCTATTGATGATGTTGGATTGACATTAGTGAATCATATTATTTGGAAATACCAATTTGGCGTTGTAACTAAAAATAAGTTTGTAACTTCTCATTACCACTGTCTTTACGTTTGCAAAAATCCAAAAAAAAGAAAATTTTTCCCGTTTTCTAGATTTAAGAAAAATGAAAAAACTGAAGATGGGCATAGCTTACATTATCGAGATAAGGAAGATGTATGGGAAATCAAACGTGAATATTGGACCGGAGAGGAAAAAACTCCTACCAAATTACCTGCTGAAATAATTAAAAAAATTCTACTGTACTCCAGTAAAAAAAATGATATAGTTTTTGATCCTTTCCTTGGCTCTGGACAGGTTGCAGTTGTCGGAAAAATGTTAGATAGACGTTACTGTGGATTTGAAATTGTAAAAGAATATTATGATTTTGCACAAAAACGACTACGAAAAAATGTTTATAGATTAAATGAAAAAAATTAATTTTTAAATTTATTTTCTGAATTGGTTTGAGTTCCAAACTTTGCATCAATTGCATCTTTTAATTCTACATCTGATTTATTTTCGGTTTTTATTTTCAATATCTGTGCCATTTTCTCAAGCTTTTGTCTCTCAGATTGAACTGGACCCTCAATAGTAGGATTGTCTACTTCGGTCTTCGTCATATCTTTAATTTGATTTTGCATCTCTGTTTTAGCTTTATTGTATTCGCCTACCATCTTTCCAATTTTTTTTCCTGCTTCAGGAAGTTTGTTTGTTCCAAATAACAAGATTAGTGCAACAAAAATAATTATCATCCATTCGCTTCCCATAATGTTCAGGAAATATTCCATATCTGCTACTGTATGAATTTAAAATTAAAGATTTGTATTCTTGTTAGGCTCAAGCAGTCTTCTTTTTGTTATAGATAGAATTGCTACTCCAATTCCTATTACACAGAACACCAAATATGGTATTTCATTACCAAACATCTGCGACACTATTCCTGCAATTACAGGTCCAGTTGCCCATCCTATACCAAATACTGTTTCATACGCTCCAATCATTGTACCCGAAATCTCCTTTCGTGTTTTACTCAAAACAATTTCTAGAGTTAGTGGGAAAAATATACTGAATCCAAATCCTAACAATATCATTGCAACTGCAAATTCTATGATGCTGTCTACGAAAAATGAAAGACCTAATCCGCCAGCTATTGCAAACGTAGCTACAATTAGTGTTAAGCTAGTATTTTTGGCAAGTTTGCTTGCCATTATCAACGTAATAATTCTCGATACTCCAAAAATGAAAAATAATATCTCAATATTGACTGGAGTCATAGTTCTGTCATTCAAAAATGCAGGATAAATGCTCAAAATTATTCCAAATGATGCTGTACAATAAATTAACATCATGATGACATGTGGGAATTTTACAATTTCTCTAACTGATGAAAATGAAAATTTGTCACGCTTTACAATTGGTCTGTTTCTTGATAATCCAATAGCTGATACAATTG
Source organism: Nitrosopelagicus sp. REDSEA-S31_B2 (assembly GCA_001627235.1). Classification (GTDB taxonomy): domain Archaea; phylum Thermoproteota; class Nitrososphaeria; order Nitrososphaerales; family Nitrosopumilaceae; genus Nitrosopelagicus. Next base: position 6,741 of record LUPB01000007.1, on the reverse strand, counting down.
ATGCCACTAACACATAAGTTGCAATTTCAAAAATGAATCTATAATCTTCATGGAAACTCTCTAGCAAAAATGAACCTATGAGTGGGCCTATCATGAATCCCGTTGTAAAGAATCCTGTAAACGTTGCAATATTTCTTACACGCGTCTTGCCTTTGCTAACGTTTGAAATTATTGCTTCACATGGTGGCCAAAAAAATGCATGTGCAATTCCTGTTAGAACTCTGTACCCCATAATCTCTGGAACTGATTGTGAAATTGAGAGTAAGTAGACTGAAATCGAATTTATTCCAATTCCTAATGATAAAAGATGTGCATTGTTAAAACGATTGAGCAAAATTCCCACAAATAATGGTTCAAATTCCACTCTTGAAAATTTCTCAAGCAACATGGATTCTAATTTTTTATTCTTTGGCCAAAGCTTGTATGTTCCATAAAGTGTTCCAAATTTCAATCCAAGTCTTCCACCTGCCGCAAATGCAATAATTGGTAAAATCATTCTAAGATAAAATGTAACTCCAAATCTAAAAAATGATTCATCTGGTTTTCCTAAATCAACGATAATCCATTTTCCATCTTCTTTTAGAACTCTGTGCATTTCTGAAATTGCAGTCTTAAGACTAATTGCATCACGTAATGAATATCCTGATAACACTGCGTCGAATTCTTTGTCTTGAAATGGTACGTGTTCAAAAACTCCACATGCAGAATCTAATTTCTTGTTGAATAGTCTATCTGTATTTTTTAGCATTGGAACTAAAGGATCATAAAGAATTATTTTCAAATCATCATTTACAATTCTTGCTGCTGTCTTTGACATGTTACCAAATCCTGAACCGGCATCAAGTATCTTATCACCTTTCTTCACTCTTCCCTTAATTGCCCTGTTTCTATGTTCTACGTCTTTACCTAATGAAATGAATGAATTTACTTTATCATAAACTGGTATAATTTCTCGAAGTACATCGATTACTTCTCCCCAATAACTTCCTAAACCCATATCTCATCAAAATCTAGGTCTAATAATTCGCTTTCTTAGAAATTTTATTTGACAAATTTGCCTTTTGCAGCCTCGTCAAATTTCTTTAAATCTTCAGGAGAAATCTTCTCTATCATTTTTCCTTCTACTAGTATTTTTGACATCTTGATATGCTCTACACCGGATTTCTCTTCACTTTTGAGATTTATTGCAGCAATTGCCAATGATGCGGCCTCATCTACAGTTAGTCCTTCTTTGTAGTTTTTCTCAAGGAATTCATTTACTTCATCTGAACCTGTTCCAATTGCTATTGCAGAATAAGAGTTGTATGTTCCGCTAGGATCAATTACGTATACGTTAACTCCTTTTCTATCAATTCCTGCAATAATCAATGCAACGCCAAATGGCCTTACGCCTGAATATTGTGTAAACTGGTGATTTTGATCTGCTAAGTGTTTTGCAACAGTCTCAATATCTACTGGTTCGTCATAAGTTAGTTTGTTACTTTGAGAAAAGTATCTTGCATTGTCAACTTCAACTCTTGCATCAGGAATGTATCCTGCTGCTGCTACTCCTATATGATCATCAACTTGAAATATTTTTTGTGTAATTCCATCTACTTGTAACGGTCTTGTTTTTTCTTCAACGGCTAAAATTATTCCATCTTTTGTCATTATGCCAATTGCAAGTGTACCTCGTTTGACTGTCTCTAATGCATACTCTACTTGATAGATTCTTCCATCAGGTGAATACATGGTAGGCGTCATATCATAACCGCGATTTGGCATCATAATGAAAAACTTACTTACTGAGTCAATTTAAGGGTTAGTTCTTTTGTAGGTTGAAACTATTAGTTTTTGAGAATTGCATCGATCCCATCTTTGTATGATGGATAGATGAAATTATAGATTTTTGAAACCTTCTGATTTGAAATTTTCATTGGAGTCGTCAATAATTTTACCAAGTCTCCTCCTAGTATTCCTTTTGCAAGAAACATTGGGACTCCGCCTGGATGTTTTGCGCCAATTTTATCAGCTGCATAATCTACAAAATCTTTGAAAGTAACAGACGTTGAATCTGCACATACATACGACTGATCTCTTAGATTGTCTTTTGCAACAGTTGTTAGAATTCCTATTGCATCATCAACGTGTATGAAACATTTGTCGTAATCTCCTTTTCCAGGAACTTTCATCATGCCTGACTTTAATTTCTTCACTACCATTTCTGTAAACCAACTGCCATCTCCATAAACATCTCCAAAATAGCACACTGAAAATCCAATGTTATTATCTTTACAGGATTCTTCAAGGAATTTCTGTGCATCTAGTCTTATCTTAACAAAATCTGTATCTGGTTTTATGTTACTTTGCTCATCAACCACTCCATTTGGGTTTCCAAATACGCCTAAACCTGATGCATAAATTATGAAATCTGTTTTGTCTTTAATTTTATTAAATAAATTAACGGTTCCATCATAATTGATCCTCTTTTGCTTTTTCTTATCTTTAACAAGTGGTGTTGCAGCTGCCAAATGAAAAACCACATCAAACCTTACATCTGGAATTTCAAATTCACCATTCGTTAAGTCTGCATTAATAATTTGCATTCCTTCTACTTGGGATGGTGAATCGTGAATTGTACCATAAACTTCATGTCCTTCTGAAATCAGTTTCTTTACTAGTCTGGAACCTATGAATCCACCTGCTCCTGTAACTAAAACTTTCATAAATTATCTATCCTCTTAGATGATAAAAAATTTGATATTGTAAAAGATACTTTTAAGTATAATTTGAAATTACACAATATTCATCTTGGTAAAACATGACCCTTTTGCTAATGCAACAAAACAAGTAAACGATGCTTGTGATGTTTTAAAAATTAAAGATAAAGGATTAAGAGAATATCTTGCAATGCCAAACAAAGTTCTACGTGTTAAAATTCCTGTAAAAATGGATAATGGAAAAATACGTGTCTTTACCGGATTTAGATCACAACACAACAATGATCGTGGTCCATACAAAGGTGGAATTAGATACTTTGATCCAGAAGGTGGTGTTCAATACATGGAACGCGAAGTTATGGCATTGTCATCTTGGATGACATGGAAGTGTGCTGTTGTTGATGTTCCACTTGGCGGTGGTAAAGGTGCAATTTTTGTAAATCCAAAGAAAGACAAACTTAGTGAAGGTGAATTAGAACGATTAACTCGAGGATTTGCATATAAAATTGGTGAAATAATCGGACCTCAAAAAGATATTCCTGCCCCTGATGTTTACACAACTGGAAAAGAAATGACACAGATTATGGATACTTGGAGCAAGATGAATGGTAACAAATACTCTCCAGGAGTAATTACTGGAAAACCAATCCCTATGGGAGGCTCACTTGCAAGAAATGTTGCAACTGGATTAGGAACTGCATATTGTGTTAGAGAGGCTTCTAAAATATTAAAAATTAAACTTAAAGGTGCAAAAGTTGTATTACAAGGATTTGGAAATGCATCCACTTTTGCTGGTGAATATCTTGAAAAAATGGGAGCTAAATGTATAGGTGCAAGTGATTCTAAAGGATCAATCATTGTTCCAAATGGATTCAAAGTAAGTAAATTAATTGAACATAAACAAAAGAAAGGTAGTGTTGTTGGTTTCCCTGGTAGTAAGAAAGTTTCAACTGAACAATTACTCACAACAAAATGTGAAATTCTAATTCCAGGTGCACTTGAAAATCAAATTGATGCTAAACTTGCAAAAAAATTACAATGTAGAATTATTGGAGAAGCAGCAAATGGACCAACACTTCCTGAAGCAGATCCAATAATTTACAACAAGAAAATTATGGTTATCCCAGACATACTTGCAAACTCTGGCGGTGTTTGTATCTCCTATCTTGAATGGGTACAAAACAATATGGGATATTATTGGAGCTTTGATGAAGTTGCAGGAAAAATGGAAGCAAATATCACAAGAGGTCTAAAAGACACTCACGATATTTCAAAAAAATACAAAATTGATATGAGACGTGCAGCAATGGTTCTTGCAGTTCAAAGAGTCATGGAAGCATTTGAACATAAAGGCATTTGGCCATAATCAAAAATTTTTGATCAAAGATTAATATAGCGAAAAATTTTTTCATCGATCGAATAATGTCCTTTGTAAAAAAAACCTTTGAAGAAATTATAAACACAGATCATAAAGTTATCACTGAAGAATCATCAAAATCAATTCTAAAGAAATATGGAATCAAAGTACCCGGATTTGCACTAGTAACTTCTGCAGAAGATGCAGCAAAACAGGCAAAAAAACTGGGATTCCCATTAGTAATGAAAGTTGTTTCTCCACAAATCTTACACAAAACTGATGTTGGAGGAGTAAAAGTTGGATTAGACAATGTTGCAGATGTAAAAAAGACATTCAATGACATGTATGGTCGTCTATCAAAAAAGAAAGGCGTTGACGTAAAAGGAATTCTTTTGGAAAAAATGGTTCCAAAAGGTGGTGTTGAACTAATTGTTGGTATACAAAATGACCCACAATTCGGTCCAATGATTATGGCTGGACTGGGTGGAATCATGACTGAAGTCTTCAAAGATGTTGCATTCAGAATGCTTCCAATTACAACTGCTGATGCAAAATCGATGTTAGATGAATTAAAAGGTTCAAAACTTCTCAAAGGATTCCGTGGCAGTAAACCAATTGACACAAACATGGTTGCTAAAGCCTTAGTACAAATTGGAAAAATGGGTGTAGATAATGCAGATTATATCAACAGTATTGACTTTAACCCTGTAATTGTCTATCCAAAATCATACTTTGTAGTAGATGCAAAAATCATTCTAAATAAAGAACTAAGAAAGAACTCTATCTCAAAAGCAAAACCAATTATTGAATCCATGGAAAAATTCTTCACACCAAAATCTGTTGCACTAGTAGGTGCCTCTGCAACTCCAGGAAAAATTGGTAACTCTGTTCTTGATGCACTTGGAAAACAAGATTACAAAGGTAAAGTTTTTCCAATCAATCCAAAACAAAAACAAATTCTTGGTATCAAATGTTATCCTTCATTAGAAGACATTAAAGAAAAAGTTGATCTTGTTGTAGTCTGTGTTGATCTTTCTGCATGTCCTCCTATAATGAAGACTTGTGCAAAGAAAGGAATACACAATGTTGTCATAGTTTCTGGTGGTGGAAAAGAATTAGGTGGTGACAGAGCAGCAATGGAAGCTGAAGTTAAAGAATTATCATTAAAACACAAAATTCGTGTAATTGGTCCTAACTGTATTGGAATGTTTAATGCTGCAAATAGATTAGATTGTGCATTCCAAGGACAAGCAAGAATGGTTCGTTCAAAATTAGGAAATGTTGCATTCTTCTCTCAAAGTGGAACCATGGGAATTAGCATGTTAGAAAGTGCAGATCTATTTGGTCTATCAAAAATGATTAGCTTTGGTAATCGTTCTGATGTTGATGAAGCTGATATGATTTGGTATGCTGCAAATGATCCACAAACCAAAGTTATTGGATTATACGTTGAAGGATTTGGTGATGGAAGAAAATTCATCAATACTGCAAAACGTGTTATGAAAGAAAAGAAAAAGCCTATTGTGGAAATCCAGCTGATGTTGGAGGTGGTGCAACTGCAGGTGATTACAATTTTGTTATCGAACAATTCTTGGCAGACAAAAATATTGACATTGCAATGCCATGGTTTGTTTTCCAAGATGATCCTCTTGAAGAAACTATTGTAGATTATTTGGCTGCACTAACCAAGAGAAGGAAAAAACCAATCCTTTGTGGTGGAAATGGTGGTCCATATACTGAAAAAATGATTAAATTAATTGAGAAACATAACGTCCCAGTTTATCAAGACCTAAGAACATGGATTGCAGCAGCTTCTGCATTAGCCCAATGGGGCAAAGTACGTGGAAAATAGATAACATTTAATTTTACATTCTATTCGTTTTCTATCATGTCAATGATTACAACAAGCAAAGATGAAGGCGTTTGTGTCGTTAAGATCAATCGTCCAACAAAGCTTAACGCTATGAATATTGATGTTGCAAAAGAAATAATCTCTACTTTTGAGCAACTCGATAAAGATGATAGTGTAAAAGTAATTGTTTTGACTGGTGAAGGCGATAAAGCATTCTCAGCAGGAGCAGACATTGAATATATGTCAAAAATATCTGCTGATGAATCTGAAGTATATGCAAAACTTGGTCAAGAAGTTACTGCAACTGTTGAAAATGTTTCAAAACCAACAATTGCTGCAGTAAATGGATTTGCACTAGGTGGTGGATGTGAAGTTGCAATGTCATGTGACATTAGAATTGCATCTGAAAATGCTAGAATGGGCCAACCTGAAGTTACAATTGGAATTCCTCCTGGATGGGGTGGAACACAAAGATTGATGCGAATAGTTGGAATTGCAAAAGCAAAAGAACTTGTTTATACTGGAAAAATGATCAAGGCAGATGAAGCAAAAGAAATCGGTCTTGTCAATAATGTTGTTCCATTAGAATCCTTAATGGATGAAGTTATGGCTATGGCAAAAACTATTGCATCAAATGCTACACTCGCAGTTCGCATGTCAAAAACAGCTATTAACAAAGGCAGAAATGCAGATCTAGATACCGGACTAGGTGTCGAACTATTGGCCTGGAGAAACTGTTTCTCTGATCCTGATAGAGAAAAGCGTATGGTAGACTTTGTTAATAAATCAAAAAAATAGAATAACTCTATTTTTCTTATTTTCTTTATTAATAC
>LUPB01000069.1:7638-9155 GCA_001627235.1 Nitrosopelagicus sp. REDSEA-S31_B2 | reverse complement strand
CCTTTACACTGTCAGATTCTAGTCTTTCAAATTTTTTAGAGCCACAATCAGGACATATGGGACATGCTCTTGCAGGTTTCATTGTATAGTGCCACTTCCAATTATTCGTACGGTATTGGATTCAGGTTTTAGTAAAACGCACACGTCATCAGGCATTATGATGACAGGTTTTTCAAAGGTTAATTTCATAGGAGAGACAGATGCAAACTTTGCCGCCTTTATCTGAAGACCTACACTTACAAGACACATTTGATTTTCTGCAAGTGTTGCCTTGAAGAATTGGTTTTGTTTAAAGTCAATATTGATTTCAGTTACGGTTTTGATAGAAGTGTCATTTGACAATACATCTCCACGAGTGATTTCGTCGTGTTTTATGTTTTTGAGAGACAGTCCAACTCGTGCAGGAGAGATTGATTCTTTTACATCATCATCATGCATTTGAATTGATTTTACCATAGCTTCAATCTCAGAAGGATAGTGCTGAATTTTGTCATATTGGGCAATCTTTCCTGATAGAACCTTTCCTAATGCTACAGTCCCTACACCCTTAACATCAAAAGTATGATCAATTACAATACTTGTACTTCCATCTTTTTTTGCAGTTGGAAAGTTTACCAGTTCCTCTTTTATCTTGTCTTGTTCAACTTTTTTGTATCCTTCAAGAACAGTTCCTTTAATCATAAGTTCTAATCTTGCCTCATCAACGTCGTAAGAATGGGACAGGATTCCTTCTTTTTTTCCAAGGGCATCTAATGCAAGAATTTGTTCTCCTGTAAATTTGTCAAGTGCATTCACATGAAATATTACATATTCAGCAAGTGCAATTGCTTGAAAGAGAGGTTGAATCTTTTCAGGAAATCCGTTTGGAGTGACAAAGGTGTAGATTTTTTGTGCTTCTTTTCTGTCATCTAAAATAACAAAATTTACAGATTCCATGAATAATCACTGATTTTATCCAGTGGATTTCTTTGTTGCGCTTACAAGAGATATGACATCTCTATCTCGTAATTGATAATGTGTTGGTAAACGGAGATTATACCTCAAATCTTTAGCATGCAGTAATCCTTTTGACAGATCTGTGTGAATTTCATTTGCCAAGTTCTTTACAGTAGCGCCATCTTTTAGTAAGAATAGATCAGGAAGTACGCGCCCTTTCTTATCAGAAAGGTTTGTTTCATCAGCGACAGGAAAGATTGCATTCATTTTCAATAGTTTGAAAACAGTGACATTGATTGCAAATTGCACTCCTGTACGCATGTATTCTCCCATGATGTCTTGTTTGATGAAGTTTAGTGCGTTTGTTTGTTTTTCGTTCAAGTCTTCAGGTTTTACAACATCAAACTGTTCAGAGCCAGGCGAATATTTGATCAAATCTTGTTGTTCAGCACGTCTCAAAGTTAACTCACTGTCTGCGCTTGCAGGAACGGTAATAACCTCATTATATCGTTCACGAAGGCGATTAAAATTTTCATCAGCACCTGGAACGTCAATCTTGTTTGCAACGATTAGAGTAGGTT